>DASVUC010000142.1:0-60942 GCA_036387255.1 Tepidisphaeraceae bacterium | reverse complement strand
GATCGTTCGCTTAAGGCCGCCAATGCACTGATCCGTCACCGCAATGTTCTCACCCGCGCCGAGCGGCTTGAGAAGCTGAAGGAACAAGAGAAGTGGAACGACTCCAAGAGCGTCTACGGGCTGCCGAAGGTCGCGCATCGTAAGCTGGAGACCGGCAAAGCCGCCAAGACTGACGCCGCCGAAGGCGCAGCCGCCACGGGCGGCGCACCCGCTGCCGCCGCTGCTCCCGCCGCCGGCGGCAAGGGCGCTGCCGGTGCCAAGGGCGCCGCACCCGCCGCCCCCGCGGGCGGAGCCAAAGGCGCTGCCCCTGCTGCCGCCAAGGGTGGCGCGCCCGCTGCTGGGAAGAAGAAGTAATCCGTTTTCACTGGCCACTGAAGTGGGCAGTCCAGAAGAAATTTGGAAGGCGGTCACCTTGCGGGCGACCGCCTTCTTTACGTTTGCGTCTTCTCGCTTAAGGTCTCTGTCATGAAGTCCGCCACCGACTACCTCGCCACCCGCGCTCTCGGCGTCGACGCCTCCGGCATCCGCAAGGTCTTCGACCTCGCGGCGAAGATGAAGGACCCGATCAACCTCTCGATCGGCCTGCCGGACTTCGACGTCCCCGATACCGTCAAAGAAGCCGCTATCGAATCCATCCGAAAGGGCCACAATCGCTACACGCAAACGCAAGGCATTGAACCCCTCCGCACGAAGCTTCGCGCCGACTTGTCTGAGGAGATGGGGCGCGATGTGGGGGATGTGCTGATCACCTCGGGCGTCTCCGGCGGCTTATTCCTCGCCATTCTCGCGACGATCAACCCGGGCGATGAAGCTGTCTTCCTGGACCCGTACTTTGTCATGTACAAGCACCTGCTGACGATGGCGGGCGGCAAATCCGTGATGGTCGACAGCTACCCCGATTTTCGCTTCCACGCCGACCGCGTGGAAAAAGCCATCACTCCGAAGACCAAGCTGCTGATCCTGAACACGCCGAGCAATCCCACCGGCGTGGTGATGACCCAGCAGGAAGTCGACGCCGCCGTAGAACTGGCGCGCCAGCACGACCTCCTCATCATCAGCGACGAGATCTATGAGCCGTTCCTGTACGGGGACATGACCTCGCTCCCTTCGCCGGCGAGAAGCTACGAGAAGACGATCATCCTCCGCGGCTTCTCCAAATCCCACGCCATGACGGGCTGGCGGCTGGGTTACGCCGCCGGCCCCGAGGCCATCCTTTCGCAGATGACCAAGCTCCAGCAGTACACGTACGTCTGCGCTCCGTCACCGCTGCAATACGCGGCCCTTAAAGCCCTCGACGTCTCGATGGAGCAGGCCCGCGCCAACTACCGCACCAAGCGCGACATCGTCTTCGACACCCTCAGCACGAAGTTCGAGATCGTCAAACCCGAAGGCGCCTTCTATACCTTTCCCAAAGCGCCGAAGGGAATGACAGCTTCCGACTTCGTCGCCCGCGCCATCGACAACAACGTCCTGGTCATCCCCGGTAACGTCTTCAGCGAACGCGACACCCACTTTCGCATCAGCTACGCGACCACGGACGAGAAGCTGAAGCAAGGGTGCGAGATTCTCAACCGCATCGCCAGTTGAGAGAGCAAGGGCGAGGACTCCATGCGGCGGATCAAACCCGTTGAAGTGCTGGTTGTTGTTGGAATCGTCGCGCTGGTGATTTCAGTCTTGTTGCCGTCGTTTATGTTGTATATCACAGTCAAGAACGCCACCTCTTCACGCCTCGATGTGCATTCGGTTTACATCGGCGGCAATTGGAACAATGGCATCACACTCCAGCCGGGCGAGCAGAAGCGTCTGAAAATCTTTTCCGGCGACGGCAACCAGGAGACGATGAACTTTGCCATCATTGCTGTCGACAACACCGGCCGTCTCGTCAGTTCATCCGTCCACAAGGCCACCGACCTCCTCGGCGAGACGCTGCTCACGATCGACAACCAAACAGCCACTACCCGACCTTTGTCACCCACCACCGCGCCCTCAGCCGTACCATGAACAAGCTTCCCCGTTCCTTCTATGGCCGCGACGCCGCCGTGGTCGCGCCGGATCTTCTGGGCAAGATCCTCGTTCACCGCTTTCGCAACCGAGAGCTTCGCGCTCGCATTGTCGAAACCGAAGCCTACGTTGGCGAGCATGATCTGGCCTGCCACGCCGCCAAGGGTCGGACCAAGCGCACCGAAGTGATGTACGGCCCCGCCGGTCACGCGTACGTCTACTTCATCTATGGGATGTACGACATGCTCAACATCGTTTGCGCGCCGATCGGGAATGCGCAGGCCGTTCTGATTCGCGCGGCTGAACCCCTGGACGACTGGGAGGCGGATCTTTCAGGCCCCGGAAAACTGTGCCGGGAGATGTCCATCAACGTGGCCATGAACGGCACCGATCTCATCGGCGAGCGGCTTTTCCTCCTCGAGGGCCCACCGCCAGACAATGTTGTCAAAGACAAGCGGATTGGCATCGATTACGCGAAAGAATGGAAGGATGAACTGCTGCGCTTCTACGACGGGGACAGTTCTGGGGTCTCGAAGCGGCCAGGCGCCCGCACTAAGCGCGGCCAGAAGTAAACCAAACACTCGTTCCACTGAACTGATCAAACCACAGCGGCTCGCCTGCCCGCCGCAGGAGCGACCGGACCAGCGCCACCAGGAAGACAACCGGAACGCTCGGCACGGCCAGCCCGACAAGGACGGCCAATCGACCCACCGCTTCCCATCGAACCATGTGCGTCCGTTCCAGGAGCAGCCCGACAGCAACCCACAGCAGCAGCGCATAGTACTTCCAGCACCATCGCAGCAAGAGCTTTGGCACGGGTGCTTCTGCGCCGCCGCTCTGCACGATCCGCAGGCGCACGATCATCATCCCCGGCGTTGCAGCCAGAACAATTTCTGTCAGCAGATACAGTGCAGCGAAAAGAGCGGCGATCACATAGAACACGCTGGTGCGCTGATGCGTTGCTTCGGAATAGAACGATCCGACCAAGCCAAGCACGCCAATCAGCGGGGCGGTGAAGAGCAAGTCCAGAAGCAGCGCCGCCACCCGCCGCCCGACAGAGGCGCGCATTGCGATGGCCTCCTGCGGATTGAGGTAAGCGAGCTCGGTTTTCATCGCGGCTCAGCGACGATCAATCATAATCATCCGGAATCGCATCCAGATCCCGATACGTCCGCGGCCGGCTTGGCGGCTGCGGAGCGGCCGGCTCGTCGTTGATCAAATGCCGATCCGTCGAACCCGTCCGCTCAACCTTCGGCGGAGGCGGCTGGTTGCTCTGCGGGCGCGGGGGCTGGTTCTGCTGCGGGGGCGGAACCCGCTGCGGCTGCGGACGCCTCTGCGGCTGCGTGAAGCGCTGGTTGGAATGCTGGCCGCCGAACCGCTGCCCGCCGTGCCGCTGCTGATTCTGACCGCCACGACCACCGCCGCCACCACCGCCGCGACGATACTTCCCGCCGCCCCGATTTGGCTGCGGGTTCGCGCGCGGCGGAGGATTGAGCTCATTCCCTGGCGCCGGCGCATCATCCTCCATCGCATCATCGTGAAGTGCCTGCACCGGAGGCGGCTGCTGCGGCGCATTTTGCTGCGGCCGCCGCTGTTGCTGCGGGTTCTTGTTGAACGACGGCTGGCCATTCCCACCGCCGCCACCATCCTCGTTCCGGCGCCGATGCCGACGACCGCCGCGCCGACGACGACGCCGACCATCCTCGTCGCCGCCAAGGTTCCCAACGCTGCGCTCGCGATGATCCACATGCGGCGGCTGGAGCTCGATCTCCTCCTCTTCCATATTGCCGCCCGCTTCCGCGCGCGCATCGCCAGCATCCCGGGTGTCCGCACCATCCGAAGATGCGCCGACATCGTGCTGCTGATCATCATGCTCCTGCTCAACACCCTCGGTGCCGAGTATTTCCTGCGGCTCTTCGTCCACCCCTTCCTCACCGCTCGCCATCGCTTCCACCGGAGCCGGCGCGGGACGATTGTCACGTTGCCCGCGATTGTCACGTTGCCCGCGGTCGTCTCGTTGCCCGCGGTCGTCTCGTTGCCCGCGGTCGTCACGTTGCCCGCGATCGTCACGTTGCCCGCGGTCGTCTCTTTGTCCGCGACCATCTCGCTGGACACGATCTCCGCCTTGGCCGCGATCGTCTCGCTGTTGATCGCCGCGATCTGGCCGGTCATTCCGCCCCCGCCCACCGCGACCGCGCCGTCCGCGTCCGCCGCGACGGTCATCGCGCCGCCCGCCGCCGCGATGATCATACCGCTCAAATTCACCGGCGGGACGCTCGCCAATTTCGCTGCCGCCGTCTTCGATGTCCACCACATCCTGCTCAGCGGTTGCCGCGCCCTCCTGCGTCTCTTCCGTTGCGGCGGTTTCTTCACGCTCGCGCGCCTCGACCGCTTCCTCCGCCTCATCGGCGTGATATCGCTCCTCATCGCGACGCGGCTGGTCGCCGCCACGACCACCTCGGCCGCGGCCATCTCGACCGCGCCCGCCCCGCCCGCGCCGACCATCATCGCGCGGCCCGCCACGCGCCCCATCCGCCGGCCGAGTGTGAAGCTGCGACGTATGGCCGAGCGGGTCTTCGCTCCCCAACTGCGGAAGCACGACGAGTCCGTCGCGCGCATCAAAGAGCTGCAACCGCTGCTCGTCCAGACCCAGAGCCGGATCCGACCGGATTGAAACCTTCTTCTTCGTTTGCTCTTCAAGATTGGTCAGCGACACGCGCTTCTTGTTCAGCAGGTAAAACGCAACTTCGGGGCAGACCGCGAGCTCGACCCGCGCCACCTTCAGATCATTCGCCGCGATGGCCAGCCGCCGCATCACGTCCAGGCTCATGCTCTCCGGCGTCTTCACCAGGCCGCCGCCCTTGCAGTGCGGGCAATCAAAATAGATCGACCGCTTCAGCGAAGGCCGCATCCGCTGCCGGGTCATCTCGATGATCCCGAACTGGCTCATGCGCAGCATCTTCGTCTTGGCGCGATCGTTCTTGAGGTTGTCGTGCAGCCGCTGCTCCACCTCCCGGCGATGCCGCTCGAAGCGCAGGTCGATGAAGTCGCAGATGATCACGCCGCCCAAGTCGCGCAACCGAAGCTGGCGCGGAATCTCGTCCGCGGCTTCCATGTCGGTCTTGTATGCCGTCGTCTCCGCATCCGAATGATCGCGGAACTTCCCGCTGTTCACGTCGATCGCCACGATCGCTTCCGTCGAATCGATCACCAGCGAGCCGCCACTCGGCAGCGGCACATGGCGCGAGTACATCTGCTCAATTTCGGCCTCGATGCCGTACTTGTGGAACAAGGGCATCGTCTCTTCATACAGCTCCACCTTGTTCCGCGCCCGCGGGCTGGTGAGCTTGATCACTTCCTTCACGCGCTTGGCCACGTCCTTGCTGTCCACCACGATCTTCTCGACATCGCTGGTGAAGACATCGCGCACCGTGCGTGTAACGAGATCGCCTTCGGTGTAGAGCTCTACGGGCGCCGCCTCTTCCTGAAGCTTCTCAATCTGCGCCCACAGGCGTGAGAGATACGTCAGGTCGCGCTGAATTTCGGTCTTGGACTTGCCCACCCCGGCTGTGCGGATGATGAACCCGACGCCCTTCGGCGGCTTGAGCGAATCCAGGATCTTGCGCAAGCGCATGCGCTCGGTCTCATCCTCGATCTTCTTGCTGATCCCCATCTTGTTCATCCCCGGCATCATCACGAGGATGCGCCCGGGGATGGAGACGTACGTGCTCAGCGTCGGCCCTTTCGTGCCGATGCCTTCCTTGATGATCTGGACGATGATATCGTCGCCGCGGCGCAGGCACTTTTGAATCGGCGGACGATCCCGCCGCGCCATCTTCCGCCCCACCGCTTCGTGGATGTCCTCACCCTTCTTGCCGAAGTAGTGCGGCATGAGATCGCTGATGTGCAGGAACCCGTTGCGCCCCAGCCCGAAGTCGATGAATGCGGCCTGAATGCTCGCCTCGACGTTCGTAACCTTCCCCTTATAGATGTTCCCCACATGCGAAGTGGAGCTGGTTCGCTCCATGTAAAGCTCATCGAGCTTGCCGTCCTCCAGGAGAGCGATTCGGCACTCTTCGCCCTCGGAGACGTTGATCAACATCTCTTTTGCCACTCGGTTGTCCTTTGCATTGGTCATCGGCCGCTGGTCTGTCCTCGCGAGCCAAAGCTCCAGCAAGTGACAAAGGGAAGCGGCGAATGACGGTTAGAAAGCCTCTGGGATGAATTTCCGCGTTTCTTCGCGGAGAAAATGCATCACCTGTCGTTCGCTGTCGAAGCTCATTACCTTGCGCGCCACACGGCGGGCATTTTCCATGGTGGTTGAGCGGATGATCTTCTTGACCTCGGGAATGTCCGGGCCGTTCATGCTGAAGTTAGTCAGTCCCAGCCCCAGCAGCAAGAGAGTGTACAACGGATCGCCCGCCATTTCACCACAAACACTTACCCCGATGTTATTCCGGCTCCCGGAGCGAATCACGTCCCGCACTAGCGCCAAAACCGCCGGGTGTGCCGGACAGAAGAGCCCGGCAACCCGTTCATTGGTCCGGTCCACCGCCAGCGTGTACTGCACCAGGTCGTTGGTCCCAATCGAGAAAAAGTTCACCTCCCTGGCAAATTGGGTCGCCATTAGCGCCGCTGCCGGCACCTCAATCATGATCCCGATGGAAAGCTCCCGCCGAAACGCGATGTTCTCATCCTCAAGCTCTTCCATCACGTCGTTCAGGATCATCTTCGCCTGGCGCAGCTCCATCAGCGTGCTGATCATCGGGAACATGATCCGCACGTCCCCCAGCACGCTGGCGCGCATGATCGCCCGAAGCTGCTTCTTGAACATCGGGATGTCGTGCAGACACATTCGAATTGAGCGGTCGCCCAGAAAGGGATTGCGCTCCGGGTTCGCCGCCTTCTCCTGCGTGTACTTGTCCGCCCCCAGGTCCAGCGTGCGAATCACCAGCGGGCGGCCACCCAGTCGCTTCAGCGCGTCGGCATACGCGTTGTAGTGATCTTCTTCTGAAGGCTCATGATCCGTCTTCGCGAGGTACAAAAACTCTGTGCGATACAGCCCGATGCCCTCGCCGCCGCGTGTCAGGGCGCCGTCGATGTCTTCAGGGAATTCAATATTCGCCCATAAGCTCACCTGGTGCCCATCCTGCGTCTGCGCCGGCAGCTTTGCGATCGACTGAAGCTCTTCCTCAAACTTGATCTGCTTCCGCGACAGCTCGCGATGTTCCGCAAGCTGATCTTCGTCCGGATTGATGATGATCACGCCGCGGTTGCCGTCGATGATCAGCATGTCCCCGGCAGACACTTCCGACGTGATGTTCCCCAAGCCCACCACGGCCGGTATCCCCATCGCACGCGCCACGATCGCCGTGTGGCTCGTTCGCCCGCCCACGTCCGTCGCAAATCCGCGCACGTGCAGTTTATCCAGCGCCGCCGTCTGGCTCGGCAGCATGTCGTGCGCCACCACGATCACATCCCGCGTCAGGTGGGTCAGGTCCTCGCGCTTCTGCCCCACCAGGCTGCGCATCAGCCGCCGCTCAATGTCATAAACATCCTTCACCCGTTCGGCGAAATACTTGTCGCTCATCGACTGAAAGCGCTGCGCGTACTGCCGAAGCACCACGCTCACCGCATACTCCGCCGTCCATCGATTCTTCCCAATCTCCCCCAGGATCTGCTTCAGCAGCGACTTGTCCTTGAGCATTCCCATGTGGAAGTCAAAGATGCCGCTGATCTCGCCCCCATGACTCTTGGACATCTGGTCGCGCAACACCCCCAAATCCCGCGCCGAATCATCCAGCGCCTTGCCCACCCGATCGACCTCCGCGTTCTCCTTCCCCTCCTCAACCTGACGGCGCGGCACCACAATGTCCTCGGCATCCAGCACCACGGCCGTACCGATGACCACTCCGGGCGAAACGCCAATGCCTTTCTTAATCTCCATCCGTCGCGTGGCATGGGCGTCCCGCCCATGCGTTTGGGTAGGGTCCGCTTCAGCGGACCAGTTATCTCTCTCACGTCGCATGGACGTCCCGCCCATGCTTCAACGACTCACTCTTCGCCGAACTTACTCTCAAACAGCTCCACCAACTGCCTAACGGCTTCCTCTGCATCATCCCCATCCGCATCGATCATAAGCGGAGTGCCCTCTGTGGCGGCAAGGATGATCATCTGCATCACACTCTTCCCATCGGCGGTCGCCGGTTCTTCCCCACCTTTATTGACCACGATGTCGCTCTTGAACTGATTGGCCAGATCCACGAACTGCATCGCCGGCCGCGCATGCAGGCCCAGCTTGTTGCTCACGACGATCTCGCGCGAAACCTTGGGCATCGACGCTCGCTTAAGCCTTGCCCTGGTCTGCTTCGTCCAGCAGCTCGTTGATCGCCTCGCGCGTCCCGCTCTGCCGCAGGAACCGGCGGAACATGTCCTTCTGCAAGTTCGTGAAGATGATGTTCATCGCCTGCAAATGCTGCTGCGGTTGATTCTCCGGCGACAACAGCAGCACCACGCTGTACACCGGCTGATGGTCCAGCGCCGCGAAATCAATCCCGCCCGTGCTCCGGCCCACGGTCCCCGCCATCTTCTTCACCGCCGGATGCTTCACGTGCGGCACCGCCACCCCCTTACCGAACCCGGTCGAGCCGTTCTGCTCGCGCTTCATGAGCGCGGCCACGACGTCGTCCACACTCTCCTGCGCCAGCGCCCCCGCCGCCGCCAGCGACGACACGAGCTCGCGCAACACCCCATCCCGATCCGTCGCCGCGAGTTCCGCAACCACCGCCTGAGGAACAATGAAATCCTTGAGCTTCATAAGACTGTTGTCTCTCCAGCCGTATTGTGGAGGGAGGGGGCGTTAGATGCAAAGCACCCGCCCCCGGGGGCAGAGAATCCGAAGCACAAAATCCGAAATGCGAAATCCGAAACAAATTTGAATCTCAAAGAAGCAATGTCGCAAACCCCCACCGATGTTTCCGACATTAACCTTCATGCTTCGAATTTGTTTCGTATTTCGTGCGTCGAATTTCGTGCTTTCCTCTCAAGTCCCCGTCGCCCGCTTCACCGGCTCATCCCCCGGATGCTTCCGGTTCCGGTACCGCTTCTTGTGCTCGCTCAACTGCCGCTCAAGCTTGTCGATGCACCCATCGATGCTCGCGTACGCATCCCCGTCGTTGTGGTGCGCCACAAACAAGTTCTTGTGCTCCGCGTTCACGATGATCTCAACAAGCGTGTTTTCCTTCTTGTTGTCGAAGATGACCTCGATCTCCTGGATTCGGTCGTAATATTTCGTCAGCTTGCCCGCCTTATCGGTCGCGTACTGCTTAAGGGCCTCGGTGACTTCCATGTGCCGGGATGAAATGGTGACAATCACGCTGTCGCTCCTTCCTTCGAAGGTTGATGAAGTTCTCTTCGCTTGCGGGCATTTTAGTCCATCGACGTCTATTTGCCCGCGCCCAATGACTAGCTAGCGGCGCGCCGCTGTTCCGCCAAGCTCGCTTGAGATTCAAGTTCTAACTGCTCCCCCGCCGGTTGATCGAGTGAAGTTGGAGAACTCTGCGGTGCGATTACCCCACCACTCACCAGCATTCGCATCGCCTCTTCCACGCTTAGCGGCAATTCCACCACCGCGCTCCGCGGAACCACCAGCACATACCCGGTAAATGCTGTCGGCGTCGAAGGCACAAACACCGTCACCATTTCCTCCCCCGTCACATCAGAAAGCGGCCTGAGCCCCGATCCCGTCACCAGCCCAATTGACCAAATCCCCTTCTCATGAGGCTGCACCGCCACCACATGGCTCGCCACAAACTGCGTCCGCCGATTTGATAAGATGAAGTCCGTCACCTGCTTCACCGACGGATAAATCGCACGGATCAGCGGCACGCGCATCACCGCAGACTCCAGCAAACGATAGAACGTCCGCCCGATGAAGTTCCCGATAAAGACCCCCACGATGTAGATCAGCAGCACCGCCAGCAGCACACCCACGATGCGGGTTGAGAGATCTTCGCCGCTCCAGTATCGGCCGATATATCCCGCCGGCTCCGTGCGCACGATTCCTGCGCCCGCCAGGCGCAGCCAGATCCACTTGATGCAGAAAATCAGGTGCCGCCCCAGGTACTCCCACAGAAAGTTCCACGCCCACACCAGCAGCCAGAACGTGATCAGTGTCGGCAGCAGCGCCGCCATCCCGCTCACAAAAAACCGGCGAAAGTCCTGCCCAAATGTCAGTGGCCGCCCCGAAAGAGATTGAGCTTCCCGAATCTTCAACAAAAAGATTCTAAGCCATTCCCGTCAACTTCAACACCCCGACAAAACACAGATCATTCACGCGTTCCAGCAACCGAGCGCTTCGCCGCTCTGCTGCGCGTCCCCTCCCCGCACCCCCAAGTCAAACCCTCACGGTAACGTCGGTCCAGATGCCGGCGGTGGTGGTGTCGTCATGATTCGTGGCCCGCCACTCGCCGGCGCACCACCAGTCGGCGCAGCCCCGCTAGGTGGCGCACCGGTTGGAATCGCCGCCGGTCCCGGGGCCACCGGCGCCGCAGCGCCACCTTGGCTCACCCCGGGTCCCGCAGGCGCAGGACTCGGCGCGGGCGAACCACCGGTTGGCGCGGCGCCTGGCGCTGGCTGTGTCGCTGGCGGTCGAACCACCGGCATCTTCCCGATCGCAATCGCCAGCTTTTTCACCAGCGGGTCAGGATCCTGCTCTAGAGGCTTGATCAACTGGCGCGGAGCGCCGCGCAATTCGATCAGCACGATCGATAGCATCCGCGTCTGCCAATTCGGATCCTGCACCATCGTCCGAACGATCACCGGCAAATCCCGCTCGCCCGCCAGAAATGACAGCACGTACAGCGCCCACGCCCGCACCGTAGGATCCGTCTCCGTCGTTCCGCGGCGGATCTCCTCCGCAAAGTGGCCTGCCAGCTCCTTCGCCTTCGGATCTTCGATCGTCATCAGCGCGTTGTAGAACGTTGCAAGCAGCTCCAGCGCCTGAACCTTCTGCGCCGGCTCCCCGTTTGTCACATTTGCGTCCACCCGCTGCACGACCTGCGGCGAGTTGAACGGCGCCGCTTGCCGCTCCATCATCCGCTCCTTCGGCAGAACGGCGCGATACCCACCCGGCCCCGTCGTGATCTGCCCGCCGATCATGATCGGATTCGTCATGCACGCGGCGCTGATCTGGAAAAACTTCTGTGGGTTGCCCAACAGCGCCAGCGGAAGCTGTGCCGTATCCAGGCGCACCGTCTGGCTCATCGTCTGCTTCGCGGGCAGCACCAGCCGCTTCGTGATTCGATCAAAGGCTTCCGATCCAAAGGTGTCCTGGTTCGCTCCGCGAAGCTGGGCATCCATCCACAAATCATTGTGCAGAATCCCCTCCGGCCCGATCGTTAGATCGAAATCGCTGTTGTTCATGATCACAACGCGCAGCAGGAGCGGATCGCCCGGCTGAAGCGCGAAGCGCACCGGATCCAGACGCAGCGTGTAGAAATTCTGCGGCTGCTCCAAGATCCCCAGCCAGTCCCGCGGAAACTTCGCCAGCTCCGCCGAAAGTTGATCGGCGATGGGTCCCGGCACCAGCCGAATCCCCTTCGGCGCCAGCATCTCCACGAGCTGCGCACCCGTCAGTCCAGATGGATTACTGCTAAGGATTCCCCGCCCCTCGATCCCCGCCTTGTCCTGCGCCTGAGGGGTGTTGTCCGCCGCCAGCACCAGCCCTGCCGCCGCCAGCGGATCCTGCGTCGCCATAGCCGACAGCTTCGCCCGCGCCCCCGCGACGTTGTTGGCCCTGAGCATCTGCCAACCCTGAAGCCGCGCCACCGTCGGATCATTCTGCGGCACAATCCGGGAAAGCGCGTTGATCCACGGCTCCGCGTCGGCCGGTTTTTCTTCAAAGTAGATCTTGATCCACGCCATCGTCTGCGCGACGACGCCGAACTGTTCCACCAAATCCGGGTTATTCGCCCGCTGTAGCGCCGCCAGATTTGCGGGTACGTCCACCGACGGAACCTCGCCCGTTGGTTCGACCGGTCGGGTCGTCGCCGTTGCATCACCCGCCGCACGCCGCAGCATCGCCAGCCTATTCGTCAGCGCGATCCCCGCCTGCCGGCTGATTACGCCCAGGCCTTCCTTATCGTTTGCCGACCTGGCAATAATCAATCGCAGCAGCCACGCATTGATCGAATCCGGCTCCGCCGTGGTGATGCGGGTCACGATCCCATCGGCGGTTTTTGCGTCGCCGCTCATGAAGATCAGGCACGCAAAATCCACCACCGTCTCGCGGCCCGGCGTACGCAGCTCCGTGCGCGGATAAAGCGACAACGCCACGTTGTACCACTGAAGCGCCGGCTGAAGCAGGCCTGCATCCGCCAGGTCCTGCGCCACCGCCAGCAGCAACGCCGGCTGCGCCGGATTGCTCTTCAGCATCGCCAGCATCGCCGCCAGGCGCTCCGTCGGCGTCCCGTTCTTCAGCGTCTGGTACCGGATCCGCAGCGCACGAAGGTTCAGTGGATTCAGGCGCAGCGCCTGATCCACCATCTTCAGCGATTCCTCATCCTGCATGTGCTCCGCAAGCAGTTCCGCACACCGCAGCGCTGAGTACGACCGAACCGGATCGGGAATTGAGTTCCGCCCCACCACATCCCGCAGATATGCGATCTGCTTATCCACCGTATCAAGCTGCGTCAGATACAGATCGATCGTCTGCGTCTGCGCCCCATGATCGTCTTTTCCTTCATTCGTTAATCGATACTTCAACAGCACTTCCAGCGCCCGCTGACTGCTGCCCTCCCGCAGCAGCGCCTCGACCAGCATTCGCTGAATCCGTGGCTCGTCCGGCGCGCAACGCATCGCGCCCTCAAGCAGCGCCACCGTCGCCGGCCACGTCGCCTGCACAATCGGACGCGCGCGCAGCAGCCCTTGCGCCATGCCATAAGCAATACGCTCCCCCAGCGCCGCGTTCACAGACTCTACAGGCTGCGAAGCCGCGGTCGTCGTCGCGGGTTTCGTGGCGCTGCTGTTTGTCGCGGCTTGTGCAAAGGTAATTGCGGGAAGGCAGGTGATCGCGGTGAGAAGCACACCCGCCGTGAGGCGCTGGGTTCGTCGAAGCATCCGTTTGCCCTTTAAGCTGTTCGTTTTCCAGTGCTTATCTGAATGGTGCGGAAGGTATCCGACAATGGACCCAAATCCAAAGCGCGCGGGTTGGTCCACGCTCACGACACGCGCAGAAAAGGTCTATCGGCCAAACGGAGCCGGGTCCGCTTGCGAACCCGCAGAATCTGCCGCCGTAGCGGGAGTCGTGGCCCCCGACTGCGACACCTGAGCCTGCGCCGCCGGCGCCGCCCAGAGCTCCCAAAGAACCGGCCTCCCCTTGGTCAGTTCATTCACATCAACCAGGAGTTCCGCGCGACGGCGAAGCCACTGGCTCCAATCCTCGTAGCCTGCCTTCCGCGCCGCCAGCGCCAGAAACGCCTGCGCCCGCGCGCTCTTGCCGGCCGGCAGCAGTTCCGCAAGCTGCGCCTTGGCGCTCAAGCCTTGACACATCTGCTCCCATGAACTGATGCGCGTCTCGTAGTCAAGTTGCACCAGCAGCAGATTCGTCGCCTCGCCCAACGTTAATCGCTGCTGATAGAGCTGAAGAATCGCCAGATGCGCCGCCGGCAAATCGTTCAGCTCCAACAGCGCCTCTGCCAGCATCAGACGTGTCGGCCGCTCCAGCGGCCGCAGGCTCCCCAACCGCTGCTGAAGAAGCTCACGGCAAAGCTGCGCACAATCCTCCCAGCGCTTTTGCGCATGTCGAAGCAGTGCCAGGTGATGCAGCGCCATCAGCTTGCTGGTGCGATACAGTGAAAAGCTCTTAAGCGCCGACTCGATCTGGTGTTCCGCTATTTCCAGTTCCCCCGCCGCAATCAAGCCCGGCGACCCCGCCGCCAATCGCGATCCCTTCACACTCTGATAGCTCAGCCCCAGCCAGATCACACCCACCAATGTCAGCAACATGATTCCCCCAAATCCGCCGATGCTCATCGGCAGCACCAGGCACGCCGCCGCCAGCACGCACAGCACGATGTTCAGCGCAAGCCCCAGCGTGAGATCACGGCGGAGGCGTGAAATGGCTAGCTGCGCTGGGATCATGCCGCCATCCCTTCCGGCATCGGCGCCACCGCGTACCTGGTCCGCAGCGTCGCCACCTCCGGATATCGCCGCTCCAGCTCAACGACCGGCTCCAGCAGCGTCGCCTTCTCATACATCTGCCGTGCCTCAACCTCCAGCTTCAGCATGTCGTACGCCTTGGCCACCAGCACATACGCATCCCCCACTCGATGCCCCAGCTGATCGCGCAGCGCCTCGAGCGACCGCTCGAACACCGCCACCGCCTCTTCGGGATGCCCGGTTTTCACGTCGCGATAAAGCTCCACCAGCGCCAGCCCCGCGCGATCGCGATCCTCCGTGAGCCTCCGAAGCTCGTTCATTGCGCGATCCGCATCGACCAGGTGATCCTCGCGCAGCATTGCCATCGCCCGCCCGAGGCGAATCGCGTAATCCGTCCCATCATCAAAGCGAATCGTTTGCAGCAGATGATCCTGCACCGCAATCGCATCGCTGAAGCGGTGGTACCGCGACAGCACGCTCGAAAGATAAATCAGCGCCTGCGCTCGCGCCTGAGGTGTCCGCGTGGGTTGCGACAGTATCCCCTGCAACATCATCGCCGCCTCACGCCAGCGCCGAAGCTGCATCAGCTCCTCGATCGCCTCGAGCTGCTTCATCTCCTCCCGCCGGCGCTGCACCGTCCGGCTGGTGTACAGCATCATCACCCCGATCACCGCCATCATCGCCAGCGGCGACACCAGCTCGATCACCGCGCTCCACGCCTTCGACTGCGCCGACAACGCCGCGCTCAGCAGGACAATCACCGCAAAAATAGCCACCCCAAACCCAAACACCCCCCGCGCCGGTCGAGGTTCACTCGCATCCAGCAACACACCCACATCCAGAAATCCAACCTCAGGCGTCTCCATCGGGTCAGGGATTGTAGGTCACCCCGACCGGATTGGAAGCCGTGAGGCGCGCCCACGGCTCAAAGGCACATTCTCTCCCACGTGGCATAATCCGTGCCCATGCATCCCCCTCTTGTGCAGGGATCCCACTAAATCAACTTCTCAATCTCCCGATACACATCATTCACTTCCAGGTGATCCAGCTTTGCCGGATCATCGCCACTCCCGCCGACCAGCGTATCGATGTGTTTATCCCGACACATGAACAGATCGCCGCCCGCCTCTCCGTACAGCGCGTCCCGCCCACCGCTGCCGACGAGCGTGTCGTTGCCATTTCCGCCGTAGATCCGATCGTCGCCTCCGTTGCCGTTGAGGGCATCGTTACCCTCGCCTCCGTAGATCTTGTCCCGCCCGATCGCGCCGGAGATGACGTCATCCCCATCGCCGCCGCTCAGCGAGTCATTGAACTCGCTCCCAACGATCGTGTCATTGCCGCCGTTGCCGTTCGCCACCAGCGTCTTGCTCGGCGCGTTGTCCATCTGCGCGAACGTGATGTAGTTGTTCTGCGCATTGCCGATCACATCGCCGGTAGCGCCAATCGCGTTTTCCACGTCGCGATACTGGTTCAGATCCACAAATCCCAGCGCCCGCGTGCTCGTTCCCACCATGCTGTCAGCGCCCGACCCGCCATCGGTGTATCCCCAAGCCGCCGCCAGTTCGAAGCTGTCATTCCCGGGCCCGCCCAACACCGTCGGCGACTTGTTCGCCGCCGCGCCACCTGTATATCCGCCGAAGTAATCTTTCCCTGGCCCGCCGATCTCGGTCAGTGGAAGCTCTCCGCCGCCCCCTTTGAACACATCATCCCCGCCGCGCCCGATCAGCGTGATCGCATAAGGCAGCAGCTTGCCCTGCCCGACCAGCGGAGTGAACGTGTCGTTCTGGTTCGTCGCCGCCACTGTTTCGAAATAGTCCTTCGCGTCATCTTCTTCCGCGCCATCGCTGCTGCGCGCGACGACGGGATACACCGCGTTCTGCACCTGCCCCACGTCGAAGTTGAAGCCGATGGTCCGGTCTCCATACTCCATCACGTCTTTCCCCGCACCGCCGTTGAGCGTGTCGTTGGCGCCCTCGCCGTTGAGCGTGTCGTCGCCCCCCTGCCCGTCCAGAAAATCCGCGTAAGGCCCTCCAACCAATTTGTCGTTCCCCTCGCCCCCCAGCAGCGTCGCCCGGTGCTTGGCCGTAATCGTCACCGTGTCGTCGCCAGCGCCCGCGTCGAGATAGATCCGGTGAACGCTCGCGCGCGTGAAGTTGAACGCGGCACCGTCAACCTCGACGACAACATTCACGTCGTCCTGCGAAACCTTGATCGTGTCCGCCGCCGCCGTGCCATTCACCAGCAGCGTGCCCGAGCTGGTGAGATCCGCGAAGGCCAACAGCCGCCTCTGCTCGAGCGTCTGCACCACCGCGAAGCTACGCAAAGCACCCCCAGACCGCCGCCGCGCATTTTTGTTGTAGAACATCCCATTCGCCCAGTGAGAGAAATGATCGGATTGCCCAATCCGATTGCCCCCTCAGTCTACTGACCACCCCACCGATGTCAAAATTTGCCGGAGTTTGACGGACCCCCCCGCCACACGGGCTTTCTGCCCGCGCACACGGACGCCCCACTCAAGCTTCCGCGCGACCGCTGAGCCTAATTTGGCTTCCCGCCAATCATGTCCAACAGCGTCTGCAAATCGAACGGCTTGGCCATGAACTGCACCGGCTGCCCCTGCAAAACCCCAGCCTCATATTCTCCGCTGATCGCGATCACCCGGCTCGGACGGTGCGACTCCGGCAGGCGCATACAATGATGCACCAGCTCAAAGCCGTCCATCACCGGCATCCGCAGGTCCGTCAGCAGCACATCGAATCGCTGCGTCAGAAGGTACCCCAAGCCTTCCTCGCCATCGCGCGCTGTCACCACTTCGGCGCCCGCCTGCCGAATCAACCGGCTCATCGCCAAACGCGTGGGCGTGTGATCTTCGACGATGAGGATGCGGGGCCGCTTGGAAAGAGTCACGCCGACTTGCCCATGGGTGTGGGGGGACGAGAACACGTGCCCTCCGCAGTTCCAGAATGCCTCAGTTACTACAACCCGGTGCGTGAGGCTTCGCGCGCATCAACCATCCGTGGCTCAACGCTTTCCGGGTGACGAATTATTACAACGACAAAATTCAGTTTCAACTTTAGTCTTCACAGTTCTTCTCGAAAAAGTCCGCTCTCACCGCATACCCTGCCGCATCCTTACGACCCATCAGCCCGCCAGATGCCGTCTGTGTTCAACAGCTCGTTGGGACGAAAGTTCGCCTTGTACTCCATCGTCGGCGCACCCTTGATCCAGTACCCCAGGTAGTAGTGCGGGATCTTCTCCCGCCGGGCGTACTCGATTTCCCAAAGCGCGCTGTACGTTCCCAAGCCGCGCTTCTCTTCCTCCGGATCGAAGTAAAAGTAAACGCTGCTCAGCGAGCTGGCGCAAACATCACAAATGCCCACCGCGAGCAACTGTCCCGCTGCATCCCGGTAGACGAACTCGAGTGTATCTACTGGCGATTCGTACAGGAACGCCAAAAAGCTCTCCAGATCCGTCGGCTGCTGATCGTCGTGACGCCCGGTCGTATACCGCCGATACAGCTCAAACTTCTCCGCCGTCGGCGCCGGCAACCCCACCTCAACCCGCAGATCCGCATTCCTCCGCCAACACCGCCGCTGCGACTTCGAATGCACAAACCTATCGACCGGCACCCGAACGGGTACACACGCTCGGCAACCCGCGCACACTGGTTGGTAGATCAGCCTGCCCGATCGCCGAAACCCCGCATCCATAAATGCGTGATACAGCAGCGGGTCCAACCTCTTTGTCAAAAACGCCCGACTCGTCGACACCCGCCCCGGAAGATACGGGCAAGCGTGTGCCCCCAGCATCGTCAGCGAAACCCTCACCGGCGCACCCAACGCCGGATAAACGCTCAGCCTCTGCGCCACATCACCCATCACTTCACATCATACGCCTTCCTCGATCACCAACTCCGCCCCGAACGCGCTAATACGCCTGCGCAAACAACACCTGCGTAGAAGTCTCCTCCCCCGTAAAAACATCCTTCCCCCCCACCCCCGGCTGCTCGAAGGGAATGCATCGCACCGTCGCCTTCGTCTCGTCTTTGATCCTCTTCTCATTCTCTACGCTCGGGTTAAAATAAGCCCGCACGAATCCCCCCTTCTCCGCCAGGATCTTTTTCATCTCGTCATACGAATGAGCCGTCGCGGTCAACTGCTCTTGCAGCGCCCGCGCCTTCTCCAGCATCAGCGTGTGAACTTCTTCGAGCTTCCCTCTCAACCACTCCGCACTCGCCTGCGAAGCCGGCACGTTCTCCTTCCCCCGATCCAGCCGGCGCTTCAGCACGAACACGCCCCCATCCACATCTCGCGGCCCCACTTCCATCCGGAACGGCACGCCCCGCTGTTCCCAGTGATACTGCTTATCTCCCGGCCGCGCATCGCGCCAATCCACCACGATCCGCTGATGCGTTGCCTTGTCGAAGAAGTGCGTCTCGATTCCGTCCGCCGTCCGGCGTCCATTCCCCTGCTCCCCCGAAGGCGCAAGCCTCGACAGCATCTGGTTGATGAAGCTTTGCACCTTCGCCTTCTCTTCATCGGTCTTGAAGATCGGCACAATCGCGGCCACCACCGGCGCAACGCGAGGCGGAACGATGAGCCCCTCGTCATCCGAATGCGCCATGATCATCGCACCGATCAGCCGAGTCGAGACGCCCCAACTCGTGGTCCACACGAACTCCTGCTTCTGATCCCGCCCCAGGAACTTGATGTCGAACGCCTTGGAGAAATTCTGCCCCAGGTTGTGGCTCGTCCCCGCCTGGAGCGCCTTTCCATCCTGCATCATCCCCTCGATGCAGTACGTCGTCACCGCTCCGGGGAACTTCTCGCTCTCCGTCTTCGTCCCTTTCACCACCGGCAGCGCCAGCGTCTCCTCCGCGAACGCGGCGTACACGTCCAGCATCCGCAGTGTCTCTTCCTGCGCCTCGCTCTCCGTCTCGTGCGCGGTGTGCCCTTCCTGCCACAGGAATTCAGCCGTGCGGAGGAACAGCCGCGTCCGCATCTCCCAACGCATCACGTTCGCCCACTGGTTGATCAGCACCGGCAAATCGCGATACGACTGGATCCATTCCGAGTACATGTGCCCGATGATCGTCTCCGACGTCGGCCGGATCACCAGCGCTTCCTCCAGTGCCGAATCCGGCGCCGGCCGCAGCCCCTTCCCGCTCGGATCTTTCTCCAGCCGCGTGTGCGTCACCAGCGCACATTCCATCGCAAAACCTTCCACGTGCTGCGCCTCTTTCGCCAGGAAGCTCTGCGGTATCAGCAGCGGGAAGTACGCGTTGACGTGGCCCGTGTCCTTGAACCGCCGATCAAGGTCGCGCTGGATCGCTTCCCAGATCGCAAAGCCTTCCGGCCGAATCACCATGCACCCTTTCACGGGAGAATAGTCCGCAAGCTGTGCGGCCTTGATGACGTCCAGGTACCACTGCGCGTAATCCACAGAACGGGCTTTGATGTTTTTCGCCATGGGGTGGGGAATGATACGCCAAATCTGATGCCGTGAAAAAGCAGCGAGCACGAAGTCATTCTTCATGCTCGAGCCAGCGTCTGCTTTCGTCCGAGTCCCGCGCCTACTTTCCCTTCAGGGGCGAGTGCTTCAGGTGCAGCGACTCCGCCACCGCCGAATTCGTCACGCGCCCCTGAACCAGGTTGATCCCTTCCGCCAGACCCGGATCTTCCTCCGCCGCCCGCTCGTATCCTTTGTTCGCCAGCTTCAGCGAGTAAGGAAGCGTCGCGTTATTGAGCGCCATCGTGCTCGTCCGCCCGACCGCGCCCGGCATGTTCGTCACGCAATAGTGCACCACGCCCTCGACCACATACGTCGGCTGCTGGTGAGTCGTCGGTCGGGCCGTCTCAATGCAACCGCCCTGGTCGATTGCCACGTCCACGATCACCGCGCCGTTCTTCATCTCCTTCAGATCATCCCGCACAACCAGCCGCGGCGCTTTCGCCCCCGGAATCAGCACAGCGCCGACGACCAGGTCCGCCTGGCGAACCTGGTCGCGAATCGTCGCCGGATCAGAATAAATGGTGTGTACGTTCGCGGGCATCACGTCATCCAGATACCGCAGCCGCTCGAGGTTCACGTCCATGATCACGACGTTCGCGCCCAGTCCCGCCGCCACCTTCGCCGCGTTCGTCCCTACCACGCCGCCGCCCAGCACCACCACATGCGCCGGCGGAACGCCGGGCACCCCGCCGAGCAGAATCCCCCGCCCCATCATCGGCTTTTCGAGATACTTCGCCCCCTCCTGGATCGACATCTTGCCGGCAATCTCGCTCATCGGGGTCAGCAGCGGCAGCGTGCCGCGCTTGTCTCGGATAGTCTCATACGCGATTGCGATGATCTCCGACTCCATGCACGCCTGCGTCAATTCCCGATCCGCCGCGAAGTGGAAGTACGTAAAGATCACCTGCCCCGGGCGAAACATCGAAATTTCCTGCGGCTGCGGCTCCTTCACCTTCTGGATCATGTCGCACGTTGCGAAGATCTCCTTCGCATTCGGCACCATCGTCGCCCCCGCCTTCACATAATCCGCATCCGTGAATCCACTGCTCGTTCCCGCATTGGCCTCCACATAAACCTGATGCCCCGCCTTCACCAAAAGCTCCGCCCCCACCGGCATCATCGCCACCCGATACTCGTCCGATTTCACTTCTTTGGGAACACCAATGCGCATTGCTTTTCCTTTGTCAGTTGTCTGGTCTTGTCTTCAGTAGCGATTTTATCGGGACCTGCCGCGAAACCAACCCCACCCCTGTTGCATTCAGGCATCATTCAAATCAACCGATGATTCCCCACAGCAACATGCACAAACCCCGCCTGCTCATTCTCGACGAAGACCGCATCGTCCTTCAGTCCCTCGCCCAGTTCCTCGCCCGCGAAGGCTACGACACCCGCACCACTGACAACCCCGAGCAGGCCCTGCGCGAGCTCGAAAGCGCGCCCTTCGAGCTCCTCCTGGCCGACATTAACATGCCCGGCATCAAACCTGCCGAGTTCCTCCGCGACCTCAAGCGCCTCGCCCCGCACGTTGTCGTCATCGTCATCACCGGTTACGGCTCCATCGAAGGCGCCGTCGAAGCGACCAAGATGGGCGCCTTCGACTACCTCACCAAACCGATCATCGACGACGAGATCCGCGTCGTCGTCGAAAAGGCGGTCCGCCAGCAGTCGCTCCTCTTCGAAAATCAAACGCTCAAGCAGCAGCTCGACCTCCGCTTCGGCCTGGAGAACATCGTCGGCCATGACTACAAGATGCTCAAGATCTTCGACCTCGTCGGCGCTGTCGCCGACAGTCGAACCACAATCCTGATGGGAGGCGAATCGGGCACCGGTAAATCACTCGTCGCCCGCGCGATCCACCACCGCTCACCGCGCCGCGACAAACCGTTTGTCGAAATCTCCTGCGGCGCGCTTCCGGAAACCCTCCTCGAATCCGAGCTCTTCGGCCACATCAAAGGCGCCTTCACCGGCGCCGTCGCCGACAAGATCGGCCGCTTCATGGCCGCCGACGGTGGAACCCTCTTTCTTGACGAAATCAACTCCGCTCCGCCCGCGATGCAGGTCAAGCTCCTCCGCGTGCTCCAGGAGCGCGTGCTGGAACCGGTCGGCTCCAGCGAAACCAAAACCGTCGACGTCCGCGTTATCCTCGCCACCAACGCCGATCTTGCCGATCTCGTCGCCCAGCAGAAATTCCGCCAGGACCTTTACTACCGCATCAACGTTGTCAACATCCGCCTGCCCAGCCTGCGCGAGCGCCTGGGGGACATCCCGCTCCTCGCGGGCCACTTCCTCCGAAAATTCTGCGCCGACGCCAACCGCGAAATCCTCGGCTTCTCCGACGCTGCGATCGCCGCCATGCAACGCTACGACTGGCCCGGCAACGTGCGCGAACTGGAGAACGCCGTTGAGCGTGCCGTCGTTCTCTGTCGCAAGCCGCAGATCGACGTCGAAGATCTCCCTGACCCCGTCCGGCAATTCCAATCCGCTCGCCCCACCAGCGCCAAGCTCCCCGCCGCCGGACTTGCCATCCCCGATCGCCCCCTCCCGCTCGCGGTCGCGCTGGAGGAACCGGAACGCCAAATCATCGAAGCCGCCCTCCACCGCAACAGCTTCAACCGCAACGCCACCGCTAAAGAACTCGATATCAACCGCACCACCCTCTACAAAAAGATGCGCAAGTATCGATTGGACCTGGGAGAGCTGACGCAGTGAGAGGCTTGGTTCTGTTCCCTCGCTCCTCTCAATCCTTCATCCCCGTCATCGCCATCCCCCGAATAATCTGCTTGCTGAACACCAGAAAGATTACCAGTACCGGAGTCGTACACACCACGCTCGCCGCCAGCGTCAGCCCATACTCGCTCGTATAGCTTGACTGAAACAGCGCCACGCCCACCGGCAGCGTGTACTTCTCCACTGAATCCAGAAACACCAGCGGCCCCAGAAAATCATTCCACGACCCAATGAATGTGAAGATCGCCAGCGTCGCCAGCGCCGGCCGCGAGAGCGGCAGCATCACGTGCCACCAGATCCCCAGCTTCGAGCATCCATCCAGCATCGCCGCCTCTTCCAGCTCTTTCGGGATCGCCTTGAAGAACTGGTGCAGCAGAAACACGCCAAACGCGCCCGCGCTCGCCGGCACGATCAGCGCCAGCGGCGAATCGATCCATCCCAGCTTGTTCAAGATCAAATACACCGGCACCAGCAGGATCTGTCCCGGCACCATCAACGTCGCGAGGATCAGCCCGAAAATGTACTTCTTCCCCGGCAGCCGCAGCCGCGCCAGCGCGTACGCCGCCAGCGAATCCACCGTCAGCACCAGCAGCGTCACCGACGTGCTGATCATCACCGAGTTCCGCAGCCACCGCAAAATCGGAATCTCCTCCGGCGTCTTGAGCACATACTCAAAATTATTCTTGATCCCCAACCGCGGATTCTTCGGCCACACGGAATCAAAGTGCACAATCTCCGACTCCGGCTTCAGCGACGTGATGAAGATCAGGACCACGGGCGCCAAAAACACCAGCGCCGCCAGCGCGATTCCCACTTCAACCCAAACATTCCGAGCCCGCTCCTGCACTCAATTTCCTCTCATATTGCGGTCAACCCGCCTGTGCTGCATCTCCCTCTCTTCCCCTCTCCCGGTACTCCGGGAGAGGGCAGGGTGAGGGCTCTTCTGCTAGAAGCAAACTCTCGGCCCGTAGCCTGTGTCAGCCACTGCCAAGTGCCCTTCTACATCAATCACTTCTCCCGCAGAAACCGAAACTGCACCAGAGAAAACACCGCAATGATCACAAACAGCAACCAGCTCATCGCTGCCCCATACCCCAGCCGGTAATTCAAAAACGACGTCGCGTAAATGTACTGCATCAGCACCAGCGTGCTCCGCTCCGGCCCGCCGGTCGTGATGATGAATGGCTGCCCGAATACCTGCCACGCCCCGATGATGTTCATCACAATCACAAACAGCAGCACCGGCTTCAGGAGCGGCAGCGTGATGTGCCATAGGCTCTTCCACCCCGTCGCTCCGTCGATCGACGCCGCCTCGTAATACGCATCCGGGATCTGCTTGATTCCCGCGAGCAGCACCACCACCGGCCCGCCCACCGTCCACCAAAGCGTCATGATCACGATTGACCGCATCGCCCACCCCACGTCGCTCAGGAACCGGATCTGATCCAGGTGCAGCTTGGTCAGCCACATGTTGAACAGCCCGAACTCATCGGCGTAAAACCACCGCCACAAGATCCCCGCCACCGAGATCGTAATCATCGTCGGCACGAACACCATCAACCGGTAGACATGCTGCCGCCGCTCCGGCACCACGCTGATCCCCAGCGCGATGAGCAGCGCAATCGTCACCGTCAGCGGCGACGCCATCGCCACAAACCGCACCGTCGCCCAAAGCGCTTTCCAAAAGTAGGGATCACCAAACGCCTCGCGAAAGTTCGCCGCCCCCACAAACCGCGCCGGTTCGGTCGACTTCATGTCCACATTCGTAAAGCTCAACGCGAGCCCCACCACCAGCGGCAACACGATGAACACGCTGAACACGACCAGGTAAGGCGCCAGAAACCCATACCCCGCCCAATCCCCCGCGCGCGCCACGTCTCGATTTCCTCTGCCCCCTCTCCCGAACGCGGGAGAGGGCACGGGTGAGGGTCTTCCCTCCTCTGAATTTTCCCCTCTCCCGCTACTCGGGGGCAGGGCAGGGTGAGGGCTCTTCTGGACGACCGAATCGCTCACGCTCCACCCCCCGCGCGGCCCGCAATGCGTACCATCTTCTCCTGCGCCTGCCGCAGCGCGTCTTCCGCTGTCAAAGTCCCCCGGAGCACCAGCTCCACCGCCAGATCCCACTCCGTCAAAAACTCAAAAACATAGGTGCTCGCCGGCAGATAGCTGATGTATGGAATCTCCTTCGCAAACTGCGACTGCGCATACATCTTCTTGAACACATCGCTCTCCCGCAGGCTCTTCCGCACCGGCACCTGTCCCGCCGCCGCCCACTCCAGCGAATGATCAGACAGATATCTAATCAGCCGTTTCGCCCCATCCAGCTTCTTCCCCTCCAGATCCTTCCGCAGCACCATGCTGTGCGTCTCCCCCCAAGCCGCCGGCTCCTTCCCCAGCACCGGCATCGGCGCCGCGCCCCAATCCAGCTCCTCCTGCTTCACCAGGTCCGGCATCATGTAAATCCCCTCAAATGCCATCCCCACCTTCCCCTGCCTGAATCCGATCCACGCATTAAAGTCCTGCGGCGCTGGAACCAGTTTCTCCCGCACCAGGGTCGCGCACCAATCCAGCGCCTCCACATTCGCCCGCAGCGCCATTGTCGGCTCGCCGCTCAACGGATCCGCGAGCCTCCCGCCGAACTGCCGAACCACCGAGAAACAGTTCGTCCGCTGCCAGGTAAACACAAACCCCCACTGGCTCCTCTTCCGATCCGTAAGCTTCCGGCACGCCTCCATAAACTCTTCGCGATTCCGCGGCGGCCGCGCCTCTCCCTTCTCATCCACGATCCCCGCCAGCTTGAACATCGTCTTGTTGTAGAACATCCCCAGCGGATGCACGTCGAGCGGAATGCCCCAGTGCTGCCCACCTGTCTCCAGGTTTGCCAGCACGTTTGCGTCGAAATCCGCCGGATCCAGCTTCCCCTCGCCCACACCAATCAGATCATCCACCGGCCGCACAAATCCCGCCCCCATGAAACGCCGCAGCGCATAAGAGTGGCTGACAAAAACCTCCGGCGCTCGCCCGCTCAACCCCGCGACGAAGAGCTTGTTGTAATACGTCCCCCACTCCATCCGCTGCATGATGACGTTCAGGTCGGGATTCGCATCATTGAACCGCTTGACGATCTGCAACATCGTCCGGCCATCAGGCCCAGTAAATCCATTCCAAAAGCGAATCGTCGTCTTCCCGACCAGCCCGTCGCCCGAGCGGTCGCACGCCGTCGTCAGCAACAAGCCACAGATCACCAAAAGCACGATGCGCCGCATGAGCCGCCTATCTTAGCCCGCGTGGTCGTTTCGCGACATCATGACTAGAATTCCCGCGAAACCTCGAAGACGTCAACTGGAGCGAAAGTGCCTTCCGAATCACAGCAGTCCCCCGCCCACCTCGGCAAGAAGTCTATCGTTTCCGACCAGCAGTTCGCCGACCCGCGCTCCATCCTCGACACCTTCGATAACCCGCGCCCCGACCGCGACTACGAGATCAAGTTCACCTTCCCCGAGTTCACCAGCGTGTGCCCGGTCACCGGTCAGCCCGATTTCGCCACCATCACCGTCATCTACACCCCGGCCCAAAAATGCGTCGAGATGAAGAGCCTCAAGCTCTATTTCTTCTCCTTCCGCAACAAGGGCATCTTCTACGAGGGCGTCGTCAACACGATCTTGGATGACCTTGTCGCCAAGCTCGACCCTCGCAAGATGACGATCATCGGCGACTTTGCCGTAAGAGGCGGCACCGCCGGCACCGTTACCGCCACGCACAGCAAAAGCAGTTAACGCCTCGCCGTCACCACCCCGCGTGTTATCGGACCTGCTCGCCCGAATCCTTCAAGCCCCACACGCCCAGCCGACGATCCTCACCAGGCGGGTCGCGCAATATTCGGCGCTTCACCATCCAAGCACGTGGTGTACGTTCTCATCTCCAATGCCAGGAGGGATCATGCTGTTCCGCACTACCGTTACCGCGCTGGCTACGCTGCTGGTGCTGCCTCTCGTCACTCTTGCCGATCGGTACACCTACACGATCGACCAGTCTCAGAGCTTTCTTTCAGTGGGTGGAAACCTGACGGGGAACTTTGCCACCGCTCAGACCAACGGCTCCACCTCGACCAGCTACACGGGCACGATTCAGCTTGATCGCACCGGCAACATCCTCCAGTTCAACGCCGGCTCCGCCCTAAATGCCGTCAACCTCGGCACCAAGCAGCAGCCGTTCACCGACGGCTCGCCCGGGAGCGCCTTCGCGAACTACGGTCGCACCGCCGATGGTCCCTTCTTCAGCACCACACTTGAAGCCCTGCGCGGATTCCAGCTCGATCTCGAGTCCGATCCGTTCACCATCAACGGTACCTCGTTTTCTTCAGGCTCCGGCAATCTCGCCCTCGTGGTGAAATCCGGCTCATCGGACTTCAGCTACGGCAACACCCCCGGTGAATTCAACTTCTCCGGCAAAGGCACCGCCAACGGCGCCGTCACCAACTCCACCCTCACCACCGCCTCCGGCGTGGAAACCCTCACGCTCTACATCTCCACTGGCTCAATCCTCTACACCGCCGCCAGCACCAACGATTCCAGCCTCACCTTCGGCGGTCAGATCGTGGCAACGCGCGCAGTCCCCGAACCCGCCCTCGCCGGTGTAGTCGTCGGCTTGCTGCTCCTCGGCGCACGCAAGCGCCGGTAAGTCAGTTCACCGATGGATCATCCGGGATCCGCTTCGGATCAATGTACTGGCCCAGCACGATCTCTTTGATGAGCTGCTTCCAGCGGCCCTCGTCGTCGCTGAAGATGAGATCCGTCGTGGCGGGAACCGTCAGCCAGGAGCCGGTCTCCATTTCCCCTTCCAGTTGCCCCGCGCTCCACCCCGAGTAACCGACGAAGAACTTGGCCTGCACGTTGGGACGATCCAGCAGGCCCTCGATCTCATCGCGCTGCGTGGTGAAGTGCACGCCCGAGATAACCTCCATTTGACCGGACAAATCCTCTCCGTGGAGGACCATCAGCGGACCTTCACAGGGGCCGCCCTGGAAGAGGTGGGAGGTGATCGCACAGGGAGTTTCGAGCGCTTCCTCGCAGGCTTCCTTCACCGTGGTGTTCAACGGGCGATTTAAGACCAGGCCGAGGGCGCCGTTCTCGTCATGCTGGACCATAAGGATGATGGTCTGGACGAAATTGGGGTCCATCAGGACGGAGGAGGCGATGAGAAGTTTTCCCTGGAGCGACTGCATGTTGGACTCACAATAGCTCTGAGCGGGGAGAGGGGGAAGTCGCAGAAGTCCTTAGGAAAAGAAGACCCCGGGCTGAGCCCGGGGCTTTGATTGGCGGTCGCTCGTCAGAAAGCGAGAGCGCCCCGGGAGAATGGCTCCCGGGGCGGTGATCGCTCAGATGCTCTTGGAGCGCTTACTTGGTTCCGGTACCGGTGGTTCCGGTTCCGGTCGAGCCAGCGCCGCTGGTGCCCGCGCCGGTGGTTCCGGTGCCGCCGGTGGTCCCGCTGGCGCCGGTGCCGGAGGTACCCGAAGCGCCGGTTCCGGTTGCGCCGGTGCCGGAGGTCCCGCCTGCGCCAGTGGTCCCGGAGGTTCCGGTGCCGGTGGTTCCGCTGGTGCCTGCGCCGGTGCCGGAGGTTCCGCTCGTTCCGGTGCTGGTGCCGGAGGTGCCGGTGCCGCTGGCGCCAGTCCCAGTGCCGGCCGAGCCGGTGCCGCTCATTCCGGAGCTACCACCGCTGGTGGAGGACGTCCCGGCGGAGGAGCCGGACGTACCTGACGAACCCGACCCGCTGGCGCCCGAGCCGGAGCCCGAGCCGCTGGAGCCTGAACCACTCGTGCCTGAGCCGCTATCGCAGCCGATGAAGGTCATTCCACCGACGGCCAGGGCGGCGACTGCAAACCAATGAATGTGCTTTTTCATATTCTGTTCCTCGCGGTAATTCTTCCCGCCAACCGACACAGCGACACCTCGTCGCTTCGCCGCGGGCGTGAGCGGGGTAGAGCAAAGGGTGAACCGGAGCGAGCCATTTTCTATAAATCTGAGGCGGCTTGAACGGTACAATGGGCGCGTCTTCTGCGCGTAAACATGAGCAGCATCTCGGAATACGAGCGTCTTCAGATCGCATCGCTAGGCATTGGCCGTGCGCCAATGATCGATATAAACCGCGCGCTTCACCTCATGCCGGTGACCTCACTCAGTCGTTTTGTCTTCGAAACTGCTGTTGTGCCGGCCATGGAAGCTAACGAGTTGATGGTGCGGGAGATGGAGGTGGCGTTTGATTCGGACTCGCCGGTTGTTAATGCGACGAACGAACTGCTGCGCGCGGAGGTGATCGTGGCGGACGCATCCGATTTTGTTTCGGACGTGGCGTACCTGCTGGGTTTGTGCCATGCCATGGGGCGGACTCCGATCTTGATTGCGCGGCGAGGCGTTCAGTTGCCTTTCCACCTTGATGCGCTTCGTTGCATCGAGTTTCGTCCGGAGTCGGAGGGTTATCGCTTGCTTCGCGAGGAGCTGACGCGAACGCTGCGGATTTTCCTGATGGCGTCGCGGGCGACGCGGGGGTGAGGGTTGGCGATCGGGCGGGGAAGGGGAAACACAAACATCGAGGGCTGTGCGAATAATGGTTACTTGCAAGGCGATTGTATTGGATGTTGCGCTGGGGGGTTGCGTTCGGCGGAGTGAACGTACGGTTTGGTTGGGGGTGCGAATGTCAGATCGGTGGTGGGTTGGGGAGAGAGACTTCATCCCGACCTTCTCCCGGAGTACCGAAGGAGAGAGACGCGGATTGTTCCAAAAAAAGAACCCCGGGCAGAGCCCGGGGCTTTGGTTCAGGTGCGGAGTGGGTTGAAGTACCCGAGATGCGTCTTACTTGATGAAGAGCATTTCGCGGTAGGTCGGCAGCGGCCAGAGGTCGTCGGCGACCAGCGTCTCGAGCTTATCAGCGGCGGTTCTCAGCGTGTTCAGCGCTGGGAAGACGTCGTTGCGCATGTGCTTCGCGTGAGCGAACGCGTCGCCCTCGGCGTGGTGCGATTGCGCTTTTTCCAGGCGAGTGATGCCCGACTGGAGCTCATTGATCGCACCGACGAGTGTGCCGAACGTCTCCATACCGGCGGGTTGGGATGCGCCGGCGGCCTTGGCGGCGGCGATGGATTCGCCGACTTCCCTTTGGTACCGCAGCGCGGCGGGAAGGATCATGCTCTTGGCAATCACCACCGCGGTGTTCGCCTCGATGTTGAGCGTCTTGACATACGCTTCGGCAAGGATGTTCGCGCGGCTCTCGAGTTCCTTGGCGGTGTAGACCTTGTACTTCGTGAACAGCTCAATGGTGTCCTTGCGCGTGATGACCGGCAAGGCATCAACGGTGTTCTTGAGGTTAGGCAGGCCGCGCTTCTCCGCTTCGGCGTGCCACTCTTCGGAGTAGCCGTTGCCGTTGAAGACCACCTTGCGGCTCTCCTTGATGATGCTGGGCAGCAGTTCCTGGATTGCCTTGGTGAGGTCCTTGCCGGCCTTGGTGTCGGCTTCGAGCCTGCTGGCGATGAAGTCGAGCGACTCAGCGACGATCGTGTTCAGCACCGTGTTGGCGCCGGCAATGTTGGCCGAGCTACCGACGGCGCGGAACTCGAACTTGTTGCCCGTGAAGGCGAAGGGGCTGGTGCGATTGCGGTCGCCGGCTTCCTTGGGCAGAGGCGGAAGGACGGAGACGCCCGTCTCGAACATGCCGCCCTGCTTAGAACTCTTGGCGGAACCTTTGTCGATCTGATCGATGATGTCGTTGAGCTGATCGCCAAGGAAGATCGAGATGATGGCGGGCGGGGCCTCGTTGGCGCCGAGACGGTGATCATTGTGAGCGGATGCAATCGACAGGCGGAGGATCTCGCTGTACTTCGCGACCGCGCGGATGACGGCGGCGGTGAAGACGAGGAACTGCGCGTTGTCGTGCGGGTTGTCGCCGGGGTTGAGCAGGTTCTCTCCGTTGTCGGTCGACATCGACCAGTTGTTGTGCTTACCGGAGCCATTGATGCCGGCAAATGGCTTTTCATGCAGCAGGCAAGCGAGGCCGTAATGGTCGGCGGTCTTGCGCAGGATCTCCATCACCAGGTTCTGATGATCGGTGGCGAGGTTGGAGTTTTCGAAGATCGGGGCGATCTCGTACTGGCTCGGGGCCACTTCGTTGTGACGGGTCTTCACCGGCACGCCGAGCTTGAAGAGTTCCGCTTCCACCTCGGCCATGCACGCCAGCACCCGCTCGGGGATGGAGCCGAAGTACTGATCTTCCAGTTCCTGGCCCTTGGGGGGAGGGGCACCGAAGAGGGTTCGGCCGCAGGTGATCAGGTCGGGGCGGGAATAGTAGAAGCTCTTGTCGATGAGGAAGTATTCCTGTTCCGCGCCGACGGTGGTGAAGACTTTGACGGCGTCCTTGTTGCCGAAGAGCTTGAGGATGCGCAGCGCCTGGGTGCTGAGCGCTTCCATGGAGCGGAGGAGCGGCGTCTTCTTATCGAGCGCCTCACCCGTCCAGGAGAGAAACGCTGTGGGGATCACCAAGGTCGAACCATTCGGGTTCTCCATGATGTAAGCGGGCGACGTTGGGTCCCAGGCGGTGTAGCCGCGCGCTTCGAAGGTGGCGCGCAGGCCTCCCGAGGGGAAGCTGCTGGCGTCCGGTTCACCCTTGATGAGCTCTTTGCCGGAGAACTCAGCAATTGCGCCGCCGTCGCCGTTGGGGGCGAGGAAGCTGTCGTGCTTCTCCGCGGTGATGCCGGTCATCGGCTGGAACAGGTGCGTGTAGTGCGTTGCGCCTTTTTCAAGGGCCCAGTCTTTCATCGCGCTGGCGACGGAGTCGGCGACGGAGGGATCGAGCTTCTCTCCAAGCTTGATGGTCCGCTGAAGGGCCTTGTAGATCGGTTTGGGGAGGCGTTGGCGCTGGACTTCTTCGTTGAAGACGTTGATCCCGAACAGGTCTTTGACGTGGGTCTTCTTGAAGTCGACGCGGTTGAGGTTGTGTTTAGCACAGGCAATCGACCGGATCGCCTCCTGGCGCACATTGGACATCGCAAAAGCTCCTGAGTTGAGAGAAGAAAGACGGCGTAAAGGTCTGCTCGACCGACAGTTATGGAGCATGGAGAAATCCGACAGCGCCCAGAGTTCCACAAACCCGCGCAATCGGTGCCCGCTCCGCGAGCAGGAGCTTAAGCAAAAGGTGTGCAAGGGGGAAAAATTAGCGGTTTTGACGTTTGGCGTGCGCGCTTCTTGAGCAGCCGGTGGAGGAGGGGAGGGATGGTGCGCGATTCCTGGGCAGAGGGGACGCGAGATTCTTGTGAGAGTGGCGGAGGGAGACCCTCACCCCGGCCCTCTCCCGACGGCGGGAGAGGGAGTAGGTCCAAGGGCGTCAGGGGATTTCGGCTGGGGTGGGAGCGGGTTTGGTTTCAGCTGACTTCTTGTAGTCAGCGTCGAGTTTCTCGAGCAGGCTTCGGGAAACTTCGAAGGTGAGATCTTTATAGGTGGCGTAGGGGGCGGTGGGTTGCGTGGTGGAGGGGCCGGGATCGGTGATGGTAAGGGTTTGCTGCTCCGGCGCCGCGCCGCCGGGGCCCTGTGTGGTGATTTTGACCACAAAAGTGGAGGCGGCGGGCTGGGTCGTCGCAGGCTTGGCGTCGAGGTAGCGATCGGCGCGGAGGGGGTTGAGCTGGAAGAGGAGGTCGTCGATCTTGGTGTCATCGGCGGGTTCGGTGTTGCCGGCGTTGGTGAGGATTTCCCAACGGCTGGCCGGTTTGGTCGCGGGAGCCGTGGCGGCGACGGCGGGCGCGGTGGCGGGTTGCGATGCCGCGAGGGTGGCGGGCCTGGTGGTTGCCGCTTGAGTGGACGCCTGCGTGGCGGATCCCGCGCCGGGCGCGGCCACACCGAGAGGGAGCGTGGGCTGATGGCGCTTGAGGATGAGTTCCTTGTGCTGCGCGGGTTTGGTGGTGGGCTGCGTGGTAGCGGGCTTGTCGGCGAGAATCGCGATGCCTGCGACGTCGTTCGGATTGATCTGGAGGACGCGCTTGTCGCGGAACTGGATCGGCTTCTTGCCCAGCGTCTCGACAATGGTCGCTGCAACCTTGGCGACGGCGGGTGTGTCAGTCGAGGTGGCGAGGACGTTCTTGCGAAGGACGTCGTCGTAGCGGCCGATCTTAATCGTCACGGGCTGCGTGGCAGCGGGAGCGGCGCCGGCGACGGCGGTGGTGGGTTGAGTCGAAGCCTGCGTGGTCGGGCTGAGGGTGACGGTGACGCGCGGGTTGTCGAGCTGATAGCTTGCGGCGTCCTTGAGATCTTCAGCGACGAAGTCAGTAGCGCGCAGGCCGGTGAGCTGGAAGACGACATCTTCAACTTCGGAGCCTTCGGCGGCGAGCTGCTGGGGCTGGGTCATGCGCCAACCGGGTCCGGCCTTTTCGAGCACGATAGTGCTGTCGGGGCGCTTGAGGGTGACTTGTTTAACGTCTGTGCTGGTGAGGTTGACGAGCTTCGGATTACGGTAGCTATTGGCCGGCTTTTCGAGCTGTTCGAGGATTCCCGTGCTGACGACGTCGGCGGAGGATGCGTTGCCGACCGAGACGTAGAGGTTATCGCCGACGGCGGACTTGTCGCCGATGTTGAGGAGGTAGTTTTTGTTGTCCCGCGTGGAGAACTCGACCTTGTAGCGTGGGCTGGAAAGGCCGGTGGAGGAGGCGTTTTCGGACGCGTTCTTGATGGTGCCGTGGGCGCGGAGGTCAGCTAGCGCGCGGGCGAGGGAATCGACTTCCATCGCTTCGGCGGGCGCGTTCACCGGCTCGAGGAGCTTCCAGTTCGCGGTTGCGCCTTTGTCGAGGACCATCCGCTTGCCCTCGGCAGGGGCGACCGTGATCTTCACGATGTCTTCAGGCTTGGCGTCGAAGAGCTTGCGCTCGCCGGCGGCGACTTCGGTGTCGGATTTCTTGTCGTCGGTCTTCGAGGCGGTGCCGGAGGCGAAGATATAGATGCCTAAACCGATCAGAACGACCAGCAGAACGAGGGTTGTCTTGAAGTTCATAGGAGTAGAGGCGTTGTCAGCGGCTTAATCGCGCCGCGCGAAGTAGACGAAACCACCGGCGACGATAACGAGCGCCGGGAGGCCGACAAGGAGGCCACCAATGCGCCAGGCTTTGAGTGCGCCGTCGCTCATGGAAGAAATTCGGCTGACTTCCATGGCGGCGGGGCTGATGGCGATCATGGGCTCCATTTTTGAAAGCCAGAAGACACTGTTGGCGAAGAGTTCGGCGTTGGCGGGGTAGCGCGACGCGTAGATGCCCTGGCGGTAGAGGGTCGGATCCGGGCGCGTTACCCAATCGTCAAAGGCGAAGGTCGGGCAGGCGATGACGACGACACGGCCGCCGTCTTTTCGCTCCGCGACAGCGCCGCCGAAGAGCGGGCCTTCCACGTCCTTGTCTTTATCAAAGACGGCTTTGCCTTCGTTGAGGGCGGCAAGGTCGGTCTCGCCCCAACTCGTGGGCTGGTTGGGGATGGGGATGATTGGCGTGACCGTCACATCTTTGGCGGCCGTGGTCTTAACCAGTTCGAACGGGACGAAGAACCCCGGCATCGACCGCAGCGGCTTGGTGAGCATGTGGTCGCCGTAGTTTTCAATGTTGAAGATGAAGGGGTACTGGGCGGCCTGGGAGAGGACGTCGGAATTTTCGCGGCCGCCGGAGACGTTGATGGGTTCGTGGGCGGCGACGGCGTTGGTGTTCACCTCGATGCCCCAATTGGCGAGGGTGTCTTTGAAGTTGTCGGTTTGCGCGTTGAACATGAGCAGCGCGCTTCCGCCGTGGGCGAGGTGGTCGCTGACACGTTTGAAATCCGCCGGCGGCTGCATGGGACCCTGCTGCGAGAGCGGGAACATCAAGACGATCCAGATGGCGTCCTTGAGCTGCTCGTCGGTGGCTTCGGGCGCGGGCGGTTGGCCGCTCATCTGCGACTGCATGGCCCACATGCCGGAGAGATCTTTTTCCAGGACGTCGAAGTTGTAGTCACGGAGGCGCTGGGCGACGGAGGACATCGGGCCGCCTCGCTGGAACGGCGGAAAGCCGGGCGTGGTGAGGGGCGGGCCGCCCATGCGGATGAAGGCGACCTTGGGCTTCTTCTCCTGCTTGAGCGCCAGGATGGCGGTGGAGACCTGCTGCTCGCCCGCGAAGCGCGGCTTGAGCTCCTGGCCGGGCGGAAGCTGGCGCGCTTCGCGCTGGTCGTATTGCCAGACCTGGTCGCGCGGGATGACCCGCATGTCTTTCTCGCCCATGACGAGGATCGAATCCTGCGAGCGCAGGGACTGGCGAAGGTCATCGAGCTTCAGCTCACCGAGCCCTTTGACCTGCTTGAGCAGATCGTCGGCGGACTTTTTAATTTGCGTGTACGCGGGCGTGGAGTCCGCCATGTACTTGCGGATGTTCTCGGGGATCTTCTGATCGGCCTTGGCCTTGTCGAAGTCCTGGAGAATCTTCTCGGCCATCTGCGAGAAGACTTCCATGTTCTGCTCGATGCTGCTGGCGGCGCCTTTGTAATCGGGCGGTTTCTGGCGGCTCTTTTTCTCGATGCTCTCCTTGGATTGCTCGAGGAACTTGGGCAGCTCTTTCACGGTGAGCAATGCGAGGGAGATCGATTCGGGGAGCTGATCTTCCTTCACCTTGTCGAGGCCGCGCTGCTCGATTTCCTTGAGCTGCTGCGTGGAGGCTTCCTTGATCTGCTTATAGGTGGACGTGAAGACGTCGATGACGTCTTTGTACTTGCGGACTTCTCCGCCGTACTTATCGGTTACCTCGGTGATCAGGCCGTCGACCTTGGATGGGCTATTAACGGGATCGATGACTTCAACTTCGACGTTCTTGCCCTTGCGGTGATACTCCTCGAGCAGGTCGATCACCGGCTGGCGATTGACGTTGGGCTTGTTGTTGGCGTCCTTCTCCGCGTAGAGCGCGACCAGCTTGGTCTTGGCGCTGTTGTCCTTAAGGATGTTTATGGTCTGCGGCTTGAGGGAGTTGACGCGGCCGGTGGTGGTGTCGACCCGGCTGCCACGGGACTGGGCGATCCAGGTGATGGCGGCAGCGAGGAGCACCACGACGACCACGGAGAGGGCGACGTTGGAGCCATATTTGATCCAGCGCTGCTGCTGGGTTTCGGCGGTGTGGGTGTTTTTGTCTGGGTTCTGGGTCATGGCTGTACTGGCAAAATGCGCCCCATCAGCGGGCCGCTAAACATAAGGAATTACTTCCAGCGTCTTGATTCCAGGACCTTCGTGGTCAGGAACAGGAAGACGGTGGTTGTGGCGATGAAGAAGATCAGGTTGCCGAAGTCGATGACGCCTTTGGAGAAGTCGGTGTAGCGGCGGTAGACCGTTTGGTCCATCACCCTGCGGAGCAGGTCGGGGATGTTGGCGAAGGAGGTCACGATCCAGGGGAGGATGGTGACCGCGCAGAGGATAGCGACGGCCATCACGGCGGCGATGACGTGGGAGCGCGTCAGCGAAGAGCAAAACAGGCCGATGCTGATGAAGAGCGCGCCGACGAGGAGGATGCCGAGGTAGCCGGAGAAGATCGGGCCAAAGTCGGGTTGGCTGTAGATGCGGAGCATGACGACGTAGAAGAGCGTCGGCAGGAGCAGCACGACGAAGAAGCCGAAGGAGCCGAGGAACTTGCCCACGATGACGTCGGATTCATCGACCGGCGCGGTCATGAGCGTTTCGATCGTGCCGCTGGTCCACTCCTGGGCGAGGAGGCCCATGCAGAGGACGGGGATGATGAAGACCAGGAGCCAGGCCATCCATTCGAACAGCGTGCGCATCGAGGCGGGCTGTCCCGGCTGGAAGTCGTTGAAGAAGAATGAGCCGCTGGCGAGCAGGAAGAGCGTCATCGCCACGTAAGCGATGGGCGAGTAGAAGTAGCTCGAGAGTTCACGTTTTGCGATCACACCGGCGCGCGTCATTGGGCACCTCCCGCCTCCGCTCCCGCGGTTGAGGGGGTAAGCCGGGCGACCGCTTGATTGGCCGTAACCTGCACGAAGAATTCCTCCAGGGTTGCGTGTTCAAGTCGGACTTCGCGAAGGGGCCAGCCGTTGGAGATCACGGTGCGGGCGACTTCTTCGCGAATGTCGTAGCCTTCCTTGGGTCGCAAGGCGGCGGTGACGTAGCTGTCGGAGTGTCCGTTGGCGACCTCCACCTGGTGCACGCCGCTGACGCGAGCGAGGGCGGTTTCGATTTCCCTGCTGGGGCCGCGGCATTCGACCAACACACGGGCAGAGGCGCGGCGGGTGTTGCGGAGATCTTCCAACGTTCCCTGGGCCACGATCTTACCTGAGGCGATGAAGATCGCGCGGTCGCAGACCATTTCGACCTCCGGCAGGATGTGGGTGGAGAGGATGATCGTGTGATCGCCGCCCAGATCTTTGATGAGCTTGCGGCTCTCGCGGATCTGCGTCGGGTCGAGGCCCACGGTGGGCTCGTCGAGGATCAGCACCGCGGGATCATGCAGCAAGGCGTCGGCGAGACCGACGCGCTGGCGGTACCCCTTGGACAGGTGCGAGATCATCCGCCGGCGAACGGGGTTGAGCCAGCAGCGCTCACAGACGTAGTCAATGCGCTTCCTCCGGGCGGCGCGATCCATCTTGCGGAGCTGGCCGCGGAAGTCGAGATACTCGTCGACCTTCATCTCGGTGTAGAGCGGACAGTTTTCCGGCAGATAGCCAAGGGATTCGCGGACCTGGATGGACTGGTGGAAGATGTCAAAGCCGTTCACCGTCGCGCCCCCGCTGGTGGGCGGGATGTAGCAGGTGAGCATCTTTAGTGTGGTGGATTTGCCCGCGCCGTTGGGGCCCAGGAAGCCCACGATCTGGCCCTTGTCGACGTTGAAGCTGATGTGGTCGACGGCCAAGGTTTGGCCATAAGCCTTGGTCAAATCGTTAACTGAAATCACGCTCTGGTCCTCGTTTCGTACGCCAAGTCTTTGCTCCTAGACCCCCACCCGAGCGAAGCATTAAACAACCCCGCCCCTTGTTGTACAAGCGCGCGCCCGTGAGAAGTTGCAGCTTCTCTTTTGGGGGGGCGACCGTCGGGTCGCGGGGGCCGAGGGGAAGACAAGACTTGCCCCTACAGGAAGAGGTCGAGCTGTCCGCCGCAGTCTGCGGCGGGCGCAGGCTGAGGAGCCGGCGGTTCCTCGACCTTCGTGAGCTGCACGATGCGCTCGACCTTGAAGGTCCGGCGGTCGTCGCGGAGCTGGCAGTGGGCGACCAGGAGCAGCTCGCCGTTGCGCTTCTTCACCTCGATCGGCTTGATAATTCGCTGGGTCCTGCTGTCGTTGCCGTCGACATAGTCCATGTGGACGAGCCCCTTCTGTTCGAGGGCCTCCATCAGCTCCAGCGGGAGCAGGCTCTCCTTGGGGCTGGCGGGGAGGAGGCCCATGGGCCCGCCCTGCTGCTGGATGACGTCGCAGAGATCGAGGTTCCACCCCCCTACCGGTTCCATCATGGCTTCGAAGACTTTTGCGGCAGTGAAGGCGTCGGCGTAGGCGCGGTGGGCGACGGGGGGAACGATGCCAAGCGTGCGTGAGAGGATTTGCAGTCCGTTGCGTCCGCGGCCGAAGCGCCGGCGGGCGATGCGTAGGGTGTCGAGCACGTGGTTCGTCGCCAGCGACTCCGCGAAGGGCACGCGCGCCCGGCGGTATTCGCAGTGGATGAACGAGAGATCAAACCGGATGTTGTGCCCGATGATGACGGCGCCGGAGAGCAGTTCCGTCACCCGCGGGAGGACCTGCTCAAACGTGGGCTGGCCTGCAACCATGTCGGGGGAGATGCCGGTGAGGGCGACGACGCCGGGCGAGATGCGGCGCTGAGGGTCGATGAGCTGATCGAGGTGGGCCACGGGCTGGCCGTTCTCGTAGCGAACGATGCCGACTTCGATGACGCGGTCGCCGAAGTCGGCGCTGGCGCCGGTGGTCTCGACATCAATAAACGCGAGCGGCGTCTGGTGCAGCTTGTTGATCAGCGAAAGACTCATGGCGCTCCGTCACCGCGCCGGTGCGCGGGCGCTGGCGATCCGTCACACCATTCTAGGGGCAACCGCGTCTCTTTTCGAAGAGTCAGGGGCAGGGAGGGTGAAACCGCAGATCAACGCAGATCCTTTATGGCTGATAGCTGATAGCGCTAGCTGTCAGCTCATCTTCCATTTGCCCCTCTCCCCTTCCCCTGCGATGATCCCCTCATGCCTGCCAAAAACACGATCTGTCTCTGGTACAACCATGATGCCGAGGAGGCCGCCCGTTTTTACGCGCAGACGTTCCCCGATTCCTCCGTCACCGCCGTGCACCGCGCGCCGGGTGATTATCCCTCCGGCAAGGAGGGGGATGTGATCACCGTCGAGTTCACCGTGATGGGCATCCCCTGCATCGGCCTCAACGGCGGACCGTCGACGAAGCACAATCACGCTTTCTCTTTCCAGGTGGCGACGGTGGACCAGGCCGAGACCGACCGCTACTGGAACGCGATCATCAACAACGGCGGCCAGCCCAACGCCTGCGGCTGGTGCCAGGACAAGTGGGGCATCTCCTGGCAAATCACGCCTCTCGCGCTCACCAGGGCCTTCACCAGCACCGACCGCGCCGCCGCCAAGCGCGCCTTTCAGGCGATGATGACGATGAAGAAGATCGATGTCGCCGCGATCGAAGCCGCCGTGCGCGGGTGATGCTGGTACCGGTTTAAAATCTTCCGCCACGGAGAACGCAGAGGACACAGCGAAGCGCCCTCTCTTCCTCTTGGCGTCCTTGGCTCTTTGGCTCCTTAGCGATCTTGGCGCTAAATCTCGCGCCAAGGTGGCCCAGACGCCAAGCCCCCAAAACACAAACGCCAAGGGAAAAGTTAGGCGCTCTACCGTCAAACGTTAAAAGCCACTGGTTCACTCAATCAAGATGACCCTTTGGTTCCCGGCCTTTATTCAGCGCTTCGGCAGCCCTCTGTCGCTGACGCGCCAAGACCTGCCGCCTGTGATCGGCCAGCCTTTGCATTTCCCGCGCATCCGCCTGATTGTCGAATATGAAATTGTTCTTCTCCACCGTGAAATGCTCGACCCGAGAAATTAAAAACTGAATGATGCCGTCTGTGTTGTCGCAGACTTCACGAGCCCCCGCCGTCAACCCGTGGCCGAGCGCCAGGAGCTTCTGACTAAACGCCTGCATGCGCCCGGCCATTTCATCGCGACGCGCTGCGGAGGAAATATCTCGCTTGAGTCGCTCCAGGGCCTCTGCCGCAACACGCTCGCAGCGGCGGTCGTACTCGTCCAGCAGGACCCGCTCCTCGGCGACGATGCGCTTGGCCGACTGAAGCTCCGGCAGCGTGTCCAGCTTGTCCGGAAATTCCAGGACAGTGCTGGCCCCCAACGTGGTCCGGTCACTGTCAAGCTTATCTCGCTCTCGGTTTAGACCGACGACAAGATCGGACCCCGTCACCTCAAATACAGTACGAGCGGTGTTCAGTTCCCCATCCGCCGGAGTGGATGATTCGCCCGGCAGGACATTGAGCCCCTGGCTGGAGTTGTCCTCCACTGACCAGAGGGCGACGAGGCTGAGAGCCAGCACGACGAGTGCGAGACTCATCCAGATGCCACGACGGCGGCCCCCCTTTCGCGCAGCGCGCGGCGGCGGCGGTGCTAACGCAGGGTTTGTCAGCGGAGGCGGGACGAATCCCGTAGGCGTGAGTCGCGGAGGTGGTACGCGGGAGCCTTGGGAAACCATAAGAAGAGGATAAAGGCTCACCGCTTTAGATCAATCGGTACAGCGGTACGTGACCGGTCACTTCAAGTCATTCCTGACAGCGAGATTTCCGGCGTTTCGCGGCTCTGCTGACAGGAACCATCGCCCATCATCGGCAGCGCTGGCGAGGAATTCGGTTCCCCAGCTGACGATGCCGTGAGCCGATCCTTAACAAGATCCCACTCTTCCGCGTTCTGGGGTCGCGCTGTTTAGTCAGCAGTGGATGCGCGGCTACAATCGGGCCGTGCGCCCCCTCGTGCCCCTCCAGATCGGCAAGCTCAAGCTCGCCACGAACCTGCTGCTCGCGCCCATCGCGGGGTACTGCGATCTTTCGTTTCGCTTGGTCGCGCGCTCCTGTGGCGGGGTGGGGTTGGCGTGTACGGATCTGCTCTGCCCGGAGGGCGTGCTGCGCGAGAACAAGCGCTCCATGGAACTCGCCGCCACCTGCGAGGCGGATTCGCCCCTCGCCATGCAGCTTTACGGCGGCAACGTCGAGCGCCTCTGCGAGGCCGCCCGCTGGGCCGTGGATCATGGGGCTGACGTCGTCGACATCAACATGGGCTGCCCGGTCGACAAGATCACCAAGCGGGATGGCGGCAGCAAATTGCTGTGCGACCCGGATGCGACGCTGAAGATGGTTGAGAAGATCCGGATGGCCGTGACGGATCGCCCGCTCACCTGCAAGCTGCGCCTCGGCTGGGACGACTCCTGCATCGTCGCGCCGTACCTGGCGGCGCGACTGGAAGAAGCCGGCGTCGACGCCGTCACGGTGCATGGCCGAACCACCGCCATGCGATTTTCGGGCGAAGCGCGCCTCGACGGAATCGCCCAAGTCGTCGCCGCCGTCAAACGCATCCCCGTCATCGGCAACGGTGACGTTCGCACACCCGCGGACGCCCTGCGCATGATCAAAGTAACGAACTGCGCCGGGATCATGATCGGCCGTGGGGCGCTGAGCACGCCGTGGCTCTTCCGGGATATCCACAGCGTCCTCACCACCGGCGTCACTCCCCCGCCGCCGACGATCGAGCAGATCGTCCAGCTCATGCGCGACCACTTCTACCACCATTGCCGCTTCCGGAGCGAGCGCTCCGCCGTGATCGAGTTCCGCAAGCGCGTCAGCTGGTACGCGAAAAACCTCCACCCCTGCGAGCAATTGCGCCAGGAAATGCGCCTCTTCAAGGACGCGGCGGAGTTCGAGGAGATCCTTGAGCGCTTCCTTGCGTGGCGCCGGGGTCTAAGCCCACCATCAGCGCCCGCGGCGCGGCGAGTTCAGCCCCTCGGACAGGCATCCCCGGCCGCCCCGCTCATTCAAACCCGCGTTTCAGGCGCGGCAGCCCCAGAGCTTTGCGCCAAGCGGTGAGCTGGCCGACGTGGTGGGCGACATGACCCACCATCACCTGCGTCAGCGCGTGGCGCACGGTGGGGAAGACGTCGTGGTAAGCGGGATCGGGAAATGGCGCGTCGATCTGCGCCGCGCTCAGCGCCTCTACGCCGGCGATGAGCCGCCGCTGCGCCGCATCCAGTTGCGCCAGGAGCGCAGCTCGCGAGGGATATGCCGCTGCGTCGGACGAGGGGACGCTGTCGGTCCCGAAAAGGGTGGTCCACTCATCAGCCAGCCAGGGCTTCACCCCCACCACCTCGCCCAGCAACTGACACGAGAAGATCACGTGTCCCAGCGTCCACGCCGCATGGTTCGCGAGCCCGCGCGGCTGCTGCGCCATCTGCTCATCGCCGACATCCGCCACCTGCTCTCGCAGGTAATCCATCGCATAGCGAAACGAGTGCACGACTGGCTGAATAGTCGACATGGCTCAGACCCCGAGGCAAATCACAGGACATGAAAAATCAGAGGCGCGCGACACGCGAATGCTCGCCACGGCTCTGCCTGACGTTACATCTCCGTCCCGATGATCGACGTCTCGAACACCAACTGCCCGTTCACCACGCCCTGGACGTTGCACCCGATGCGGCGGTGGCGTTCCCAGGTCTTTAAGCCGACAAGATAGAGTCGGACGCCGGGTGGCACCTGCTGGCGGAACTTGGTGTCCGTCACGCCACCGAAACCAATAAAACCTTTCCAGCCGACGAACATGCGGGTGTAGAAGCTGGCGAGTTGGGCGGCGGCCTCGATCATCAGCACGCCTGGGAACAGCGGCCGGCCGGGGATGTGGCCGGAGACCCAAAACTCATCTTCCCGCACGTCCTTGTAGCCGAGGATCTGCCCCTGCTCCGGCCTGGCGTAGACGATGGCGTTGAGCATCTCCATGTCGCCGCGCTGCGGGTTGCACTCGCGGATCTTTTCCTGGTCGTAAGCGATGCCGCTGAGGTCGATGGCGGAGATGTCGTAGAGGAATTGCGGGGGCATGAGTGATTTAGCTACAGAGAAGGATGAGGGACAAGCAAGATGGCTCATCCCTCATCGCTCGGTCGAGAAGAGTAAAACCCGCAGGATTTACCGCGGGAGAGGCCTAGGCGTTGTCGTCAGCGCCCTCGCCGGCATCCCCGCCGCCCGCGCCCGCTCCGCCGCCTTCGGCGCCTTCGCCTTCACGCCCTTCCAGCACTTTCTTGCGCACTTCCTGCGCCGCGGATTTGATTTCCTGCATCTTCTTGCGCACGCGGGTTCCCGCGGCCTTGTTGCCCCCCTCGGCCTTGGCGACATCTTCCTCGGCCTCGGTTACCAGACGTTTCAACGTTTCGTATTCTTGCATGCTTGCTCCTTCCAATCGGTCAAAGATTGGAGCAAAACCATATCCGCAGGGGGGAGAAGCGTCAATTTGAGTGCGCCAGAGGGGGTGAAGAGGGAGATTGTGGAGTGTGCAGGGTTGAGGGTGGTGGTTCAACCCTCCACCATCAACGATCAACGTTCGCGCACGCGCCGGTGGAAGGCTTCGAGCAGGCGTCTTGTGGTCGGGCCCGGTTGGCCGTTGCCGATCGTACGGCCATCGATTTGCGTGACCGGGATCACCTCGGCGCCAGTACCCGTGAGGAAGCATTCATCGGCGATGTAGAGATCGTGCCGCTGGAGGGTTTTTTCCTGGCAGGGAATGTTCATCTCCTCGCAGAGTTCCAGGATCGTCTCACGCGTGATGCCTTCCAGGATGCCGTCATGCGTCGAAGGCGTCAGCACCCGCCCGCCCTGGACAATGAAAATGTTGTCGGCGGTGCACTCGGCGACGTTGCCCTCGCCGTTAAGCATGATCGCTTCGGGCACACCGGCGTCGACGGCTTCGATCTTGGCCAGGATGTTGTTGAGATAATTGAGCGACTTCACCCGCGGCGACAGGGCATTGGGATGATTTCGGATGATGCTGGAGGTGATGACGGCCATCCCCTTGTCGTACATCTCGCGCGGGTACATCTCGATGGTGTCGGCGATGATGAAGATGCCGGGCGTGGCGCACTTGGTAGGGTTAAGGCCGAGGTAACCCACGCCGCGGGTGATGACGGCGCGGATGTAGCAATCCCGGAAGTTGTTCGCCTTGACGGTCTGTTCGATGGCGCTTGTGAGCTGCTCGGGCGAGAGCGGGATGGTGAGGCGAATGGCCTTCGCCGAGTCGTAGAGGCGCTTGAGGTGGGCGTCGATGCGGAAGACCCGGCCGGCATAGGCGCGGATGCCCTCGAAGACGCCGTCACCATAGAGCAGTCCATGGTCGTAGACGGAGATCTTCGCATCGTCCTTGTCGACGATCTTGCCATCGAGCCAGATCTTCAGAGCCATTCGGTGAGCACCTCCGCGCGCTTGCGCGCACGGAGTGTAGGGGAAGCGCGAGCGGATTTGTAGGCACGGGAGCCGATTATCAAGGCTGGGGAAGGCCTGATGAGGCGGAGCAACGGGTGGCGGGAAAGAGGCTCGGGCCACGGCTCAGGGCGCCGGGGAGAGCCGTAGCGCTGTGAACACGTGGCCGAGCACACCCACCTTCCCGCCTGCGGCAATTCATCTGGCGAGTTCAGGACCCGCTGCGGTTCCCGAGCGCTTTGGCCATCAACTGCGCCCGGCTGCGCACACCCATGACGCGGTAGAGTTCTTTGACGTACCCGTGGAGCGTGTGCGGGCTGATGCCGAGCTTTTGCGCGATCACTTTTTCGCTGTCGCCGGAGAGCAGGTGCTTGAGGGTGCGCCGGAGGCGCGGCGGGAGTTGGCCGTTGCTCTTGGGTGGATGCACCGGCTCCCGTCTGGTTTTTGTTCCTGCGCGCTCGGTTGGCATCTGAGAATCCAAATCACCTTCTGCCATCGAGATCACGGGAACATGATGTTGACCTGCAAGGGGACCTGCTCCACGAAGTGAGAACGAAGGAATCCTAAAATCGCCAATCATTGCGGCAAGCCCCTAAAAAGGGGGTAGGGCAGAAACCAGCGTCCACATCAGACGCGTGTTCACAGACCATTACCCGTGGGTACTGGCGATCCTGCGCATCATCCATTTGCTGATGATTCGGCTAGAGAACTCGTTTACACGGGTTCGTCCCTCAGTAGAATCCGCACGCTGTCCGCCTCATGTCGTGATATCTGAAATTGTTGTGCAATATGTCCGAGGAAGTTCGCCAATCGTTTCCGACCACGCACTGGTCTCTGGTTTCCCGGGCGGGGAATGATGATGCGGACGTGCGGCGCGCCGCGCTGGAGGATCTGCTGCGGCGGTACCTGGAGCCGCTGCGAAGGCACCTGGTTGCGCGGCTGAGCGTTGCGCCGGACCGGGCAGAGGACCTGCTCCAGGATTTCATTTCGGACAAGATGCTGGCGCAGCAGCTCATCAGCCGGGCGCAGCGCGAGCGCGGGCGCTTTCGAAGCTTTCTTCTGACGAGTCTGCAAAATTTCGCGCTGAACCAGTTGCGGCAGGAGAACGCGCGGCAGCGGCAGATGCCGCAGGTTTCCCTGGATGATGCAGCGCCGGCCGCCGCCCGTGGACATGATCCGGCGACGGAGTTTGAGGTGGCGTGGGCGCGGCAGCTTTTGCAGGAGGCGGTGGAGCAGGTTCGGCGGGAATGTTCGGCGTCGAATCGGGTTGAGGTGTGGGACGTTTTTCAGTGCCGCGTTCTGACGCCGATCCTGGAAGGGACCAAGCCGCCGAGCTATGAGGAGCTGGTAGCGCGGAAGAGCTTGAAGAGCGCGGAGTCGGCGGCGAACCTGCTGGTGACGGCCAAACGCATGTTCGTGCGCACGCTTCGGTGCATCGTGGGGCAGTATGAGCTGGGTGAGGAAGCGATTGATGCGGAAATCGCGGACCTGCGGGAGATCCTTTCGCGTGCAAGCGCGCACTAGAGGCGGCGAGGAGAAAACATGAGCGATGAGAGGATCGAGGCGGCGGCGCCAAATCGGCTGGCGCAGCTGTTTGAGATTGACGATCCGCTAGCGCGGGGGGCGCGGGTGACGCCCACGGTTTCGGGGTATCGGCTGATTAGAGAGATCAGCCGGGGCGGGCAAGGGGTGGTGTTTCTGGCGATTCAGGAATCGACGACGCGGAAGGTGGCGGTGAAGTTCCTCAAAGACGGTCCGCTGGCGCCGGAGGGCGAGCGCCTGCGACTGGGCCGCGAGGTGCAGGCGCTGGCGGCGCTGGAGCATCCGAACATCGTGTCGGTGATCGATTCGGGCGTGACGAGCGAGGGGTGGCATTACCTGGTAACGGATTTTGTTGAGGGGCTGGCTGTTGATGAATACGTGGAGCAGCAAGCCTTGTCACTGGAGCGGAAGGTGGCGCTGGTGGCGAAGATTGCGGGGGCGGTGAGCGCGGCGCACGTGCGCGGGATCATGCATCGTGATTTGAAGCCTTCAAATATTGTGGTGGATGAAGCGGGTGAGCCGCACTTATTGGATTTTGGATTGGCCCGGGCGGGGATGTCCAAGCGCGATGCAACGATGACCGGCGAGTTCGTGGGATCGCTGCACTATGCGAGTCCGGAGCAGGCGGGGGGAAATCCGTCGGCGATCGACCTCAGGACGGATGTTTATTCGCTGGGCGTAATTCTCTACGAACTGGTTGCGGGACAGCATCCGTACGAGGTGACGGGATCGGTGGAGAAGGCGCTGCGAAACATCGTAAGGGGCACGCCCAGAGCGCTACCGGCGGGGACGCCGGGGGAGCTCACCCGGATCATTGGCAAGGCGATGAGCAAGCGGGCGGCGGATCGATATCAGTCGGCGGGTGAGCTGGCGCGGGAGTTGGAGCGTTTGTGTGTTGAGGGGGTGCGGGTTGGTGAGGGACGCGTGTCGAAGCGCCTGCTGGCGGTGGCGGTGGCTGTGTCGCTGGCTTTGGTGGCGAGTGCGGTGGCGGCGTTGTGGCGGAATTCGACGCGGAGTGGTGTGGCGGCTGAGGCGCCGCCGGCGGCGGTGGCGGTGCAACCAAGTCCAACGACAGTGGCCGCCGGTGAGGAAGGGAAAGGCGGGCTGCTGCGTTTCTCTCCGCCGATCAAAAGCCTGGCGACGATATCGCCTTGGGCTGCGGTCGGCGATTTTGATGGAGACGGGAAAGCGGACCTGGCGGTTGGGGCGTTTAAGAACAGCGTGATTTCCTTCGGCACCGGGGACGGAAGTTTTATCAACCAGAAGTTCTACGACCTGGCGGGCGACATTGCTGCCGCGGACTTGAATGGCGACGGTCGGCTGGACATCGTCGGCAGCGTGAACAACGCGCCGTGCAAGGCGCTGCTGTTTCAAGCCGGCGGCGGGTTTGAGGTGAGAGCGACGGGCGCGAGTCCGGGGCGAGTGACGCCGATGGACTTTAACCGCGACGGGAAAACGGATTTGATCGTGATGAGCAACGGGACGCATCCGCCGGAGATGTCGATTTACGCCGGTGACGGGAAGGGCAATTTCGAACTGCAAGGCAAGTTCCCGCTGCCCGCGGAGTCGTGGCGAGCTGCTGTGGGGGACTTTAACGGCGACGGTTGGGTGGATGTGCTGCCGATCTTCGCGCACGACAGACTCACGGGCACCTGGTACGCGGCGACGCGAGGCGCGCCGTGGTTTCGGCCCGCAGGGCAATACCCCGGGCGCGATCACAACCAAGTTGCCGCGGCGGATGTGGATGGTGACGGTCGGACGGATCTGGTGAATCGCAGGAACGGGGAGCGGAAGCTTCATATTTTGCTTGCGCCGCGAAAAGTGCTGCGCGGTCAGGCGAATTTTGAAGCGGCGGCGGTGCTGAATCTTCCGGCGCTGAAGGAGAAGCCGAAGACAAGTCGCGGCGAACCGATGCGGATCAACCTCGTGGACATGGACGGAGACAAGAAGCTGGACATCGTGGCGGCGACGGATGAATCGCCGGCGGTGTACATTTTTCTTGGGAAAGGTCGCGGCGCGTTCGGGCCTGCAATGGAGTTTGACACTGGTGTGGCGACGTCCGTGTGGGGGCAGGCGATTGCCGACGTGAATGGGGACGGCAGGCCCGACATTGTTTCGACCGATACCGGAAATCCGTACGCGACGACACTGCTGAATGAACCGGAGTGAGTTGAGGATACTTGCGTTATGAGCCGCTGGGGTGACCGACGGCGGCGAAATGGACGACCCATTGGCGATGGGGGTCGATGTTGATCAAGCGGGCGGCTTCATCGTCGTAGAAAGCGCCGACGGCGCAGGCGCCGAGATTGAGCGCGGTGGCTTGAAGGTAGAGGCGCTCCCCGAGCGCACCGGCTTCGAGGTAGCCCTGCCTGTAGCCTCGGGGGCCTTGCTGAAAAAGTTCGGTGCGGTCGAGCGAGAGGACGAAGACAGCCGCTGCGAGGCCGATCACATCCTGTGAAAGCGCGGCCGAGGCGGACGCTTCGCGCAGGTTACCCAGATTTGTCGGCGCCAGCGCGTGCTCTTCCGGCAGGTAGGCATACCCGCCGGAGGCGATGCCATGGACGTTGTGGCAGAGAACATGAACGCGGCCGGCGCGGCTGAGCGGGGCCGGAGCGTGAGCGGCTGCGTGCAGGAGGGATGACAACTCAGGTTGAGACAGCGGACGGTCGCGGAAGCGGCGTACGCTGCGCCTGGTGCGGATGATCTGGAAAGGATCGGCGGTGGGAGGTGCTGGGGGCGGCAGCTTGAGCGCGTGAGTGGATGGCGTTGAAGTTGGAGAACGACCCGCGGGTTGTGTGGCGGCGAGGGCACGTAAGGAGGTGGCGACGTGGACGATATTCGTGACGCCGAGTGAGATTGATTCCGATGGAGGCGGGGCTGGGTTGAAGGTTGTGGGGTGCTTGAAAGAGGCGTGGAGCAGGGGCACGAGGGCGAGGACACCTTCCTCGGTTTCGCTGATGTTGAGCGCGGCGGCGATGTAGGACTCATCGAATTCGGGAGAGGGTTGAGCGTTGACGCCGATGCACGTGGCGGCGATGCGAAGATTCTCCAGCGCGTGGCCGGCGTCGGCGACGGCGTAGCGGTAGGCGCGGTCGCGGTACTTGTAGCCGGTGCGACGGAAGACGGCGGTGAGGGCAATGGCGCCGTCTGCGCCGGGAGGAACAATGGTGTGCGCGACTTCGGAGGAGGCGCTCAGTCGGTGCAGGCGGTGGCGGTCGCGGTCGTAGTGATAGCTGCCTGCGTCCAGACCGTCGATAGTGGTGGCGAAGAGATAGAACTCCGTGGGGAAGAGTGCTCCGCTGGAAGGTGCGGCGCGGAGGCGAAAGCCGGAGGATTCTCCTGTGATGCCGATGGAATAGAACAAGAGCGTCGAGAGGCGCGGCAGATCGAGCCGGCGAGGCGAGGGCTGCGCGCGGTCGAGCATCGCATCAATCAGTGAGACATTTGCCGCATCAGATTGCGGCGGGGGAAGATCGATGATCGGCGCATCAGGATACGACTTGAAGGGCACGGGCTGAGGGCCCCAGTCGACGCTGGGGGCGCGCGTGAGGACATCGAGCCGGTTGTGCGAGGAAAGCTGGTGGTATTCTTCAACGGCCGCGATGGCGGAGGGATCTACGAGCGCATTGGTGGAGTCGCTGGAGCGGGTTGCGGGGGTGGTGGTCCATCGCGGGTTGAAGGTGGTGGGACGGTAGCGAAAGCCCAATGCGAAGCCGCCGCAGAGCATGATCACAGACGTGACGATCAGCGCGGTAGCGCTGCGCCGATTGCGTTGCGGTGAAGTTGGAACAGGCGCTTTGACGCGGCGCGGGCCGCGGAGATATCCCCACACGAGCTGCCAGTTGATGACGACGTGAACGGTGACGAGAAGGACAGTGGCGTATCCAAAGAGGTAGTGGAGATCGAAGACGGGAAGCTGCTGGTTGGCGACCCAGAAGATGCCAAGGGCGGAGGTGGCGGCGAAGTAGACAAGCAGCAGAAGCGCCTGCTGAACGTTCAACGCGTGGCGCGTGAGGGGTCGTCCGAGCGTGCGCCGCAGCAGGACCAAGAGGGCGAACAGGACAAGGGGCAAGGCGATCCAGAACGTGCGATCCATCCAGGCGAGGCTAGCGGTCCAGAAAGCACGTGGGAACGTAGGTTAGACCTTAGCTGGAGGCGTTCGGTAAAAAGCGACGATCAGGGAGTGGAGATGGGAATGGCGGGAGTCGGCGGGACATCCTGCGATCGATCGAGGCGGCCTTCCTTGAGGACGAGGACGCGGTCGGCCTGGCGGGCGATGGTGCGGTCATGGGTGACCATGACGATGGTCTGCCCCTTTTCCTGGTGCAGGCGCTCGAGGACGGTCATGATCTGGCGGCCGGTCTCGGCATCCAGATTTCCAGTGGGTTCATCAGCGAAGAGGATCTTGGGATCGTTCATCAGCGCGCGAGCGATGGCGACGCGCTGGCGCTCGCCGCCGGAGAGCTGGGCGGGGCGGTGAGTGAGGCGGTGGGCGACGCCCAGCTGGTTGAGGAGATCGGAAGCTTTGTCTCGAAGCGCCGCGCGTTTGGCGCGAAAGCCGCCCCAGGAGTGCTGGATCATGGGGGAGAGCATCGCGTTTTCGAGAACGTTGAGCTCGGGGAGGAGGTGATAGAACTGGAAGACGAAGCCGAAATCGGTGTTGCGGAGGTGGCTTCGCTCGGTGGGCGTGAGGGTGCCGATGTCGCGGGCTTCGTATTGAATGGATCCCTCGTCGGGCGCATCGAGCGCGCCGAGCAGATGAAGGAGCGTGGACTTGCCGGAGCCGGAGCGGCCCTCGACGGCGAGGAACTCGCCGACCTTCACCGAGAGATCGAGGCTTTTCAGCACGGTGACGGTGCTGTCGCCCATTCGATAGGCCTTGGTCAGGTTGCTGGCGCGGACGATGGATCGGGCGGCGCTGGTGGAGGATTGCTTTTCGTTTTGTGACATCAGCTTATTCCCAGCGCAGGGCTTCGATGGGGTTCATTTGAGCGGCGCGAGCGGCGGGAATCAACGAGCCGAGGACGGAGGAGATTACGGCGATGCCGCAGATGACGATCACTTCGTTGGGGTTCATGGTGTTGGGGATGGTGTCGAAGGCGTAGACCTCCGGGTTCCAGATGGGCGCGCCGGTGAGGCGCGCCAGCTCGCCATGGAGCCAGTTGATGTTGTGGACGATGGCCCAGCCGGCGAGGAGGCCCAGCGCGGCGCCGACGAGGCCGATGGCGAGGCCGTAACCGAGGAAAATTCCGGCGACGCCAGAGCTGGTGGCGCCGACGGATTTGATGATGCCGATGTCGCGCGTCTTTTCGACGACGATCATGTAGAAGATGCAGAAGATCAGGAAGATGGCGACGATGGAGATGATGCCAAAGAGGATCGTCACCAGCATCTTTTCCTTCTCGATGGCGCCGAGCCAGAGTGCCTGGGATTCTTCCCAGGTTTCGACGACGTAAGGGAAGCGGGCGTCGACGCCGTTGACGTTCATGATCTGGTTGACCATGGCTTCGATCTTCTTGCGGGTCTTGGTGAGATCAGCGCCGGCGCGGACCTTGATCTGCACGTCGCTGGCGCGGGCGGGCTCGCCGTCGGACCCGTCCATGCGGAGGTCCTGCTGGAGGACTTTGAACGGGACGTAGACGGTGTTGGAGTCGTATTGCCAGATTTGGGTGCGGGAGTCGTCGACGAGGAAATAGGTTCGGTCGCCCTTGTTCTTCTCGGGGTCGATGGATTCGTCGGGGTTGATACCGAGAACTTTGAGGTTGGCCCAGGAGGTGTATTCGAGTTCCTGGTCCGGTCGATCGAGCTCCCCCTTCTGATTTTTGTGGATGCCGATGACACCGACGCCGACGATCATCCCGGGGACGTAGCCCTTGAGGTTGGGCTTGATGGCCTGGTAGTTCACGTCGGGGAGCAGGTCCCAGGAGGGTTGCGTGGCTGGTGTTTTTCGCTGCGCGAGGGCTTGTTCGTGTTGGCGGTAAAGTGATTGGGGAAAGCGATTGACGGCGCCGATGTCCGGCGGATAACCCACGACCTGCACGGCGTCGCGGATGGAGTTGTTGATGTTGATCAGGCCGTAGGTGCGGAGCGTGGGCACGGCCGCTTCGACCTCGGGGATCTTCTTCACGCTCTCGATGATCTGCTCGTAATGCGGGAAGCCGGCCAGCGAGCGGCCGTGCACCATGACGTCGCCGCTGAGGCCGTGGAAGGATTCGCGGAACATGCGCAGCCAGCCGCCCATAACGGAGATGACGACCAGCACCATGGTGGTGCACAGCATGACCGCGATCAGGGAAACCCAGGCGATGCGGCGCTTGCGGAGGTATTTGAGGATGAGGTGGAGCTTGTACATCGTTTGATTGTAGGGGCAACGCGTGCGTCGCCCCTACTGTGGCTTCATCAGCGGGAAGAGGATTACATCGCGAATGGATTCGGCGCCGGTGAGCATCATGAGCAGGCGGTCGACGCCCATGCCCATGCCGCCGGCCGGGGGCATGCCGTGACGCAGGGCGTTTAGGAAGTCTTCGTCGACCTTTTGTTGTTCTTCCTTGTCGCCGACCTGGTGGGCGAACTGCTTGGCCTGGATGTCGGGATCATTCAATTCGGTGTAGCCGGGGGAGATTTCGATGCCGTTAATGGCAAGTTCGTAGACGTCGGCGAAGAACGGATCTTCTTTGTTCGGTTTGGCCAGTGGGATGATCACGCTCGGCACGTGCGTGACGAAGGTGGGATCGATGAGCGTGGGCTCGATGAGCTTTTCGTAGATCTCCTGAAGCTGCTCGGCGGGAGACGGGTGAAGCTTGATGTCTTTCCCTGGATTTGCGTCGCGCAGCGCCTTGAGCTGATCCGCCGGAATCGTCTCCTTGTTGAATTTCCATCCCGTCCGCTCCTCCACCAGTTCCGTCATCCGCACCCGCCGCCATGGCCGCTTTAGATTGATCCGCCTCACCTCTGCGCCCTCTGCGCCTCCGCGGTGAACGATCTCCAGTGTGCCAAACACCTTCTCCGCCACATGGCAGATGAGGCCCTCGACCATGTCGGCCATGGTTTCCCAGGAGCCGAAGGCTTCGTAGGCTTCAAGCATGGTGAACTCGGGGTTGTGTCTGGGTGAGATTCCTTCGTTGCGGAAGTTGCGGTTGATCTCGAAGACTTTGCTGAACCCCCCTACCAGCAGGCGCTTGAGGAAAAGCTCCGGCGCGATGCGCATGTAGAGCGGGATGTCGAGGGCGTTGTGGTGGGTGACGAAGGGTCGGGCGGCGGCGCCGCCGTGGATGATTTGCATCATCGGCGTTTCGACTTCAAGGTACCCTTGCGACTTGAGGTAGCTGCGGATTTCGTCGATGACGCGGATGCGCAGCTTGGCGAGCTGCATGACTTCCGGATTGGCCCAGAGATCGACGTAGCGCTGGCGGTAGCGGAGCTCGACGTCTTCGAGGCCGTGGAACTTTCCGGGAGGGGGGAGCAGCGCCTTGGCCGCCATGGTGTACTTGGTCGCCCAGACGGTGACTTCGCCGGTCTTGGTGGTGCCGAGGGGACCTTCGGCGACGACGAAATCTCCGAGGTCGGTGAGCTCGCGGATCTGCCAGGAGGTCTCGTCCACGCGCTTCTTGTCGATTGCGATCTGGAGATCGCCGCTGTCGTCGCGCAGGCGGTAGAAGCTGAGCTTCCCCATGTCGCGTTTCTGCATCACGCGGCCGGCGATTTTGACGACGGGGCCGGCGTCGTGGCCGTGCTCGGGAAGGTATTGCTGGCGGGCGGCGGCGAGGGGAACAACGCCCTGCTCGCGCTGGCCGAATGGGTCAATGCCCAGTTCACGCAGTTTGTGCAGCTTTTGACGGCGTTCCTGCTCGTAAGTACTGATGTCCGTTTGCTCACTCATTGTCTTGCGGCCCAAAAAGTTGGACGATGATAGTTCTGAAGCGTCAAAAGTAAAAACGTTGATGAGAGGTTATGGGAACACGTTGTTGCTCGATCGTGTGGGCGGTGGTGCTGGTGTTTTTGGCCGGTGCGGGCGCGAGCGTGCGCGCGGGGGAACTGAATAAGCTGGATACGCGGCACTATGAGGTTCACACGGATCTGGATCACGCGCTGGCGGAAGAGCTGGGGAAGAAGCTGGACGCGATGTACGACGAATATGCGCGCCGGCTCAGCGGGTTCAACGCGGACAAGTCGGATCAGCGGCTGATCGTATACCTGTTTAAGAAGGTTGAGGATTACAACGCCTTCACTCAGAACCGCGCTCCGAATACGGGCGGCGTCTTTCTGCCGCAGCGGCAGATGCTGGCCGCTTATTACGAGGGGCAGGGTCGCGATGCGCTTCGGCGGGCGCTTCAACATGAAGCGTTCCACCAGTTCGCGCACAGCATGATCAACCGCAATCTGCCGCCTTGGCTGAACGAGGGGTTGGCGGTTCTGTTTGAGGAGGGGATTTGGGTGGGGGACGATTTTCATCTTGGAGAAGTTCCGCCGCGTCGATTGCGGCAGCTTCGCGCGGACCAGGCGGGGCATCGGCTGACGGAGTTCCGCGACTTCATGTCGATGAACAATGACCGCTGGACCCAGCAGCTTAAGCGCGAGCCCGGACTGGCGGCGGCACAGTACAACCAGGCCTGGGCGATGGTGCACTTCCTGGTGTTTGTGCAGGAGAATGGGCAGTTCAAATACCGCAAGCGGTTCATCGAGATGCTCCGGATGATCCAGCAGGGAACGCAGCCGCAGCAGGCGTTTGAGCAGGCGCTGTCGAAGAACGTGGAGAATTTTCAGGCGCGCTTCGCGGAGTTTGTCGCGACGCTGACGCCGACAGATCGTGCAACGTTGATCGAGCGCCAGGACGTGCTGGGCGACATGCTGATCGAGCTGAAGCGGATGGGGAAGAAGTACGACTCGGTTGCGGATTTTCGGGAGGAAATGGTCAGCAACGGGTACCGGCTTCAGTACAGCAAGTTCGAGGTCAAGTGGACGAGCGAAGAGGATCCACGCGTTTACTTCCGCGCGCCCGGAGGGCATGAACTGTCGGCGGACGAGCTGTTCTTCGACTCCCGGCAGAACGCCCCGCTTCCGGATCTGGTCTATCGCGGGCCGGGCGATCTGAAGCTGCGGACGAAGTTTTACGACATGGGCAACACCGTGCTGCACGAGATGATCGTGGAGCCGAAATGACGGGCGTGCTCGCGTACATCGCGCTCGGTGCGAACACGGGAGATCGGCGGGAGAATATCAGGGCGGCGCTGGAGCGGATGAGGGAGAGCGAGGGGGTGGAGGTGCTGCGGGTTTCGTCGCTGATCGAGAATGCGGCGGTGGGCGGTCCGGAGGGATCACCAGCATTTTTGAATGGGGTGGTGGAAGTGCGAACAACGCTTACTCCGCGGCGGCTGCTGGATCGGCTGCTGGAGATCGAGCATGAGCTGGGGCGCGTGCGGCGAGAGAAATGGGGGCCTCGGCCGATCGATCTGGACATCGTTCTGTTTGGCGATCGGGTGATCGATGAGGAGGGATTGAAGGTGCCGCATCCGCTGATGCAGGAGCGGCGATTTGTGCTGGAGCCGCTGGCGGAGGTTGCGCCGGAGGTTGTTCATCCGGGGCAGCGCCGAACCGCGCGGCAGATGCTTAATGAGCTGCACAGCAGATAGCTCTGCTGCGCGGCTTGGGCGTCTTGTCCATGCAAAGGTTCAGCATGGGCAAGACGCCTATGCCACGTCATCTAATGCTCGGGTTGAGCGATCAGTCCGATGGCTTCTTTGGTTTCACCTTCGGCGAGCGTGACTTCTACGCTGCCGCCGGGGGCTTGGGAGGCGTTGAGCCAGAAGGGTGAGCATTGGATGTAGTGGTCGCCGGGGCGGATGAATTTGAGCTCAAAATTCCCGTCTTTGTCGCTGCGGGTTTCGGGGTCGTAGTAGCGGTTTTCGAGTTTGTCGGCGGCGGAGGCGCGAACGCGCCGGCCGGCGACGGGTGAGCCGCCGGAGTCGACGACTTTGCCTTTCACCGTTGCGCCTTTGGTAAGCTTGAGGACGACGTTGTCGATCTTCTGTCCCGGTGTGGTTTCGATCGGCTCAGCGACTCCATTCGCCCACTTGCGCCACTGCTGGTACTTGCCGTCGTGAGCGACGAGATTGTATTTGCGGCCGCTGCTGGAGGGCAGCTCCATCACGAAGGTTCCATCTTTCTTGGTCGTGACACTGAAGCGGGTGTCGCCGGTGAGGGAGTTACCGGTGCCGGTGAGGGCTGGCGCGGCGGTTGCGCCGGCGACGGGATTGCCATCGGGGTCTTGAACGACACCGGTGATGGTGACGCATTTCTCCAGTTCCACCTTCACCGGTTCCATATCGCGGGTGATGGTGAATTCCAAGTCGTCAAAGTTGCGCTGGAAGTTGCCACTGTTGTCTTTGCGCTGGAAAGGCTTATTGGCCTGGTCCGACCACCACCGCGTGTAGCCCTTCGCCTTCACGTTGAATTCGAAGGTGCCCTCCATGGTGTTGGGGATCTCGATCTTGCCAGCCTTGTCGCTCTTGCCCTTGATGCTCTTTTCGCGCCAAACGTACAGTTCAACGTTGGGTATGGGCTCGCCGGTCTCGGCATCGACGCAAAGCGCCTTGAAGATTGCGCCTTCATCGAGATACAGATCGAGCTTCTTGGTTTCGCCGTCGTTGATCGTTTCCGGCTGCGTGCGCGCTACGCCAGCCTTGGGAACGTTGACGCGGACCTGGTAGGTGTCAGGCCAGACGTAGAGCTTGTAGTTGCCGTCCTTGTCGGTGCGGGTTTCGATGGTGACATCGGTGATGTGTACGCCAGGGTTTTGCTTCGGCCCACAGATGGCGCGGACCGGGGCGTTGGGTACAGGATTTCCCTTGGCGTCTTTGACGACGCCTTCGAAGTAGGTCTTGTTGTTGAGCGTGACATTCAGTTCGGCGACACCGGTTTCCTGGGAGACGTTGTACCAGGGACAGAATCCCTGTTTGCTGATGCGCAGCTCAACCGGGCCGTCACGGCCGAGCTTCTTGAGGTGGAACTTTCCTTCCTTGTCGGTCTTGGTTTCGTTGCCGGTGTACCAGCTCCAGGCGTCGATGGTGGCGCCGGAGATCGGCTGTCCCGATTCGTCGGTGACGGTGCCGGCGATTTCCCCGGGTTTGACTTCCGGTTGAGAAGTTTGGGCCCCGGTGTGCCCGACGAAAAGCATGAGCAGCAACGAGAAGAGAAGTGGGACGACTTGCCGCTGGTTCACGGATTCTCCTTCATGATCAGTCACCGGGGCGCAGCTGAAGTTCCACACCTTCAACGGCGGCATCCGATTCGACGGTGACTTGGACGCTCTGCTCGGGCTTAAAGTTCGCCAGTTCGCTCCAGAAGGGCTCGCACTGGATGAGTTGATCGCCGGGTGCGACGTTTTTCAGCTCAAAGTTGCCCTCCTTATCCGTCTTGGCTCGCACGGCGAAAACGTGTGTTCCGAAGCCGTTGGCGGGCATCGCACGCACGCTTTTTCCGCCGGCGGGATCGCCGGAGGAGTTCGTAAGCTTGCCTTTCACGCTGCCGCCTTTGGTGAGCTTGATGACGATGTTGTTGATCTCCTGTCCCGGATTGGTCTGCATCGGCTCAGAGTGTCCGCTGGCCCATTTGCGCGGCGCTTTGAACTCTGCGGTGCCGTCGATGGCGACGAGCGCGTACTGATGCTCCAGGCTGGCGGGGAGGGTGGTGGCGAAAGAACCGTCTTTCCTGGTGACGACGTTGTAGCGGGAGTCCTGCGTGATGAAGTCGCCGCCGGTGACCGGGCCGACGGTGGCGCTGGCGACGGGATTGCCGTCGGGATCCTGAACAATGCCGCGGACGGTGACGCCCTTCTCCAAATCCAGATGGATCGCGTCCATGTCGCGGGCGACGTTGACCTCAACGGTGTTGTTGTGGAGGGGGAACTTCGTGTAGTAGACGACTTCCTCCTTCTTCTGATCGTGGATCCACCAGCGGCAAAAACCCCTGGCGCGGACATTGAGACTGACTTGGCCGGGGAGCAGGTCCGGGATCTCGGCGAGACCCTCTTTGCTGGTGACGCCACTGCCACCGGATTCGCGGGCGCCGCTGATGCGGACGCCTTCGACGGGCGTTCCGCTTTCGCTGTCCTGGGCGACGACCTTCAGCGTGATCGGCGGCTCAAGGTGCAGATCCTGGGTCTTCCCCTCGTTTTCGCCGACGGTGTTGTCCGCGGTACGGAGCACGCCAACCTTTGGCACTCGGATTCGGAACTCGTAGTTGTCCGGCCAGCAGTAGAGCTTGTACTTGCCTTCCTTGTCGCTGCGTGTGGCGGTTTGGACAGAGCCGATGTGAACGCGCTTGTTGCGCTTCTCAGGCGCCTTGGCAGTGATGGTGGCGTTGGGGACGGGCTTGCCATCGGGGGAGAGGACGACGCCTTCGAAGAAAGTCTTGTTTGTCAGGGTGTAGCGGGAGTCGGTGTTGCCGGTGTTTTCATTCTCGTTGTAATAGGGGGAGAAGCCGTCCTTCGTGATACGGAGCTCGACCGGGTCGTTGTCATCAAGCCCTTTCAACGCGAACTTTCCTTCCTTATCGGTGGTCGCTTCGTTGCCGGTGTACCAGGTCCAGACGTCAACCTTGGCGCCGGCGATGGGGTTACCGGCTTCGTCGACGACAACACCCGCGATCTCCGCGGCGGAGGCAAATGAAGTGAAGAGCGACAGCGCGAGGAGGAGCGCGGCGAGGTGCTTCATAACCTTAGTGTGCGCGATGACACGCCGGTGCTCAACAGCCGCTTTCGTGGAGCGGAAGTGGCGTTGGCGTTAGAGTGTCGGCGACATGAACGTGGTTCACACAATCGATCAGGTGCGGCAGGCGCGGGCGCAACTTGGGGCGCTGGCGTTTGTTCCGACGATGGGGGCGTTGCACGCTGGGCATCTTTCGCTGATGGCGCAGGCGAAGCAGCGGGCGCCGCACGTGGCGGTGAGCATCTTCGTGAATCCGACACAGTTCGGGCCGAAGGAAGATTACACAAAGTATCCGCGGCCGCTGGAAAGCGATCTGGAGAACTGCCGAAGCGCGGGTGTCGATCTGGTGTTCGTGCCCAGCGCGGAGGAGATGTACCCCCCTGCTGCCGCGGACATCACGATCGATCTGCCGGCACTGACGAGCGTTTTGGAGGGGAAGCAACGGCCGGGACATTTCAAGGGTGTTTGCCAGGTCGTCGCGAAGTTGTTCAACGTTGTGCGACCGGATGTGGCGCTGTTTGGGCAGAAGGATTTTCAGCAGCTTCGTGTGCTGACGGCGATGACGGAGGCGCTGAACTGGCCGATCCAGGTGGTGGGATGTCCGACGGTGCGCGAGCCTGACGGGCTGGCGCTGTCTTCACGCAACCAATATTTGTCAACCGAAGAGCGACAGAGGGCGCTGGCGATTCCGCGAGCGCTTCAGGCGGCGCAGGAGGAAGTGCGACAGGGGATTCGCCAAACGAATCGGCTGGTGGCGACGATGCAGAAGATTCTGCTGGATGTGGGATCTCCGACGAGCGCGCTGGGGAGGATCCCGGTGTCGATTGATTACGTAGCCGCGGTGGATCCGCTCACGCTGAAGCCGGCGGATCTGCTGGATAAGCCGGTGGTGCTGGCGATTGCCGCGCGGGTGGGGTTGACTCGGCTGATTGATAATGTGGTGGTTCGACCGGAGGGTGGGTGATAACTAACGCTGACGCTTAAGCGCCCATTGTTCGAGCTCGCGCTTTACTCCGGCGAGCACAGAGGTCCAATCGTGCGGGCGTGGCTGACGAATCAGCCGCATCGTGGGATACCAGGCGTTGTCGACGCAACCCTTGAGCCAGCGGAAATCGGCGGCGTAGGTGAGGAGTGTCCACGTGGGGCGGGCGAGCGCACCGGCGAGATGGGTGGTTGAAGTGCAGACCGAGATCACCAAATCGAGGGCCTGCATGATGGCTGCGGTGTCGGCGAAATCGTGGATGCGCGGCCCAAGGTCGACGAAGGCGTCGGGAGCGGGGACGTTGAGACCTTTTTGCACGCTGTAGAGGGCGACAGCATCGGTTGAAATTTGGTTGATCATTTCTGTCGGCACGGAGCGGTTGATGTTGTTGCCTTGCTTGGGATTGCCGGACCAGATGATGCCGACTTTAGGTCGAGTCTCGGTTGTGAGCTGCTCTTGCCATTTTTGGACGAGCTCCGCGTCGGCGTAAAGATACGGCACGTTTTTCGGAATCGTCGCCATGGTCGTCTGCGCTACGGCGGGAGCCCATAGCATGGGACAGTGGAAGTCGTAATTTGGCAGCGCGTCGTTGTCGCTGATGACTTGATGAACGCCTTGCATGGTTTGGATCAGGCGGACGAGCTGCGGCTGGCAATCGACAATGACGCGAGCGCCGTGCTCGGCGAAGAGATTGGCGTAGCGGACGAACTGGATGGTGTCGCCGAAGCCGTACTCGGCGTGCATAACGACTGTCTTTCCGGGGAGGTCCTCCATGCGCTCGAGGCGCGGGCGATCAAACTTTCGGCGCCAGGGTGTGTCGGGTAGACGGCGCAGGGCGTCGAAGTCGCGCCAGCCTTGCTCGTACTGGCCGGCCATCAGCAAGGTGAGCGAACGGTTCCACGGATAGGACGGATCTTGTGGGTTGAGACGCAAAGCGGTTTCGTGCTCGGGGGCGGCTTCGTCGAGGCGGCCCATGTCCGTCAACACCCCGGCGAGGTTGCTGTGGTGGGATGCGCTGTTGGGCTGAAGCGCAATCGCTTTGCGGAAGCTCTGCTCTGCCTGGTCGAGCTGTACGGCAAGGCGCTGGGCTTGCCCAAGCACCGAGAGGGAATCTGCCGAATTCGGATCAAGTGAGAGCGCGCGCTGCGCCACTGCGATCGACTCGACAGGCTGTCCCATCTCGATCAGCGATGCCGCCACGGTGAGGAGCGTGGGAATGTGCTGCGGCGCCAGATCGAGCGCGCGATGAAGAAACTTTTTGCCTTGTTCCCAATCGCCCTTTTTCACGAGCTGCTCGCCGAGGGCGCGGTGGGCGGCGGCGAACTTGGGATTGAGCGTGATTGCTTTGTGAAACGACGCAATAGCTTCGGTGCGCTTCCACTGGTTCAGCAGAACGAGCCCGATGTTGTAATAAACGTGCGGCTGATTTGGGTTCAACTTGAGTGCCCGCGCGTAGGCAGCGAGGGCCTCGTCGAAGCGTCGCGATTTATTCAGCACGTCGCCGAGGTTGTTGAGATACATCGAGACGTCCGAGCTCTGCGCGATCGCCTGCTGCATGAGCGAGACGGCTTCATCCAGATTTCCGCGCTGGCTCTTGAGCAGGCCAAGGAAGTGGAGCGCGTCAGGATGGGTTGGTTGTGTGCGCAGCACGTCCTGGTAAAGCCGTTCGGCGTCGTCGAGTCGGCCTGACTGGTGAAGGGATTTGGCTTGCTGGAGCTGCGCCGCGACGTTCATCGTTGGAAATCATATCCGTCCGCGGTCACCTCGCATCATGGTGGGGCGCCGACGGTTTTAAGTGCGAAAGTCTTGTTGGCCCAGGTGACGG
>DASVUC010000141.1:0-3981 GCA_036387255.1 Tepidisphaeraceae bacterium | reverse complement strand
GGGCAACATCATCCCCTCCGGCACCGTCGTGGGCCCGCTGTCCGAACAACTCTGCCGCGAGTGCGGCCTTGCAGGGGTCCCCGTCATCGCCCCCGCCACGCACGACACCGCCAGCGCCGTCGCCGCCGTCCCCGCACAAGGCTCCGACTGGTGCTACATCAGCTCCGGCACCTGGTCCCTCCTCGGGATTGAGATCGAGCAGCCCATCATCAGCGACAAATCGCTCAGATACAACTACACCAACGAAGGCGGCGTCGGGGGCACGATCCGCTTCCTCAAGAACATCATGGGCCTCTGGCTCGTCCAGGAATGCCGCCGGCACTGGCTGAAGGAAGGGAAGGACTACAACTACGCTGAGTTGACTCGACTGGCTGCGGAATCCCCACCGCTCGCGTCGCTGATCAACCCGGACGACTCACCCTTTGGCGCGCCTGGTGAGATGCCGAAAAAGATCGCTGATTACTGTCAGAAGACGAAGCAGCGCGTGCCTGAAAATCCAGGCCAGTTCATCCGCACCTGTCTCGACTCCCTCGCGCTCACCTATCGCTATCGCCTGGAAGGCCTTGAAGATGTCCTTGCCCGGAAGATCTCGACCATCCACATCGTCGGTGGGGGGGTGCAGAATGAGCTGCTCAACCAACTCACCGCCGACGCCTGCAACCGCACCGTTATCGCCGGCCCCGTTGAAGCCACCGCCATCGGCAACATCCTCGTGCAGGCGATGGCCACCGGTGATATCCGCTCCCTCGCGGACGCCCGGCAAATCGTCCAAAACAGCTTCGACGTAAAACGATACACGCCTTCAAACCAGGAAACGTGGGACAACGCCTACACCCATTTCCGCCAACTGCTCGCTTAGTTGTAGCTCGGACATCCTGCCCCACAGGGTCAACACCATGATCATCGATTGCCACGTCCATACCTGCGCGTTTGATCCAGCTCACGGCTGGACTTCTGAACATCTTCTCAAGACGCTGCCGTTTCGCTTCATGCGCTGGCGGCTCGGGATGAAAGGCGCCGACGCGCAGACAGAGCAGGACCTGGAGGCCAAGCTGCTCGGCCTGGTGCGCGAGACGCCACGTCTGGACAAGATCGTCCTCCTTGCCTTCGATGCGGTCTACAACGACCAGGGGCAGCTCGACGAAAAGAACACCCACCTTTACGTCAAGAACGACCACGTTTTGCAGCTCTCGCAGGCGCACGAGAACGTCCTCTTCGGCGCCTCCGTCCATCCGTACCGCAAAGACGCCGCCGCGGAGCTGGAGCGCTGCATCAACAAAGGCGCCGTCCTCCTGAAGTGGCTCCCGATCGTCCAGAACTTTAACCCCGCCGACGACCGCTGCGTTCCCGTCTACGAACTGCTCGCCCACCACGACATCCCGCTGCTGTGCCACACCGGCGGGGAAAAATCCCTGCCGAACCTCAACCAGCACGTTGCGGATCCGATGCTCCTGCTCCCCGCCCTGGAGCGCGGTGTTCGCGTCATCGGCGCCCACTGCGGCACCAAATCCGCCGCCGGCGAGACCGACTTCCTCCCCAACTGGTCGCGCCTCGCCAGGGATCACGAGCATTTCTATGGCGACACCGCCGCCCTCAACCTCCCCACGCGCAGCTACGCCTACCGCACCATCCTCGCGGACGACCTGCTCCGCTCCAAGCTGCTCCACGGCAGCGACTGGCCGATCCTTCCCGTGCCTCCAATGGCCTGCGGCATCGGCAACGGCATCGCCCTGTGGACCGATCGCAACTGGCTCCGCCGCGACATGAACATCAAGCAGAAGCTCGGCCTCGACGACGCGTACTGGCACCGCGCTGCACGCGTCCTCAAGCTGGATCGGTCTACAGCAGATGCAAACTTGCCAAACCCCGCCCCGCAGGCAAACTTCCCCTTGTGAATGTTCTTCTCCTCGCCCTCGGCTCCCATGGCGACGTGCATCCGTTCGTCGGCTTGGGCCTGCGAATGGAATCGCGCGGGCACCACGTCACCGTCGCAGCGAACCAAAGCTTCCAATCTCTGATCGTCCGCGCCGGGCTCGAATTTGCCGAATTGGGAACCGCCGACGAGTACAACAAGCTCGCCCACGATCCGAACCTCTGGTCCCGCACCCGCGCGTTCAAGACCGTTATGCAGAACGGCGTCCTCCCGGCCATTCGCCCCATGTACGACCTGTGCATGAATTTTGCGCAGCGCGGCAACACCATCATCGCGGGCTCCTCCCTCGCTCTGGGGATGCGCCTCGCGGAAGAAAAACTCCGCCGTCCCGTTGCGCTGATTCACCTTGCGCCGGGGATCATTCGGACGCTGCACAACTTCCCCGTCCTTCCGGGCACACCCATTCGCGCCTGGATGCCGAGGTTCGCCAAGCGCTTCACCTTCTGGGTCGCGGATAAAGTGGTTATTGATCGAATACTCAAGAAGCAGATCAATGTCATTCGCAAAGACATCAATCTGCCGCCACTGGAAACCTCCGTCTGGACCTGGTGGAACAACGCCACGCAAGTCATCGGCATGTGGCCGGAATGGTTCGGCCCCTGGCAGCCGGACTGGCCCGGCAACCTCACCGTCACCGGCTTTCCCCTCTACGATGAGCAGGACCATCGCCAGCTCTCCGGCGCCGTCGCCACCTTCCTCGCCGCCGGCTCGCCGCCCGTCGCCTTCACCGCCGGCAGCGCGATGTGGTCCGATCACCACTTCTTCGAGGAGTCTGTTAGCGCCTGCATCCGTGGCAACTTCCGCGGGATCCTCCTCACCAAGCACCGCGATAAGGTCCCCGAGAAGCTTCCCGATTCCGTCATCCACGTCGACTACGCCCCCTTCAGCCAGCTCCTCCCCAGGTGTGCCGCCACCGTCCACCACGGCGGCATCGGCACCACCGCCCAGGCGCTGGCCTCCGGTCATCCGCAGCTCGTCATGCCCTTCGCGCACGACCAGCTCGACAACGCCAACCGCGTCGTCAAACTCGGGTGCGGCGCGTGGATCGAGCCGCGCGCCTACCGCGCGAACAGGGTCTGCAAGACGCTTATGGCCCTCGACCACAACTACCAAACGAAGCGCAACTGCCAGGAGGTGAAGCGGCTCTTCGCCGGCGCCGATCCTCTCACGCAAACCGCGCAGCTCCTGGAAGCGCTAAGCGACCGCCCGCCTCGAAAAAGGTAGCATGTCCCGTCTCCCTCTCCCGGCACTCTCCGGGAGAGGGTAGGGTGAAGGCTCTTTTTGAGATGGCAACCTGCCACCAATCGCTGCCAGCGTCCCGCGGCAGAGCCGCTGGGCTCTCGCTCGTCGACGAAAGTGATTCGTCCGCTAAAGCGCGCTTTTCTCATCAGATGAGCGAGGACACATTCGGCCAAACATCCCCCGCCTTCGCCGCCTTCTCGATCTCCATCCCCAGCGCCAAAATGACATCCTCCCGGTACAGCTTCCCCACCACCTCCATCAACTTCGGCCGCCCCTTGTACACCCCATCCCGCACCACCAGCGAAGGATGCCCCGTCAGGTTGGTGTACTCAATCGTGAGCCCCGCGTAGGGGAGCGTGATGTAGCAATCCACATCCTTCAGCGACTCATGCATCGCCCGCATCAGCTGCGCGCGAAGCTGCTGCGACCGCAGATAATCCGCCGCGGGAATTTCTGAGCCGGTACGGAAGTAATTCGGCCACGCCCCGCGATCCTGCTGCTTCAGCTTCCGCACGTCGCCGTTCATCAGGATCGGCAAGAAGCTCGAAGCCGCCTCGCTCCCGATCGTCATGCTGATGATTCCCCCAAACTCCTTGCCCGGCAGCGTGATCGGCACCAGCTCGCCCACCATCTCCTTGACGCGGTCGAACGCGCTGCGATGGATCTCTTCCAGCCCCGGATTTTTCTTGTACCAGTCGCTCTTCCAGTTGAACCCTGCCGGGTCATACCCCACGCGCAGCTTCTTTAAATCCACAGATCCATCGAACACAAAGGGCACATCCGCCGACGTGGGATCCTGGTCATCT
>DASVUC010000140.1:0-21133 GCA_036387255.1 Tepidisphaeraceae bacterium | reverse complement strand
CGATGCCCTGGGTCTTTCAGCGGCGCAACGGTTACTTCGCCGGCCTAGAAGATGCTGGCATTGAAGCGGATGAGTGCATGGTGCTGTGGCTTAAACATGGCGACTACACGGCGAGCAGCGAGGAGGTCGAGCGCTACCTTGAGAAGCGTCAACCCACAGCGGTGATCTTTGGCTCGTGGGTGCTTGTTCCGAGCCTCGCCCCGCTCGTTAAGAGCGGAAAACTGTGCATCCCAAGAGACCTCTCGGTCATCACCTTTGACCAGCACCCAGGGGTCATGAACTGGCTTGGTGTTCAGCCGACCACGATTGCCATTCCTCTGGGCGGCATGGGAAGAGCCCTCGCGCGGATGTCACGCGACATCGCACATGGGAGGCCGCTGGAGCCGATCACCACGCTCGGCTGCCAGCTAATGCAAGGCGAAAGCGTAAAAGACCTGAACGAAACGTTGTCTGAAACCAAGTAAAGAGATGCCCATGAGAAGTAGCACCCACCGCCGGAAAATCTTGACCCGCCCAAGGGCATTTACCTTGGTTGAGCTCCTCGTCGTCATCGGCATCATCGCCGTCCTGATCGGCGTCCTCCTGCCCGTCCTCGGCAAAGCCCGAGCTCAAGCCAACCGCACTGCCTGCCTCAGCAATCTCAAGCAGGTCGTCACCATGATGCTGATCTACGCGACAGACAATCAGCAACAGATCCCCTTGGGGACCAGCGGAGATGGAAGCTATCAGTCCGCCTATATGATCGCCACCGGTAAGCCCCCGTCCGTTAGCTACCCTTGCTTTGGGCCTCTGTTCAAGGCCCGGCTGACAAAGGACCCGCGGTACCTTTTTTGCCCGAGCGATAATGGCGTGCACCACGGTTATAACTCGCGAGAAAACAACTGGGTCTTAAATGGATCGGATAGCTTGGACCCCAGCGGCAACTATAACGGTGCCCTGCGCTCTGGGTATTTCCTGCGTCCCTGCGATGCCACTTATAAGCCCATTGTGTGGACCACCGTGAAAATCGACGGCGTCGATTCAACTCCTCCTGTGGATAACTTGAGCGATTCGAGTAATCCGACGGTGTGGCGTCCCTTTCCGCGGATCACGAAGATGAAACGTGTTGCCTTAGTAGCAGACATCTTTGCGACTCCACAACGAATCAATTACCGTCACACTACTGGAATCAACGTTGCTTATTCCGATAGCTCTGCAATGTGGGTGGAGCGAAAAGCTCTGTCGAATGATTTGCCGACGAGTGTACAACTCTACGGCGTGCCTGGTCGATCGGCCAGTTACCCCTTGCCAAACAAGAATTTCTTCAACACGTGGAGCGATCAGTTCCGTGCGGCTGACCCACAAACCCTCCGCGCCACCAATGGTTATCTACAGGGCATGTGGGAAGTTCTGGACCGGCGGGCCAAGTAACCAGTCGCACTTAGATCACCCTGCAAACTTAAGCTCGCGCTCCAATGTGGGGCTGCGAGCTTTTTTTCTGCCTGCGGTGACGAGCAACAATGGCGTCCCAGAATCGTCTCCAGCACCGGCCAAACCACACTGGGACATCCCATTCTTGCTGTCTTTGACAATGCAGTGCTTCAGACACCTGAGTGGCCCTTCGGCTCCGGTCTGACAGTGGAAGCCGGCGCAGTGTTGGGCAAATACGCGTATTTCGGTGACGCGGACCTCAACGGAATGGTTACCGCGGATGATTACGCTGCTATCGACAGCAACTTGGGGACACATGTCGGTACAGCATTAGAGACGGGGGGAATGAACTGGTTCGCCGGCGACTGGAACCTGGACGGCGACATTACCTCCGATGATTACGGCGGAGTGGACGCCAACATGGGATGCGGCGATGGAAATCCTCTGGCTGCCAACGGCGCAGCGGCTGTGCCTGAGCCGGTCACAGCTCTCTTCGGCGCTGCTCTGTTGGGATTAGTCCGTCGGCGTCGGAAGTGACGCGTGCCGCTTCGCGGCTCCGCCTAGCCGCACGCCATCCCGCCCAATCCACCGGCAGTCGCCTCTAACCCGGCAATTGCGCAAAAGTTCGCTCTCGCGCGCAGCGCCCGCTCAACAAATCTCCCCCATTCCCACCCCCCTGCCCACGATCGTTGCGCGCACGCCGCGCCTTTTCGCGCAGCGCCGAGGGAGAAGTAGAAACATGAGCTTCGCTGCGCCAACAACTTCGCTCTCACCCGCGATCACTCGCGGCCAACGACCACGCCCATTCCCCGCAAATGATCCTTCTCTGTTGCCGCTCCCAAAAAGGACCCTCCTGCCCCACCCAACGGACCCTGTTCATGCCGCGAAGGACCCATTCGGAACCCATCGGGACCCGAAAAGGACCCGGTTGGGACCCTCATTTTTACCCCCGCTCGCAACGCAAGTCATGCCCAACTCTCATCACGTCAACCACTTACGCCTCCCCTCGGGCCAGGGCCACCCCGTGCGCAACAAAAACGCGCCCGCAACCGCGCCTGCGCGCATGACCCGGCAACCGCCCGCTCGCCAGCCTGTACTCTACACGGATAGGATGACCATCATGCACACCGCTCAGCAGACGTTAGATCAATCCTTCCACGAAATGCGCTGGCGATGCCTCTCGCTGGCCGCAGACTTCGACCGCATTCAGCGCGGCGAAGGTGCCAAGACCGCCTTCGCCGATCCCCGCATCGCGCAGCTTCGCGAAGCGCTCAAGCTCCTCCTCATCGATGACCCCGACCGCGCCCAGCGCGTCCAGATGATCTTCTCCGACCAAACGCCCGGCCCCAGCGGTGGCACAAACCCTTCAGACGCACGGGGGATCAAGAGCTCGTGAAACTCATCGACCCCCACATTCACTGCGTCAGCCGCACGACGGATGATTACCTCTATATGGCCCGCGCTGGCGTGGTGGGCGTTTCCGAGCCGGCGTTCTGGGCGGGGTTTGATCGGTCGTCGGCGTCGAGCTTTGCGGATTACTTTCGCCATCTCACGGATGTCGAGCCGCTGCGCGCGGCGCGCTACGGCATCGAGCACTACTCCTGGCTCTGCATCAACGCAAAGGAAGCCGAGAACGTCGAGCTTTCGCGGCAGGTGATCAAGATCATTCCCGAATTCATCGACCGCCCCACCGTGCTGGGGATCGGTGAAATTGGGCTGAACAAGAACACGCGCAACGAGATCACCATCTTTGAAGAGCACGTGGATCTCGCCGCGAAGTACGATCAGCTCATCCTCATCCACACGCCGCATCTGCACGACAAGCACAAGGGCACCAGCATCATCGTCGACATCCTGAAGAACGATCGGCGGATCAAGCCGGAGCGCGTGCTGATCGATCATTGCGAGGAGCACACGATCCGCACCGCGCGCGATAACGGGTTCTGGGCGGGGCTGACAATCTACCCTGTGAGCAAGGTCACGCCGCAGCGCGGGGCGGACATCCTCGAGCAGTTCGGGCCGACGATGATCTGCGTGAACTCGGCGGCGGATTGGGGCGAAAGCTCGCCGAGCATGCTGACGGACACCTACCTCGAGTTCCGCCGGCGGGGGCATAGCGAGCAAGAGGCCAGGGAGATCTTCTACAACAACCCCTGCCGGTTCTTCGGACAGAACCCGAAGTGGAAGCTGAAGCCGGTGGAGGGATAACTCTGCGTAGCATGGGCGTCTCGCCCTTGCATTCCCGGTTCGCATGGCGAGACGCCTGTGCTACGGGGCTAAACGTTCGTTCTGTGCTGTCAGAATCTGAAGATTGCGGGAAGAAGTTTAGGGGTGGGGGGAACTACCTGTTCATCGGACCGCTTAGCGACAACACCTGGAGGCGCTTCCATGAACCGGAAAGCTTTTATCGCAGAGAATCTGAAATCACGGCGGATGCTGGCGGTGACGGCTGCGCTCAGCAGCCGCGGCATCTTTCAAGTTACCGGCGACGCAGATGCGAACACCATCACGGTGGGCCTGAATGCCGCGGGTGACACGGTGCAGGCGACGGATGCATCGGGCGCCGTCATCGGCACGGCTGCACTGTCGAGCGTGCGCGGGATTCGCCTCGACGCAGGCGATGGGAATGACACGATCACCGTCGACGCGACCATCACCAAGCGCGTCAGCATTGACGCCGGCGACGGCGATGACACCGTCACCTCCAATGCCAAGAGCGTCTCGATCCGCACGGGCGATGGAAACGACACCGTCACCATCAACGGCGCCGGCCGAAACAACGTCTCCGTTGGCGACGGGAACGACACCGTCACGGGCGGCAGCGGTCGCGATTACATCTACGGCGGCGACGGCGATGACTCGATCACCGGCGCCGGCGCGGCCGACTACATTGTCGGCGGCGCAGGGCTCGACACCATCTCCGCCGGCAACGGCTCCAACTTCGTTTACGGCGGCGACGACAACGACACCATCACCGTCGGCACCGGAACCAGCCGAGTCTGGGGTGGAAGCGGGGACGACACCATCACGGGCGGCGCCGACACCACCGGCACCCTCTACGTCTACGGCGGCGACGGGAACGACACGATCACGTCTAACGCCAAGACCTCTTACCTCTACGGCCAAGTTGGCGACGACTCGATCACCGGCGGCGCCGGCAACGACACGATCTACGGCGGTGACGGGACCGACTTGCTCTCCGGCGGATCGGGTGGAACGGATTCGGTGAACGAAGATGCCGCGAGCTGGGAAGACTTGTACAACGCGATCGGCGCCGGACGGTTTGACGGTGGATTCGGTCGCGGCCGGGGGCATGGTCGCGGGGCGGGACTGGGCGTTGGACGCGGAGGTTGCGGTGACGGATCAGAGTCGGATTCCGGTTCTACCGATACCAGCACCAGCACCGGAACGTCCGATTCGACCGGGTCCACCAGCACGACGACGACTTCGCGCTCGCTGTTCTCGCGATCGCGGATCTTGTAAGCGGGCGTCTCGCGTCGAGCGGGAGAGGATCTTGCCCCTTAATCGCCAGTTGCCCCCCTCTGGCGGAACGACCTCCGGCCTCGCCTCCGGAGGTCTCTTTATGCGCGGAAGAACCCTCACCCTGCCCTCTCCCGGAGTACCGTGAGAGGAGAAGAACGGAAAACCCCACGGATCGCGATCCGTGGGGTTTTGCGTTTTACAAAATGCGCCTGTGCGACTTATTCCGCAGCGCCCTTCATTGCTTCCACACCGCCCATGATTTCCGACAATTCGGTTGTGATCTGACTCTGTCGCGCGCGGTTGTACTGGAGCGAGAGGGACTTGACCATCTTGTCGGCGTTGTCGGTGGCGCTCTTCATCGCCACCATGCGGGCGACATGCTCGCTCGTCGTCGCGTCAAGGAACGCCTGGAACAGGGCGCTCTTGACCGTCAGCGGCAGCAGCTCATCGAGCAGCACCCGCGGCTCGGGTGAGAAATCATAGATCGTGCCTTCGGTGTAGTGCGCCGCCGCGCGAACATCCGCGCCGCTGCGCTTGGCGTCGAGCGCCCCTGCGCGCGCCTGCGCCTCTTTTTCAGCGACCTGCTGCCCGATGTGGTCCGCCGCCGCCTCAACCCCCGCCAATGGCAGGAGCGTCATCACGTCCGGCTTCTGCACGCCGGTGCTGATAAAATTCATGTACGCGACGTAGACGGCATCGATCCGGCCGCTGGTGAACTGCTCGATCAGCTCCTGCGCGAGCCGCTCGATTTCACCAAAGCGCGGCGTGTCGACCGCGTCGTGCCGCTGCGCGATCGCGCGACGCTGGAAGTTGAAGTAGCTGAAACCTTTCTTCCCGATCACGTGGAGCTCGATCGTCTTCCCCGCCGCTTCCTGCTGCCGCATGAAGTTGGCGGCGGCGCGCAATACGTTGCCGTTGTACGCCCCGGCCAATCCGCGATTGCTTGTCAGCACGAGCACCGCGATTCGGTTGGTGCGCTGATCTCCTTCCGGGTTGCGCAAGAGCGGATGCTCGACGTTGCCCACCGTTGCCGCCAACTCGCGCACGAGCTCGCGCACCTTCATCGTGTAAGGCTTGGTCCCCACCGCGCGCTTCAGCGATTTCTGGAACTTCGCCGTCGCGATCATCTGCATTGTCTTGGTGATTTTCTTGATGTTCCGCACCGCTTTGCGGCGCTTCACGATCGCACGAGCCTTGGCCATGCGCGGTTATCTCCTGGCTGTTGTTGGGGGGCAATTATCGGTTTACCCGCCCACTCCGCAACCCCTACGGCTTGCCTAGACCCCCGACAGTTCGTCACGTTAAACCTCGCTGACAGATGGGCCCGGCACCGAGCTTGCTTCCGTTATCCCTGAGCCACGGGCACGGTGCCGGTGGCCGCCCCATCGGAAACCTATGACCTCAAAAGGAGGCATTATGTCTCGAAAAATCAACTGGTTGCTTTCTTCCGCAGTTGCAGTTGCTTCGGTTGCGCTGATCGTGCCGGCCACCGCTCGCGCCGCGGACGACAACGCCAACACCGCCAACACGACGCGAAACGATCAAACTGTCGGGGATAAAACCGACGATCGCGGTACCGGCTCCGTCGCCGAGCGCACCACCGGCAAGACGCAGTTCGCCCTGCCGGCGGGCGCTAAGCAGGACGCGGACATCGCCAACTCCGTCAAGCTCTCCGGCCCCATCGCCGGCGTCGCGAACCAGGCGCTGGACAAGAACGGCTTGGGCGACATGGCCGGATACTTCGTCGATCAGGATCGAGACCGCCTGAAGGACATCAAGAACATCAACGCTGATGAACTCAACAACAAGGTTCAGCAGATTGCCGACGCGTACAAGAATAAGTTCAACACCAAGTTCGACGTCGATGCCCAGGACTTCTCCGCGGCGCAGGCGGTTGAAGGCGAGATCCAGGATCCCGCGCAGTTCGTGCAGAATTGGCCTCTCCCGCTTGTCAGTGGTATGAGCGATCAGGGCCAGAGCGCAGCGGCACACGTCGGCGCAAATTCCGGTGACAAGAATCACGACGCCCACGGGTCGGTGAACGTCGGCGACACCAAAGTTTCCGGCAGCGTCTCGGCCAACACCGATACCAACAACAACGACAACACCAAGGATGGCGTCGACAAAGACACCGCCAAGAACGGCAACATTGAGAAGGGTCGCAATGTTGCGATCGTCCGCCTGCCCGCCGAGAAAGGCATGCCCGCGATGGACGTGTGCCTGATCCGCGAGGTGACAGCGTGGAAGATCGACATCCCGAACAACCGCACCGCGCAGCAGATTCACGATGACGTCTCGCGCCATCTCGACATGGTTGCCGACGCATCAAAGTGGCAAGGCGATGCGCTTCAGACGCGCCGCGAGATCGCCCGTCACGTGCTGATGGGGATCTACGGCGTGGAGATGCAGCCGAAGACCCAAGCCCAAGCGCAGTAACTTGTCGCTTGTTCTCACTTCAGTAAAGACGATGGGGGCGCCTTCACCAGGCGCCCCGCATCTGCATTGAAAGGAGACGTCGTTAAGCCAGGATGTCTCGAGCGCGGGGTATGGGCATCGCGCTGAACACCGAAGTTGGCACGATGCCGCCACCCGTGCCCGATCCGGTGCCGGTTCCCGTTCCACCTGTTCCGGTGCCGGTTCCACCCGTTCCAGTGCCAGTGCCGGAACCTGAACCGGTTCCACCGGATCCCGCTCCCGTCCCGCCTGCACCGGTGCCGGTGTCCGTTGAGGTAAAGCTCATCATGGCTTTACCGTGGAGCGTGGTGTTGTAGATGCGCGCGAAGAGATCGCCGTCGAAGTTATCGCCGACGGTGGTGGAATTGCTCGAGCCGGTGCCGCTGGAGCTTGGGACCTTCATGGACAGCGCGCCGGTGCCCGCATCGCTGGTGAAGACGAGAATCGCGCCGTTGACGGTGACGGAGCCGGTGACGGTGAACGTACCCACGCCGGAGAGCGTGAGCGTGCCGGTGACCAGGCCGCTGGGCGATTGTGCATCCAGCACCAGCGTTGACGCGACGCGTCGCTTGCGGCTGGAGTAATGGGTTGAGCTGTTGCCGGAGCCGTTTCCATTTCCGCTGCTGCCGCTGGTGGTGTCGCCATTGAAGCCGGTGGTGGGACGGAGCAAGACGGAGCCACCGAAGCTGCCGGTGAGAACGGGGGCGGCCTGAGAGCCGGTTGCCGCCTGTGCGACGAGACCGGTTGGTACGAGGCCTGAGCCGGTGCCGATGATTCCCGTACCCGTACCAATCTGACCGGCGCCGCTGCCGATGGTACCGGCTCCAGTTCCGATGCCGGCGCCCGTTCCGATGCCCCCGCCGGTTCCCACTCCCGTGCCGGTCCCGATACCGGTACCTGTGCCGCCCGTGCCGGTTCCACCTGTGCCGGTCCCGATGCCACCGGTTCCCGTTCCGGTGCCGGTTCCACCGGTACCGATACCCGTCCCCGTTCCGGTCCCCGTCCCCGTTCCGGTCCCCGTCCCCGTTCCGATCCCTGTGCCCGTGCCCGTTCCAGTTCCTCCCGTTCCAGTTCCCCCGGTTCCAGTTCCTCCGGTTCCGGTGCCTGTTCCAGTTCCTCCCGTGCCGGTGCCGGTTCCAGTGCCTGTACCTCCGTTACCGGTTCCAGTTCCAATTCCTGTCCCGCCGCCGATGCCTGTTCCTGTGCCGGTGCCGGTTCCCGTTCCTACGCCGGTGCCCGTACCTGTGCCGGCGCCACCGCCCGTGTTTCCGGTATTGGTGGAAGTATTCTGCCGGAAGCGCACGATCCCTGTGACGTTGTTGCCATCAATGAGGCTATAGATCCTGCCCTGGATGCTGCTGCGATTGCCATTACCGGATTGGTTTCTGACTTTTGCCACGATGGAGCCGGTACCGCTGCCGCCGGTGAAGACGAAGAACCCGATGCGGTTGGTCTGGGCACTGGTGACGGTGAACGTGCCAAGTCCGTCGATGCGCAAGGTCCCGGTCACAAGCCCATCGTCCGTCTGGCTGTTCACGCGCAGCACGGCGTGGTATCGCTGTGTGCTACTGCTGTTGTTTCCCGATCCACCGGTGTTGGACGCAGATCGGATGATCACGCTTCCCCCGAACGACCCTCCGAGATTTGGCTCGACCGATGCAACGTCCTGCCCGCTTCCAACGAAGACATTCCGCTGCTCATTGCCGCCGCGCGCCAGAGGCGACACGGATAACAACTGCCTCCGCTCAAGCTGCTCGCAGAACTGACCCAGCTGCGACACGCGTGTTCGACGATTTGACCGATTCATACGACACATCCTGCAACATCTTTGTCCATCGCGGCGGCCGCAAGCACCGACAACATGCATGCTGAACTCTTCGCCGCGCCGGCGGATGGTGTCACAGGGGGCGTGCCGCGGCGGCTTGAAACAGTCCGGAAGATGGCACATTTCGTGCAACTTCTGAAGTCTCTGAGACGAGGATGCAGACAGAGGCGCGAGCGGGCTTCAGCCGTGTTCGCTCTGAAAGCGTGTTAAGCAGGCGGACGGGAGCGGCATCAGGAGAAACCTTGCTCTTCCGGCACTTTTATTGACGTACTACACGAACGATGCTGACTGGAAATCAGAAGCGCGCTGTTGAATTGGCTGAGCTTGTCATTAATGGGCGGGTGCAGCTCAGCGAGGTCTCGGACGAGCAGTGGCAGTTGCTTGTCCTGGCTGCCGGGGTGACGCATCAGCGCGTGCCCCAATGGACAATCTGCGAGCGGGTTATCGGCAACTACCTTTCCTGTGAAGGTTACTTCGACAACGCCTGCGACTCAGCGCCGGATGTGATCATTCCGGCGGAAGTGCCTGCCGGCTCGCTTAGCGTTTATCAGGCGCCGAAGGTCTAGAGCTGATCACGCGCTCATGAGCCGAACGCTTTGGGTAGAAACTCCACCAGCGCCCAAATCCCGATGCTCCCTGAGGGCAGCAGCAGCGCCGCCAGGATGGGATGCTCCGACAGCACTGAGAACGCGCCGCGCCGCTCGTCCTCGATTTCCTTGATCACCTCCGCCAGCGCATCGGCGGTTTTGCTGTCGCCTTTTGCGATCTTCGCGATTCGCCTCTGCTGAACCTCTTCAAGGGCCTCCGCCTTAGCAGCGGCCGCGGCGTTCCACAGCACCAGCGCGCCGGCGAGGGCGATCATCGCCGTCAGCACGATGACCAGCACCAGCCCGGGCGGCCAATCCCAATTGTCAAACATCGGATTCCGCGAGATGAGGATGATGATGAACACCACGAACGGGTAGTAGATAAACTCCCCCACCACCCGGGTCCGCATCGCGATCAGGCGGATGTCCATCAGCTCCACCAGGTCGGCGTTCGCCAGCCCGTAGTGTTTGAACCGCCTGAAGGCGCGTCTCGGCCAGTGCGTGGTGCTCCGGCCGAGGTACTCGATGAAGCGCTTGTTCAGGTACGTCGAGTCGAAGACGAACAACGTGAGAAACACCGCGAGCGGGACAGACGTGATCAGCGAGATTCGATCGAAGATCATGCACGCCGCCCCGCGCGCCGGCGGCTGCGGAAACCCGAACAGCAGCTGGATCAAAATCGTTACCGCGAGGTAGCCCACGAAGTAGTACCAGAAGACGCGCTTGATCCGGATCCAGAACTGTCCGCGGCGAACGTACTCCCACCAAAGGTTCTGCGCGTACACCTGGTGCCGCGGAACGCGGTTGGCTATGGGAGACTGCGGCTGGTAACCCTCCACTTTCCACTTGGCGAGGCTGATTTCCGGCAGATGCGCGTCCGGCTTCGGTTGCAGCGTATGGCGGGCGTCGTACTTCCCCTTCTTGATCGAGCGCAGTCCTTTCAGCCCGAACACCTTGGCCAGTTCCGAGTCGTTCCGCTGGATATCCGCCCATGCACGAGCAAGGAAGTACAGCGACATGGTCGCCCCGACGAGACGCAGCACCTGAGTGGGCCAAGCGCTGATTCCTTCTCCGATGGAGAACGGCTCGCCGCCGAATTTATCATTAAAATAGAACGGTAAGACGAGACCCACCGAGATCACGAGCCCGAGAGAAAGAATGACCAGCGGCACAATCGCCCGGCGGTGGCGCCGGCCACTTTTCTTTGGACGGATCCCGATGCGATGAAGGAACAAAAGGGTCAGCCCCGATGCCAGCACACCGGCAGCAACCATCCCGCCACTGGCCCAGGTCAAGCGCGCCCGCATGTCGTCGCGTGGTGGATGCAGGACCGCCCGCGTCGTCGGGCCTTGGCATGTTGGAGCAAGGTGTCTGGCCACCAGGAACGCATCGTCCGGCGTCAGCACCCGTTCGCTCTCGGCGTCGTACCCGCCGCACGGAAGCTTCCGCGGCACCGTCATGTTAAACGCGCCGTTGCGCCCGATTTCATACAGTCGCGGCGGTCCCCAGTCGATCCCCGCCGGCAGGCAGGTCATCGCATCCAGCGTCGCGGCAAAGGCGGCGGTCTGGTACGAGTCGCGAAACGGGGGCACGTTGCCCTGAAACTGGTCGTCAAGCGACAGCCCGTATGGCGAGCAGATGATCAGGTTGTGACAACCCGATCGTTCTTCCGCGAGCATGTACCGTGCATCGAGCGCCGTGGTGAATAACAGCGCACTCGGCAACTGGTCGCGTAGCGCGCGCAAGACCATCAGCTTGTCATACACATCGGAGCCCAGCACGCCCACTGCGCGGAGGCCTTTGCCCGTTTCATGCCGCACACGCTCGTCCAGTTGTGCAAGCTGCTCCGCGAGACGCCGGAGGTAATCCGTCTGCGACGTCCCTTCCGGTTGCTCGGCCGGCTTCTCGAAACGGTACTGCTTCGTCTCCCGGTTCTCCGTCTTCTCCTGCTTCGCCTCCGCGGTCGGGATCTTTCCATCCAGCCCGCGCAGGTAAACGAAGGGATGAACCCATCTCGGAAACGAGTTCTTGATCAAGCCGGCCCCACTGCTTCCGCACGTGACCGATTGCGCCAGGTCATATGGCAATGCGCGGGCGTAGAACGTGTCCCACTCCGCCACCACCGCAATGTGATCCGGCTCCTTCTGGAACGAGGCGGCGCTGCGTCGCAGGTCCAAGCCCCGATTTTCCAGCTCATTCACCAATGTCTCGCAAAGATCGTGATCCGTCACAGTCGTGCGGTGCAGCTTGATGCTGGGCGTCGCGCAAGACAGCACGTCGGCCGCGGTCTTCCATTTACCTTTGTTTGATTTCAGATCCAGCAGCAACAAGTCGTCGTCCGCCGTCGCGCTGCATGAATACATTTCAATCGCATTGGTCTGATGACAGAACTCGAATGAACCGTTCTGCAAGAACGTGTCCGCTTCGCGCACGATCGTACGGAGCATGCTGGAGGCGACGGGCCCGACGATCTTGATGTCAGGCACCATCTTGGCGTCTTTTGAGGTCACGTAATTGCATGCATCCAAGATCTTTCCCAAGCGCAGGAGCGGGTAGTCCGCACATGATTCTTCATCCACCCACATCACCAGGACGTGCTTCCATTCCGCGTCTGGATGCTGCGCGGACAAACGGTTGACCATCGGGACATCCGACCGGCTGCACCACTCGTACGGGATCATCAGCCGGGTGGTACCGGTTGTTGTCAAATTGTCAGGACGAGGGGCTGGAATTGCGGAGCCGTCCTTCAAACAGACCAGCGGCTCCTGCATCGTTTGCGGCCAATCCAGTTTCATGTACCCAACGTGCTGCGTATCGACGGGCTCGTACCCGCAGCGGCCAAGCGCCTGGACCACGCCCGCGCGCGTCCGCAAGCGCATTTCGCGCAGCTCGGGATACGGGCCTCCCTGAACCATTACCATCAGCATCAGAACCTGATGTGGCCGGCATCCGAGGTTATGGCTGATTTGAGCGCGTAATGATTCAGCGGAGTGAGAGGAGGTGGGATCTAACGGGCAGGCGCCCGCGCTAGTCGTCGTCAGCACCGCGGCGAACGGATCCTGCCAGAGTCGCGCGTCGACATCCTGGCTGCCAAGAGCGGTAATGCTTTGTCCCCCTTCGGCTTTGGGCCGGGCGCTCTTCAGCGGCGAGAAGACAAACAGCGCGCTGACACCGATCGCCGCAATCGTGACCGCCGTAGGCCACAGCGCCCCCCACCCCTCGTTTTGCTTCGCCATGCTCTTGTCATGATCGTGTCCATCAGCGGAAGTTCAACTACCCTATTCAGGTAGGTCCCCGGGTCGCTCGGCCGGGTGCAGAAATTGCGGAAGGTCGCTGACGAACTGCCCCCGGCTCACGATCTGATCGATCCCGCCTTCCCGCGCCCGCGCGATCGTCTCCGCATCCACGTGTGAGACGAATCCCAGCACGGGACCCGCGTGCGCCTGTTTCCATGCCAGTGCTGCGTCGAGCGCCCCTTCCTGGTTCAGGTCCACGATCAATTTGCGCCCGCTCTCGCCGGGAAGCTGCTGGGCGTTCCGCACCACCTTGAACGGCAACTTGAGGTCCTTCGCCGCTTCAACGATCCTGGTGGAGAACATCAGATCGCGGACGTGGATCAAGATAACTTGAACTTCTTCCATCTCCTTACTCTTACACGTCTAATAGGCTTTTAGGAACGATGGGCGGCGCGACGTCATACGGCAGAGTCCGCCGCGTCGGTATGCCAAGCGCGACAGGTTGTCACCTTCCGATGTCCGCGCGGCTCATGTTTCGCCTGACCCGGCAAAGAATTTTTGAAGGCTAATGCCGAAAATTTTCTCCAAAGTCTCGTAAATGCACGGTCCGCTTTACGCCTAAGCCTGCTACACTGTTCCCAAGGCACATTCTTTGCTCTGCCCGATTCACGGCTGGCAAAGCCAACTTGAGAGGTTGTCCCATGAAGAAAGAGACCAGTAACAAATCGGGCGCTGGAAAAACGAGCGCGCCGGTGGTGCCGGTCGGCGACCCCCGGGTGACCATGCCATCCATCAACGCCAAGGCAGCTCCTGCGCTGCCGTCCATGCCTAACTGGCACCGTTATGCGGACAGTCGCATGAAGCAGTTCTGTTCTCGGTAGTTCTACAGACGCCCTTTTTTGGGAAGGACGTCAAATCGGGTCCATCATCAGGGCACGGCACCTGAAAACCCACAACTGAAGAGTCTTTTTCTGCGGTTACAAGCGATTTCTCGCTTTTGATCCGAGGAGAGGGTCTGCGCGCTATGCACACAAACCTGAATCAATCTTCCCCTGCGGCCATGTCGTCGGATGAGCTCTCTATCGGCAATCTCCCCTTCACCACATTCGTCTGGGGCGCTGGTATCGAATGCTCCTTCATCCCCCACCTGAAGGTGGACCAGTTCGAATGGACCCAGCACGAGCGCTTCTGGAAGGAAGATCTCACGCGGGCCAAAGAAGAACTGGGCATCACGCATTTGCGCTACGCGATGCCGTGGCACAAGATTGAGATCGAGCCCGGGAAGTTTGACTGGTCATACGCCGATCAGCGCGTTGAGTACTTCAACAAGATCGGCATCGAGCCGCTGATGGACGTGATGCACTTCGGCACGCCGCTGTGGCTCAAGCAAGCGGTGGGCGATCCGGAGTTCCCTGAAGCGCTCGAGCGTTTCGCAAGTGCGCTCGTCTCGCGTTATCGCTCGACGATCAAGAACTGGTGCCCGTTCAATGAGCCGCTGGTGAGCGCGCTGTTCTCGGGCGACTTTGGTTTCTGGCCCCCCCACTCGCGCAAGTGGCGCGGGTACATGCCGGTGCTGTCGCGCATCGTGCAAGGCGTCTCCCGCGGCATCCGCGCCATCCGCGCTGCGATGCCCGAGGCGAACGTGCTGCTGTGCGATGCCAGCGAGAACTACAAGACGCACGATGAAGAGTTGCAGATCGAGGTGCGCCGCCGCAACACGCGCCGGTTCATCGCGCTCGACCTGCTCATGGGCCGCGTCGATCATCGCCACCCGCTTTACTCCTGGCTCAACGCCTACGGGATGAGCGACATCGACATGGACTGGTTCCGCAGCAACCCGCAGCAGCCGGACATCCTTGGTCTGGACTATTACCCTCACTCGGACTGGCAGCTGGAGGGCATCGGTGGTGGGCGCTTCCGCCAGGTGCGCTCGGACAATCCCGCAGGTTTGTACGGCGTCGCCAACGACTATTACAACCGTTACGGCCTGCCCATGATGCTCACCGAGACGAGCGTGGAAGGTCAGGCGATCAACCGCGAGATCTGGCTCGACACCAACATCGACGACATCCGCCGACTGCGCCAGGAGGGCATCCCCATGCTCGGCCTGTTCTGGTGGCCGATGATCGACCAGGTCGACTGGGACGGCGCCCTCACGCACCGCGTGGGCAAGATCCACGAAGTGGGCCTGTTCAATCTCAAGCGCCAGGCCGATGGCAGCATGGCGCGCGTGGCGACGCCGCTCGTGAAGCAGTTCCGCAAGGCAGTCGACGCCGGCGAAGAACTGGTCGGCAAGCTCGAGAAGCTGGCCGTGCCGATGCGTCCCATGGATGAAGAGCTCCCGCCGCTGGAATACGTTGGTCAACCGCTGGAGTCGGATCTGATGCTCACCAAGCCGCAGACGCCGGCGAAGACCAACGGAAACGGCAACGGTCATGCGACGAAGACGAACTCGCGCATCGCTGATGTGGCTCCGGGCCTCGCCGCTGAACCTTCACTTGTGAAGGATGTCACCAAGGCGGCGGTGGAGATGAAGAACACCGATCGCTACGGCATCGTGGTCTTCAGCCACCTGCGCTGGGGCTTCGTCTGGCAGCGCCCGCAGCAGTTCCTTTCGCGCTTTGCCAAGAAGCACCAGATCCTCTTCATCGAGGAACCGTTCTTCGATCTGAAGGAAGGCGATGAGCCTCGCGTGGATTACCACCGCGTGATGCCCAATGTGACGGTGGTGACGCCTCACATCACCCCCAGCATGGCCAAGAGCCCCACGCTCCCCCGCCATCTCCGCGAATGGGCCAAGCAGGCGATTGAGCGCCAGAACACCACCGGTGCTTTTGATAAGCCGCTGCTGTGGTACTACTCGCCGATGGACAGCTCCTGGTCGCTCGGGCACTTCGAGAACCGCGGCGTGGTGTATGACTGCATGGACGAGCTCTCGCAGTTCACCGGCGCGCCCAAGGCGCTGGTTTCCAACGAAGCGCGCCTCATCGAGCACGCCGACATCGTCTTCACCGGCGGTTACAACCTCGGCGACAAGAAAAAGCAGCAGCACGACAACGTTCACGTGTTTGGCTGCGGCGTCGAGTTTGACCACTTCAACAAGGCACAAGACCCCACGACGCCGGTGCCGCCTGACATTGACTTCATGCAGCGCCCCATCATCGGGTGGTTCGGCGTGGTCGATGAACGCGTGGACTACGCGATGGTTGGCGAGATGGCGCGCATGCGGCCGGACTGGTCGTTCGCGCTGGTTGGGCCGGTCGTGAAGGTCGATCCCAACCTGCTGCCCCACTCTCCGAACCTCTACTTCCTCGGCGGGCGCGATTACCAGCAGCTTCCGTCGTACTGCAAAGCCTTCGACGTCTGCATGATGTGCTTCGCCCTCAACAAGAGCACGGAATTCATCAACCCGACGAAGGGCCTGGAATACATGGCCACGGGCAAGCCGGTTGTCGGCACCGCCGTCAAGGATGTCGTGAAGCAATGGCCGCACATTGTCCACATCGCCAAGGGCGGCGCGGAAGCGTTCGTGCAGGCGATCCAGCATGCCCTGGAGCGCAAGGGGGATACCGAAGAACGAATCCAGAAGGGTTTGGCTCTCGCGAGGGAATGCTCGTGGGAAGGCACCGTCGAGAAGATGCAGAACCTGATCAAAGAAGCGATCAACCGGAAGGAGCGACGCTCGGCGCGCAACATCGCGCCGATGACTGAAGCTCAGCTTGAATATCAGTACATGGCCACACAAGGGTCTTAACGGCCCGGTCTTAAAGGATTGGGATCGTGCGGCAACTGTAGGGGCGAGATTTGTCTCGCCCGAAGTACCTGGCGGCGCAAGCTGCCCTTACAGCGGAGAAAACAATGGAACCCAAAATCGTCATCATCGGTGCCGGACCAACAGGTCTCGGCGCCGGCTACCGCCTCAAAGAATTAGGCTACAAGAACTTCCACATTTACGAGCGCAGCCCCTACATCGGGGGGCTCGCCTCATCGTTCACCGATTCCGCAGGATTCACCTGGGACATCGGCGGACACGTGATGTTCAGCCACTACAAGTATTACGATAAGTGCTTCGATGACCTGATGGGCAACGATTACCAGCTCAACATGCGCGAGTGCTGGCTGCGCATGTTCAACACCTGGGTGCCCTACCCGTTCCAGAACAACATCCGTTACCTGCCCAAGGAAGTCACCTATGAATGCCTCTCGGGACTGGTCGAAGCACAGACGAAGCGCGACTACAAGAGTGCGAAGAACTTCAAGGAATTCTGCCAGGCGGTCTTCGGCGACGGCATCTGCAAGTACTTCATGACGCCCTACAACTTCAAGGTGTGGGCGCATCCGCTGGAGATGATGAACAAGGAGTGGATCGGCGAGCGCGTGGCGGTGCTGGACATCAACCGCGCGATCAAAAACGTCGTGCTCGGCACCGACGACTTCGGCTGGGGCCCGAACAACCAGTTCAAGTTCCCGCTGTTCGGCGGCACCGGTGAGTTCTACCGCCGCTTCGCCAAGCCGCTGGATGGGCACTACACGCTCAACAAGAAGCTTGACTTCATCAACCTTCAGAAGAAGGAGCTGCGCTTCAGCGACGGCGAGATCGTCAAATACGACAAGCTCGTCAGTGCGATGCCGCTGGACAAGCTGTGCAACGATGTGATCAACGGCGAGATGCCGCGCGAGATCAAGAAAGCCGCCGCGGGTCTGCGTCACAGCGGTGGGTACATGGTCGGCATCGGCATCAAGCAGCCGTGCCCGAGCACCAAGAGCTGGATGTACTACCCGGAGAGCAACTGCCCGTTCTATCGCGTCACGTACCTCAGCAACTACAGCCCGTACATGACGCCGGATAACAAGACGCACTACTCGCTGCTGTGCGAGACGAGCTATTCCGAGTTCAAACCGGTTGATGGGAAGACCATCGTCGAGGACACGATCAAGGGCCTGATCAACGCCGGCATGATCAAGGAAGAAGATCAGAAGGACATCGTGGATACCTGGACTTACCACGCCGATTACAGCTATCCGACGCCCTCGGTCGAGCGCGATGGGATCCTCAGCCAGGTGATTCCGTACCTCGAGCAACACGACGTGTATTCGCGCGGCCGGTTCGGGATGTGGAAGTATGAAGTTTCCAACACGGATCACACGCTCATGCAGGGCGTGGAACTGGTGAACCGCCTGATCCTGGGCGAAGCTGAATCGACGATTGGCATCAAGTACGAGAGCACGCTCGACGGTCGCAACGCCGCCACCCATGAGCGCTCGCACCTCGCCGGCTCGGGCGATCCGAAGCGTGCGGTGGTCGTCGCGTCCAAGACGTCGCCCGACGCCGTGGCTGCGACCCATCCCGGAACCGCTTCACGCAAGAGCGTCGCCGAGATCGCAACCACTCTCGCCCGAGACGTGGGCGACAAAGAAGAAGTTCATACCTCTGAAGAAGAACTTGGCGTCACCACGCCGCGCACCAAGAAAGAAGGTGTCCAATGACGAGCCCCCGCCCCCGCTACCCCGGTCAGGACAAGCCGCGACCGCGGTCACGGAAAACGAATCCGGATCGGCCGTGATCATCCTCAGATCAGCCAATCTATGGTGAACTCACCGCCCTACGCGTCGCGTGGGGCGGTTCTTTTTTACTGCCGGATCCGGATGAACAGCCCGACACGCCGCCCTCCTTCGGCGATTTCGACCTCAAGGGCATGGTTAGGCCGACGATTATGGGACCATCGACGCCAACCTCGGGTCAAAGAACGTCGCGCCTGGTGTTCGCTGGATCAAGGGCGATATGAACTTAGACGGATCCATCACGCCTGATGACTATATGGCTGTCGATGCAAACCTCGGCCTGGGACAAAGCCTGCCGCTGGCGATACAATCGGTGCCTGAACCTGCGTGTGCCTCGGCTCTCGCCGCCGCGATGCTGATGACCCGCCGCCGCCGCACACGCTGATGCTCGCCGCACAACATGATGCACCTTCGAAAGCCTGCAAGCGTCTTTCTCGCTCTTGCCGCCGCCTCGGTCGCGCCGCGCTTCTCATATGCGCAGAAGAACTGGAACAACGCCATCACCAGCGGCAACTGGGGCGTCGCGGGCAACTGGCTGGAGGGGGCGCTGCCCGCTCCAACCGACAACGTCTTCATCAGCGCCTCGGGCGCCACGAGTCGCACCGTCACGCTCGACATCAGCCCAACGATCCGCAACCTCAACATCGGCAACGCCGGGTCGGGAACACACACGCTGCTGCACAACGCCAATGTCTCGCTCAGCGCCGAGATCGAGAACATCGGCCAGGGGACGGGCGCCCGCGGCGCGTACAACCAGTCGGCTGGACTCAATCAAGCTGTCGAACTGAACATCGGCGATGATGCCTCCAGCTTTGGGACGTATTCGCTTGCCGGCAGCGGCACGCTCTCAGTCACCGGTGCCAATGGCGTCTCCATCGGCGACGCCGGCAGCGGCGCCTTCACCCAATCCGGCGGAACCCACAACACCGGCTACCTTGCTCTGGGACAATCCGGCGGATCAGGAACCTACACCCTTTCCGCCGGGCAGCTCAACGTGGCGCACGAAGCCTACATCTACAGCGGCGGCTTCGTGCAGTCCGGCGGAACCCACACCATCGACAATCTCTTTGTCGACGTCGGCGGCTACACGCTTTCCGGCGCCGCATCGCTTAAGGTCCTCACCGACGAGAACGTCGGGGCGAGCTTCCGCCAATCCGGTGGAACCCACACCATCGGCGGCTCGTGCGCCGTCGCTGACTACACCCTCTCCGGCGGATCGCTCGCCACCGCCGGCGACCTTGGGGTTTTCCACTTCACCCAGACCGGTGGCTCGCACACCGTCGCCGGACACACGCTTGTCGTCGGACACTACGGTATCTCCGCCGGCGCGTTCGTCACACGCGATCTCGAAATCAGCAGCGACAGCACCTTCGAACAAACCGGCGGGTCCGTCTCCGCGGGTAATCTCTTCATCGCCGCCACCGGAAGGATGACTGTCGCCACCGGCGCAAACACCACGCTACGCTTGAGCACCCTCAGCCTCGACGCCGGCGCAATACTCGACCTCAACGACAACGATCTGATCGTCGAGCACGGAAAGTACGAGGACATCCGCGCCCTGGTCTGGGCCGGCTACCGCGACGCCCCCGACTCGACTGTGACGGGGATCATCTCCACCAGCGGCCAGAGCTCCCTCGGTCATCCCATCCTCGCACTCTTTGATAACGCCCTTCTTCAAACCGATCAGTGGCCGTTCGGTAGTGCAAACACCGTCGGCGCGGCCGCCGTCCTTGGAAAGTACACCTACATCGGCGACGCGGATCTCAACGGGATGATCACCGCCGACGATTACGGCGCCGTCGACTCCAACCTCGGCCTCGCCGCCGATCCAGCGGGTGGGATGAACTGGCTCCAGGGCGACTGGAACTTTGACGGCCAAATCACCGGCGACGATTACCTCGCCATCGACGCTAACTTAGGATTAGGCGAAGCAAATCCCCTCACCGCCACCAGCGCGGGCGCCCTGGTTCCGGAGCCCACGTTTTTCACGGTGCTGTTGCTAACCCCCCTGCTCCCTCGCCGCCGGAGAATAGAGATCATACCCGGGGCGCACTGACCTAATCCGTGACGCGGGCATCCTGCCCGCGCGCGGTGCACCGAATGGGAGGGGGCTGCACGCGCAGACGAGGGCTCCCGTAGCACGGCCGTCACGGCCATGGCATCCACTTACGCCACCGCGGCCCCGCGGCGCACCGGCTGACTCATCATCTCCACCACCGCCTGCACAAATTCTCCTGCATTCCGCGACAGCGTCACTTCATAACACGCGCACCGCTGCGCCAGCTTTCCCGCAAGCTGCCCATGGCGGCGCTGCGGGTGCAGTTCCACGATCGGCCATGAAGCGCGCAGCGCGCCGGTCGCCTCCGTCGCCGAGTTGATCCCGTAGTTGATGTTCGACGTGATCTGTACCGTCACCGTCTGCTCCTGCGGCTGCCGGTTCTTCAAGATGTCGATGTAGCGCACATGGTTCGCCTCCTTGTCCACGAGCACGCGCCGCGTCAGTTGCAGGGTGCCGATCTGCAAGTCATCGAAGACCAGCTCGCCGGTCTTGTCATCGAGCCGCGCGCGGTTGGTGC
>DASVUC010000139.1:0-5577 GCA_036387255.1 Tepidisphaeraceae bacterium | reverse complement strand
GTGGATGACCAAAGTCCATCGCGAAACGTGCAAAATCTGCAACTCGTGTGCCCACGAGAGGTTGCAGTAGGAGACCCTAACAGCAGGCGCAGCAGTTAGGGATTTGTCAGATAAAACCCTTGCCTTCTGGAGAAATAAAGGCTATCTCTGTTAGGGTACCCTCATGGACTCTCTCGGAACAAAACTTCGCCGCCAGCGCCGCCGGTTGGGCTTCACCCTCGACGAACTCGCCGCTAAAACCAGCATCTCCAAGCCCTATCTCTCCCTCATTGAGACCGGCCGCGTCCCCAATCCCCCCAGCGACGAAAAGCTCAAAAAACTTGAGCAGGTCCTCGGCTTCCCCACCAACGAACTCCTCACCCAGGCCCACCTCCAGCGTACCCCCCGAGACGTCCGCGCCGTTCTCGCAAAGCTCATCCAGAAAAAGGGGTCAGGTCTCATCTCCGAAACCCCCGACACCGCAAGCACAATAGCCCGCACTCAACGAGTGCGCGGAACCTCCGCCACCAATTCCGCACCCACGTTGGAAGACGCCCCCGTCAACCTCGACGACATCTTCCTCAGCGGCGTTCTCCAGGAACTTGTCGAACACACTGCGGGAAATGTCGAGCAGGTGGGCACCAATGCGGTGCCCGTGATCAACCGCGTTTCCGCCGGATATCCCCGCGATTTCACTGATCTCTCCTACCCCAAGGGCGTCGCCGACGATTACGTGAGCTGCCCCGATCTCCAAGACCGCGACGCCTTCGCCGCCCGCGTTCACGGCGACAGCATGATGCCTAAGTACCGTCAGGGTGACATCGTCATCTTCTCCCCGTCGGCGTCGCCCAAGAACGGTGACGACTGCTTCGTTCGTTTCGCCGACGGCCAGACCACCTTCAAACGCGTCTTCTTCGAGACCGAAGACGGCGGGGGGGCGGTCATCCGATTGCAGCCGCGCAACGAGCGCTATCGCCCGCAAACCGTGTCCAGCGAACAAATTACCGGCTTGTACAAGGCGCTTTTCCGCTATCAGCGCGTCGACGAGGACTAGGCGCAACTCCTGCGCGATACGCAGCTTACGCTGCATCAGTAACTTATAGGATGTTGGTAAGCACCAACGGGGCTTGACCCAAGCGGGCTCGGCGGATTCAATACCCACACTCGCCGAGTGGGTTGTTGAACTGTTGTATCACACGACGTTAGATCAGATGTGTCAGCGAAACAGTAGCCAGCGGGCTGTTGCGCCCGCTGTACGTTCACTGATGCCGGCGGGTGAGACGAAGGAGAGGCAAATGCGTGCAGCGTCCGTCGCGATTGCGATGGCGTTGGGGATTTTTCTGTTCGGACTCTATGGGCACTCAGACGCCGCGCCCGCGCCAGAGTCCGCACTCGCTCGGCCTGCGCCCGATGAAGTAGGCGCCACCAGCTTTGCCGACGTACTTCCTCCGCAGCTCGTCCCGGAAAATCGCCCCGAGCTCTGGTTTCCCTCTTTAGCAGAATCGCTTGCCGGACCCGCTGCAACGCAAGCGCCACCAACGTCGCGCACGATCAAGCCGAGCGGCCATGTCGTCGCGCCGGTCGCACCGCTTCCACCGGCAATGTTCATCGGATCCGGTGGGGCGGTCATGGTCGGCTGGGCCACCTACCGCATCCGCCGCCGCGGGCGGATTTGACGTCTTCTCCTCTTCCCCTCTCCCGGTAACCCGGGAGAGGGCAGGGTGAGGGCTCTTCTTCAACAACCAATCACTCTTACTTCGCCCACCGATATCACTTGGTCGTCCAAACCGCCGGAGGTGTGATCTGCGCATCCGGCTGACCTCCCGCATCCTTCCGCCCCGATCCTGCCAAGCGCGAAATCACCTGAACTTCCATATCTCCCTCGCACAGGATCTGGCAGCTCAGCCGCAGCCCAGCCGTGTTGATAAGCCCCTTGCTGGTGAGGATCTCCTTTTCCGCCTGCGTGATCTTCGCCGGCTCACCTGCGACGAACTGCACCTTGCAGGTCGTACACCGCGCATTGCCGCCGCAGGCATGAAGCTGATCGACCTTCCCCACATCCGTCAGCGCAATCACCAGCCGCATATCCGCCGGGACCTCAAACGCGCCGACATTCGAAACCTTCAGTGTGGGCATGTGCTCTCCTTCCGCCGCATCATCGTCGCATCGACCCGCCTTCGCCAGCCGGAGAACTCGTCACGTGGGAACGCATGGGATCATCCGGCTATGATGCACTGCGTGTCGACAGGCGGCGATTCCCATTTTGCCTTCACCATCCTCAGCGCCCTCACCTGCGGCGCGGGTTTGATTAATCCCGCCGGGCAATTCGTCTACGCCAACCATCGCCTCGCCAACATGCTCAAGCGCGACCCCGCGCAGGTCGTCGGCCAAACCATCTTCAACCTGCTCAAGCCGCCCCCTCCCGTCGAACTGCTCGAAGACATCGCGACCTCGATCAACGAGAACCGCGATCATGAAGCCGCGTTCCTGCGCCCCGACAACGAGCCGCTCCCCGTGCTGATCTCCGTCACCACGCTGCACGGCCTGCCCATCCTCACCGACCATCGCCTCATCACGGTGGTGGATCTTACGCCGCAAAAGGAAGTCGAAGAATCACTCCGCGGCCAGTACCGCATCGTCACCGAGCTGAGCAACACAATCCTCGAGCAGGCCGTGGACCTGAAAAATTCCAATGACGCACTGGAAGAACGGGTGCGCCAGCGCACGCAGGAGCTGCACGATGCCCACTTGGACGCCGTCTACATGCTCGCCATCGCGTCGGAAGCCAAGGACCAGGACACCGGCCGCCACGTGATGCGCATCCGCCGCGCCGCCGAGCAGATCGCCCGTGAGCTCGGCATGGAGCCTCGCACCGCCGAAGACATCGGCTACGCCTCCATCCTGCACGACGTTGGCAAAATGCACGTCCCCGACCAAATCCTCCAGAAGCCCGGTCCGCTCACGCCTGACGAGCGCGCTGTCATGCAGGAGCACACCGTGATCGGCGAAAAGATCCTCGTCGAAAAACCTTTCTTCGAGCGCGCGCGGAAAATCGCTCGCAGCCACCACGAAAACTGGGACGGCACCGGTTACCCCGATCGTGTCGGCGCGCGCGAAGTCCCGCTCGAGGCCCGCATCGTCCACCTCGCCGACGTCTACGATGCCCTCAGCAACACGCGCTGCTACAAGCCCGCGTGGGAGCGCGACAAAGCCGTCGCCGCGGTGGAGGAAGGCGCCGGCAAGATGTTTGATCCCGAGATCGTCAAAGCCTTTATCTCACTCACCAAGCGAAACGTTATTTAGGAGAACTGCAATGAAGCGGTGTGGCTTGCTCGCCCTGTCGTTCCTGCTGCTGATCGCCGCCGCCGCCCGCGCCGAAGACGGCGCGGTCATCAAGAAATCCGCCGCGAACGTTGCCATCCGCACTTTTGATCCCAAGCACATGCCGAAGGACATGCCCAAGCTCAACAAGAATGAAGCCGCCGTCACCGAGACCGTCTTCGGCTGCGCCGTTCAAGTGGAGGTGGAAACCAAGACCATCAACGGCAAGCCCGTCAAAACCACCGTGGTCGCCGTGCGCGTGAAGCTGAGCCTTGACGTCACCGAGTGGCTCCCCAGGGACGGCTCATCGAAGATCAAGGCTCACGAAGACGCGCATCGCAGCATTTCCGAGCTCTATTACGAAACCGCCGACAAAGCCGCCACAGAAGTCGCCGAGCAATACATCGGAAAACAACTCGAAGTGAAAGACAAAGACGCCTCCGGCGAGATCAAGCGCGTCGCGTCCGAGGTCTGCGAAAAATACCTCAGCCGAATCGAAAAACCCTCCCAGCGCGCCCAGGAACTTTTCGACGAGATCACCGACCACGGCCGAAACTCCATCCCGGAGCAGCGAGCCATGGACAAAGCCGTCAAGCAATCCAAGCAGGAATTCGCGCCGAAGAAGAAGTGACCGCACATTAACCGGCGCGCAGACGAAAGCCCACGGACAGCCATCCGTGGGCTTTGGTCGATGACAATGGGGTTCGGTCAGGCAACTGCCGCATCATCATTCAGCAGATCACCCGCGACGGAATGAATACTCGTTGAAGAAAAGACCGTCCCCGGCTCCACATTCGCTACGGCCACGCTCGTCGTCGGAGCCGTCGTATACAGCTGTGACTGTGGAATCACCTGCTTCGCCAGCGTCGGCGTCGACCACGAAAGCTTCGCCTGCGCCTTGCCCGTGTTCTCCACGTATTCCATCTTGATCGTGTACGCCTGTCCCGCCGTCAGAGCGATCGAGCCCGAATACTCGCCAGCCTTTGCCGTTAACTTGTCCACGAGCAGCTTGTTGTTCACCCAAAGCCGCGCCCCGTCATCCACCAGCGCGGAGAAGGTGTACGTCTGCGTTTGCGTTGGCACCACATAGCCGCTCCAGCGGACCGAGAACGTATCGCTGCCGAATCCGCTCACCGGGGCGCCAGTGCTCCAGTTGAAGTTCACGCCCGCATCGGTGCGGGACAGTGACTTGCCGGTAAAGTCCTTGTTGTCGAAGTACGTCGCCGCTAGCCCGTCACCCGTCACCGGCGTGGGTGTGGGCGTCGGTGTCGGTATCGGCGTGGGATTAACCGTCACCGCCGCGTCCGTCGTCGCCGAAGCGGTGTTTGAATAGCCCGACGATCCCACCGCGTTCACCGCCTTCACCTGGTAGGTGTAGGTCGTCGAAGCGGCTAAACCCGAATCCGTAAAGCTCGTCACGTTCGCCCCCACCGTGCCCACCTGGGCGAACGCGCCGCCGCCCGTCGATCGCTCCACCACAAACGACTGCTCATTGCTCGACTGATCCGACCAGCTCAGCGTGATGCTCGTCCCCGATGCCGCCGCCGCAAGGCTTGTCGGCGCGCTCGGCGCCTTCGGCAGATTCTGCAAGGTGCCCAGGAGGTTCAACCGCTTACCACTCACCGTCTTCGTCGCCAGTGCCGAGACGCTGTCCCCGCCGCTCATCAGCGCGCTCTTCACATCCGCCACCGAAGCATTCGGTGCATAGCTGAACGCCAGCGATGCCGCGCCGGCAACATGCGGCGTCGCCATCGACGTCCCGCTCAGGTACGCATACTGTCCATTCGGGAACGTACTCAAAACGTCCACGCCCGGCGCCGCAAGATCCACCGTCGTCGCGCCATAGTTCGAGAACGATCCCAACCGGTCGTACTTGTCCGTTGCCGCAACGGCAACGACGTTCGGCAGGTCGTAGTTGCTCGGATAATTCGCAACCGTGTCGTTGTTGTCGCCCACCTGGTCCGCGCCGCCATTTCCCGCCGCCGCGATAAAGATCTGCCCCGCGTTCCCCGAAGCCTTGATGGCGTCATACAGCGACTGCGTGTACCCGCCGCCGCCCCAACTGTTGTTCAGCACGCGCACGTTCACGCCGTACTGCGCCTTCATCTTCGTAGCGTAGTTAATCGCGCTGATCGCCGCCGACAGCGAGCCGTTCCCGCTGGCGTCCAGGAACTTCAGCGCCATGATCCTGCCGTTGTAGTTCACGCCCGCCACGCCGATGCCGTTGTCCGCGCTGGCGGAGATCGTCCCGGCCACGTGCGTTCCGTGGTGATTGTC
>DASVUC010000138.1:0-11014 GCA_036387255.1 Tepidisphaeraceae bacterium | reverse complement strand
TGCCACGCAAAACAAACAGATCATCCTCTTCAATCAATACACATGCGCCGGCGACAGCGCCTGACAAATCTCCACCGTCGCCTTGCTCTTGTTCAGCGTGTAGAAGTGCAACCCTTCCACCCCCTGCTCGAGCAGATCCCGACACTGCTCCACCGCATACTCAACTCCCGCCCGATAAACCGCGTCCGCGCTTGGCTCCACCGCCTCCAGTTTCAGCAGCAGCGGATGCGGAATCTTCGCCCCGCACATGCTGATAAACCGCTTGATCTGCGCCACGTTCCCGATCGGCATGATCCCCGCGATAATTGGCACGTTGATCCCCACGCCCTTCGCCGCGTCGCGAAAACGGTAGAAGTCTTCATTGTCGAAGAACAGCTGCGTCACGATGAAATTCGCGCCATGGTCCACCTTCCGCTTCAGATGTTCCAAATCACGCGTCATGTTCAGACACTGCGGATGCCCTTCCGGATAACCGGCCACCCCCACGCAGAAGTCATGGCGCGACCGAATGTACTTCACCAGCGCATCGGCGTTACCGAACCCGCCTGGCGTGGCTACAAACTGCATCTGCCCCGCCGGCGGATCGCCCCGCAGCGCCAGGACATTGCGGATGCCGCACTTCCACAAATCATCCAGGATCCCCCCAATCTCCTCCGCCGTGTGTCCCACACACGTGAGATGGGCCATCGATCGAATCCCCCCCTGAGTCTGAATGCGCTCAACCAGTTCCACCGTCTTCTGCCGCGTGGATCCCCCCGCGCCATACGTCACCGAAACATAGCTCGGCTTCAGCGGCTTGAGGTCCTCAATGGTCCGAAACAACGCGTTAAAACCCTCGTCCGTCTTCGGCGGAAAAAACTCAAACGAGATCGTCGGCTGACCCTTGCCCAGAAGCTCATCGATGCGCATAGGTGTTCTATCGTAGCACCACCGCGTTCAGGAATAAAAACGGGCGCTACAGCCCATGCTGCAACGCCCGCGAGCGGCACCGTGAGGGAGCAAGATCGTCGCTTCGGGCACTTCACTTAAAAGGCGAAGATCGCATCGATCGCCGCCGTCCATTGCGATTCGTCGGTCCCGCCGTTGAAGATCCCGTCCTCGGAGTAGTCCCAGCGCAGTTCCGGTCGAATGAGCAGGCCCGACAAGTACCGGTCATCCGGCGCGGGTTTGATGCCCAATCCGACGGTGACTTCGTACATATTTCCCGAAAGACCGCGGGCGCCCTGCGGGTCTGAAAACCACTCGGCTCGCGCGTTGACGGTGAACATCGACGAGAGCTTGTAACCGCTGTAGAGCGCCACCCCGTACCACTGCGCGGATCCACCACTCGGCGCGCCGCCCGGCTCCCATCCAAAATCCGCATTCGCGGCGAAGCTCAGCGCATCGGTGGCGTTGTATGTGACGATGCCATCGAACACGGTTCGCCAGAGGCTGTTGCTTCCGCTCTCCGGGCCGGTGGTGAAGTTGAAGTACGCCGTGGTCTTTTCGTTCAAGACGTACTTAACTTGCCCGAGTGCGTCGACGGCGTCGTTGTTGTCTTCAAGCGCCTGATCCCACCCGCGCGAGAACCCGCCCATTACCGTGAGCTTGTCGTCCACAGGATAGAACGCCATCACGCCGGTGTGCGTGAAGGGAATCGCGTAGCCGAACATGTAACTGTGCGAAAAGAGCGGGTTGGTCGTCGGATTGATCGTCTCGTAGCCCATGTGCGTGACCATCTTGCCCGCGCGGAACCAGAGCCCGTTGCCAATCGGCGTGGCAACGTCGACGTATGCCTGCACCAGGTCGAACTGATTCTCCGGCGAAAGCTGTGGCCCCGAACTGCCGTAGAAGTTCAAGCCGTTGGAATGCAGGAAGCGGGCGTCCGCGCCATAGACCACCTCGATCTTTCCGCCCAACTGCCAGCGCCCTTCCTTCACAGCGGCGGCGGAATCGACGGTCTTTTCGATCTGCAAATCCGCCTGGTTCAGCAGCACCTCTTCGTTGTCCACATCAAACACCCGCCCGGTGATGAACTTCCCCGGCGGCGGATCGAAGCTGGCGGTGTAAGACCCTTCCACAAAACCATAAATGTTGAAGCCGGATCGGTCCTGTCCCATGCCCCAGTTCCGCAGCACACCCTCCAGCGGCTTCGGCGGCGCATCATCCAGATATACCGGCCGCTGAAAATTCAGGTCGTAAGGCGTGTTTAAGTTCAAGGTCTCACCCCGAGCGACAACTCCCAGACTTGACAGCGCACCCAGAGCGATAGCCGTAGACACCTTGCGGCTCAACATGCAGATCTCCTTTATGACGAGGCGCCAGCGCGCCACATTTGACTGCCCCGCCTGATCAAAGCCTGTGCCATAGGCTCAGACCGCTTCTCTGCACCGAAAACAGCGTCGCGCTTCCCACAGCCGCACAAGAACTAGGCACCGCAACCCCCACATCCCGCAACCCGGTCGAAATGCGCGCAGCGGCGGCTCCCCCCTCAACAGATCACGCTGTGCGCCCTATCATGGAGACAGAGGTGTTAGGTTATGGCATTGGTCTGGCAGCAACCGCTCCCGTCGATCTACAACGAGCTTTCTGATGCAGAGCTTCGTCTGCGCATCGAATCCGCACGCGAGACGCTCGGTAAGAAGCTCGTCATCCTCGGCCACCACTACCAGCAGGATGACATCATCGACTTTGCCGACTTCACCGGCGACAGCTTTGAGCTCTCCCGCCACGCTGCCGCACAAAAGGGCATCCAATACGTGATCTTCGGAGGCGTGCACTTCATGGCCGAAAGCGCCGACATCCTCACGGACGAGAACGTGCAGGTCATCCTCCCCGACCTGGGCGCCGGCTGCTCGATGGCCGACATGGCGAACCTCGAGCAGACCGAGGAATGCTGGAACCAACTCCAGGCGCTCTGCCCGGACGACCTGATCATCCCCATCACCTACATGAACAGCAGCGCCGCAATCAAAGCGTTCGTTGGTGAGCACGACGGAGCGGTTTGCACCAGCAGCAACTGTAGAAACGTCCTGGATTGGGCGCTACAAGGTGGGGCGTGCTCAAAAGCCGACGGCTCGGCCGTGGGAACCGCACCCCGTCGTGTAAAAATCCTCTTCTTCCCCGACCAACACCTCGGTCGCAACACCGCCCATGCGATGGGCTACCCCCTGGAGAAGATGGTGGTTTGGGACCCCAAGCAAGACTTGGGCGGCAACTCTGAGCGTGCTATCCAGGAGGCGACCTTCGTCCTCTGGAAAGGGCACTGCTCCGTCCACGCCCTCTTCCGCCCCGAGCATGTCGACGACGTCCGCCGCAAGCACCCGGGCATGAAGGTGATCGTCCACCCCGAGTGCAAGTGGGAGGTCGTGCAGAAAGCCGATCTGGCCGGTTCCACCGCCTACATCGTCAAGCAGGTCGAAGCCGCCGCACCGGGATCCGAGTGGGCCATCGGTACCGAAGTCCACCTCGTCAACCGCCTGAAAAACCAGCACCCCGACCAGAAGATCATCGTCCTCAGCGACTGCCAGTGCCTGTGCACCACGATGTACCGCATCGACCTCCCCCACCTCTGCTGGGCGCTGGAGAACCTCGTGGAGGGCAAGGTGGTCAACCAGATCAAGGTCGATGCGCACACGAGGAAGTGGGCGACAGTTGCCCTGGAGCGGATGCTGGCAATCAAAGGGACGGGCAATCCAATTGAGAAGCGGACGCCGATCGTTTCGCAGGCGGAGGCGAATCGGGTGGGTGTCATCGATTGAAAATCAGTACACCCTCACCCCCGCCCTCTCCCGTACTCGGGAGAGGGAGTAGTCGATTGCGAAGTTCACAGTAACAGCGGGTCTTCAGCACATTCGCCGGCCGAAGTGTGCCACCTCCGGCATCGCCGCCCGGCGATACTCGGCAAGGCTCATCATGATCGCGTCTTCGTGGCTGCCGGCCTGGAACATCACCTGGTCGTCGTTCATCACCGATTCGTCCATCAGCGTCGGCATGTTGTACATGCGGCCGATGGGTGGTTCAGCGCCCAGCGCACAATCGGGGAAAAGCTCCGGCAGCTTTTGTTCCTCCACCAGCGAAACGTCATTGGCGTCGAGCTGATATCTCAACTCCTCCAGGTCCACCTTGTACGATGCCGGCAGCGCACACATGACGAACTCGCCGTCGGCCCGAACGATGACCGGCTTGATGACTTTGTTGCCGGTGACATGTTCCGTCGCCGCCAGGTCTTGCGCGGTGTATGCCGTCGGATGATGCGAAACGCGGTAGTTGACCCCCATCTGATCAAGGAAAGACTGCACGTTCATCACACACCTCCTTGCGTAAATGACAAGCGTCCCAATCTACGATTCTGCGCAAGGCAGCGAAAGGCAAAATTGCAAATTTCTGCGCCTGAGGCTGGCGCAAATGATTTTGATGTTCGCGCCGACTGTGCCGCGGCATAACCTCAAGCCATGCGCTGGCGCAGCGTGAGACGCTTCTTGGTCCTTTCGTCGTCAGGCGTCACGGCGCTGGCGCTCATGTTCGCGGTCACCCTGCTCGCAGGAGCGACACTCGCCCCGAAGGCGGATCGCGCAATTTCATGGCAGATGCCGCTCGTTCCCGAGTTCTCACTGACTGATCAGCAGGGCCGCGTTCTCTCGCGCCACGATCTTCACGGCCAAGTTTGGCTGGCTGCGTTCTTCTTCTCCCGATGCAGCGACAATTGCCCGAAGATGAACGCGCGGCTCCACCAGCTTCAGACGGCACTCGACCCGCGTGTGCAACTCGTCAGCTTCACGATGGATCCCGCCCACGACACGCCAAACGCCCTCGCACAATTTGCCGCAGCCAACCAGATCGACTCATCGCGCTGGCATCTGCTCACCGGAGAGCGCCGGATCATCGAACAAGTCGCCGCCGCGATCCGGCCTGACGCGCTGCACCAGCGCCCGGAGAACCTCACGCACTCGGATCAGCTCATTCTCATCGACCGATCGTCGCGTCTTCGCGGGACGTACGATTCGACATCCGCTGCGGACCTCGATTGCCTCCGGAAAGATGCCGCAGCGCTGCTGAAATAGCGGGAAGATTTCGCGTCACGCCATCTAGCGTCATCCCATACGCGAGGTGACAGGCGAGCGAATACAGGTGCAGCCGCAGCGGCGTCTTCTGCGGCGGCGGCGACCAGCGCGTCACCATCGGCATCATCAGCTCATCCGCAATCACCCACACCAGTGCCCCATATAGCGATCCACGTCCTGCGGTAAGCAAACTCGCATATTTCTGCGGCAACTGCTTCTGCCCGAGCGTGTAAGCCGTCCCCGCGCCCGCGCCAAATGCGTAATGCATCCCTGAGCCGATCAGCGCCCTCGTCTCCTGTGATGCATCCGGGAACAGTTCGCGAACGATGCCTTCGCTCGTCGTGTGCCACTGCTCGTGCGAGCGCGGCTCCGCCTGCGCGAAATAATTAACGCCGTGCCCGGCGCGCCTCAGGCGCAGCTTCCGAGTTGGCTCATTCTTTGGCGACAGCGCCGTCATGACCTGCTGCGAAGCGGCCATCGCCATCGTTCCCACAATGCCACCAACGATCCCCGCAAGGGCGACTTGACCGAACTGGAGATTGGGCGACTTCATGCCACCGACTCTACCCCAGTTCGATGGGTGGCGCGGACGGCGAATCTGGCGCTCAAGCAGCTACGGCTCGCGATCAACTGCGGCCAGATCCCCGGATTTACCGAGCGTGGGATGCATTGCCTGCATGTAGGTGACGTCGCTCGCGCTCATCCCGTCTACCCCATTGGATGCCGCAATCAACTGGTAGCACATGACGCCGGACAGCGTGAGAAAAACGCCCAGCGCCGCGTAATACCTCAACGAATTCTGCTCCGATGCGACCACGAGAACCTCTCCCCTCGCATCGGCGAGATCGCGGTTCCGCTTGAGCCTCGACGAAATCCCACTGAGTCACCCCGAGCTACTCTCAACAGCAGGTCGCTCCAGCGTGATCTCCACCGCCTCCGACGGGCAGAACAACCGCATTTGAAGCGGCGAGGAAAACCCCATCCCCCGCGACACGAACAAACAGATTTCCTTGTAGTTGTGCAATCCGCGACACAGCTTGCGCGGCAGCGAATCGTGCTTCAGGAGCGGGACGCCGCCAGGAAGGCAGATTTGGCCCCCGTGCGTGTGCCCCGCGAGATAAAGATCCGGCTTCAGCTTATCCGCAATTCGGATCGCATCCGGATAATGCGACAGCACCACACGCGGCACCAGCGCCCGCCGCTGGGGATATGTCCGGTTTTTCTCCACCTGGATGTCTGCACGGTCCGGACCCGCATAACCGATGATCTCAATCGGCCGGCCGTTGATGCTCACTTCAATCATCTGGTGCCCGATCATCGGCACGCCCCACTCGCGCAGCTTCGGGGCGAGCAGATCGCCGTCATGATTGCCGAGAATTGCAAACGAGCCGTGCGTCGGGCGCAGCGCGTGGATCAGCCGCTCGATGTGCGGAAACGACGGCTCGAGATGGTGCATGTTGTGGGCCTGATCCCCGCCATACAGGATCAGGTGCGGCGGCTTGGCGACGACGCGCTCGATGAGCGGATCGAGACCGCGCGGCCACTTTGATCGCAGGTGCAGATCCGTCAGGTGTAGGATCCGCACACCCGCCAGCTCCGGCGGAAGATCGTTCAGCCACAGCGTGAGGTGATTGAACTCAAACCCTTCCACGCTCCAGAAGTGGAGCGTTGGCCCCACGCGCGGCCGAACCAGCTCCGCGCGCCAATTCGCACCGGCCGCTCGCTGCGCTGCGCCTTCCGTAGCGCCCGCGTTGACAACTCCTTCGTTCAACTCCATCAACCTTCACGGCCTTGGGTTAATGGGTTTCACCCGTGTTGGCACGCACCGGCGGCTTGGGCTGCTCAGCCGTCAACTCGCGCACCCAGATGTTGCGGAAGCGCACCGGATTGTGGTGATCCTGCAACGTGATCGGCCCCTTCGCGGGGATTTTCTCGTCGTAGTTGGTCAGCGCCTTGTGCTTCGTCGGGCCCAGGAGGTTGACGTTGTCCTGCACCAGCACGCCGTTGAAAATTACCGTCGCCCGGGCCGGCGTCGTCACCTTTCCGTCACCGTCCAGCTTCGCCGCATGAAAGATGATGTCGTACATGTTCCACTGCCCCGCCGGCAGCGTCGCGTTCACGAGCGGCGGATACTGCCCGTAAATTCCGCCCGCCATGCCGTCAGGATACGTTTCGGTCCCGGCGCTATCGAGCACCTGAAGCTCGTAAAGACCCTGGAGGAAGATGCCGCTGTTCCCGCGGCCCTGGCTCTTGCCTTTCACATCTTCCGGCTCGCGCCATTCGACGTGAACCTGCATGTCGCCGAACTCGGCCTTGGAGCGGATGTTTCCCTTGCCGGGCGCCACCTCAAAATAGCCGTCAGCGGTCTTCCACTGCGCGTCGCTGCCGTCCTTCTCTGACTGCCATTGAGAAAGATCCTTGCCGTGAAAGAGAACCGTCGCGTCCGACGGCGCCTGCCCCGCCTGCTCCTGCGTGCTGAAAGTCGCCGGCGTCAACTTCGCCGGCTGCGGGCGCGACATGTCATGAACTTCATAACCTTCTTTGTGGTCATCCGCAGCGATGATGAACGGGATGACGCCAACAACAGCGACAGTGGTGATGATGCGAGCGAGCTTTCTCAAGACGTTCCTCCTTCAATAAGAGCGGGCATTGTAGCGACATCTCGTTTTCCCGCATCACCGGGCATCCAGCTTCTCGGAAAGCTCCGCCAGCCGATACTCCAGCCGAAGCGCCTGCTCCTTCTGGTTCATTTCTGCCGCCACCACCCGGTTCAGCAGCGCGATGCCGATGGAGAGCATCAGCCAGGTGATCGCAAAGAGCGCCCAAGCCAGGCTCTCCATCGACGGCCGCGCGATGGCATGCGCCATCACCGCCATCACAATTATCAGCGTCACCCCGACCGAAACTTTGCCGAGTGCAAACTGGTGCCGCACGTTGATGCGCCCACGCTTCAGGTTGCGCACGAGAAACACGATCATGCCCACATTGGCGATGCCGAACACGCTCCAAATCATCTTCTGCAGCGGATCCAACTTCAGCAGCAACAGTTGCAACGCCGCCATGACCACGAAAGCACTCGATCCAGCGACGCTCGCCCACCAATACCACTTCTCCCGCGCGCTCAGTTGAGGTTCAACCATGGCCTCAAGCTCCTTCACCAGTTTCGCTTCCCGTGCCGCCCCCAGCGGCTCAAGGTTCACCAGCTTCTCTCGAAGATCATCGTTCATGACGCACCTCCCCCAGTCGCTCGCGCAGCGCGCGCTTCGCGTAGAACATCCGCGACTTCACCGTGCCCACCGCCGCCCCTGTGACCTCTGCGATCTGCTCCAGCGACAAATCCTTCAGGAAGAACAACGTGAGCACTTCCCGCTGCGCCAGCGGCAACGTCTCCATCGCACGGTGCAGCCGCTCTGCATCCTCGTGCGAAAAATCCTGCTCTTCCCCCGCTGCCACTGTTTCCTGCACCGCTTGCGTCAGCGGCTCGTCCTCGTGTCGTCGGCGGTTCTGCGTCAGGGCCGCATTCCGCGCCGTGCGGTAAACGAACGCAGGCAGCGCTCGAGCATCGCGAAGGGTCGGAATGGATTTCAAGATGCTCATGAACGTCTCCTGAAGGGCATCCCACGCATCCGCCTCAGAGCGCACGAGTCGCCGGATGTAATAAAGCGCCGGCCGCTGAAACAGATCCAGAAGCTCCCGCGCCGCCTCATCGCGCCGGCCTCTCTTGTAGGCCAGCACCAGCAGTTCGCAACGGATCAGGTCCTTCTCCTTCATCTGTCCATCCACAGGATGCAGCGTCCGGGTAAAAGGTTCAACGGATTCCTCATCGTGAGGCAAAAGCCGGGGCGGTCCCTAGAAACCCCAACACCGCCACAGTTGCGGCATACAATGAAGCAGCGGAGGTTGCGATGTTAGAGTTCCCGAAAGTGGATGAATTCCGCGAGCTGATCCAGTTGGCCAAGCGCGAAGATCTGGCCCATGACGACGTCACCAGCCGGCTGTTGATCGACGAGAACGCCACCGGCGTCGGCACCCTTGTGCAGAAAGGCGTCGGCATCGCGTGCGGCCTGCCCATGGTCGAGTCTATCTGCCGAGCCTATGACGAGCGCCTGCGCGTGGAACAGATCCCCGGCTTCCACATGGAGATCATCGAAGGACGCTTCTCTGATTCAGCTCGAACCCCCCTTCTTCGCCTGCGCGGACCACTGCGCTCCCTGCTCTCCGCAGAGCGTGTAATCTTGAACTTCCTCCAGCACCTTTCCGGCATCGCGACGCTCACCAACCGCTTCGTCAGGCGCACCAGCGGGACCACCGCCAGGATCTATGACACCCGCAAAACCCTCCCCGGCTTCCGCGCGCTGGACAAATATGCCGTCCGCGCCGGCGGCGGATTTAATCACCGCATCGGCCTGTACGACGGGCTCCTCGTGAAGGACAACCATCTCGCGGGCCGGCCACTCAAGGAGCTCGCGCCGTTCCTCAGCGGCATCGTCAGCAGGAGCCGCAGCGAAGATTCCAAGCGGCTGGTCGAGATCGAAGTCGATTCCCTCGACCAACTTACCGAGGTGCTGAAAGTGGACGGCGTGGATGTCGTCCTGCTCGACAACATGGATTGCCCGCGCATGACCACCGCCGTTGAGATGCGCGACCGCGCCGGGAAAAAGAGCAAAGTCGAACTCGAAGCATCCGGCGGCGTGACCATTGAAACCGCCCGCCCCATCGCACTCACCGGCGTCGAACGCATCGCCGTCGGCGCGATCACGCATTCAGCGCCGGCGCTGGATATCGGGCTGGATATCGAAGAGCAGTAGCATCATCATCAAACGATCTTCAAAAGCTGGCGGTACTGAGGGAGGATCTGCTCCCAGGTGTAGTTGCTGCGAACGTGCCGGGCGGCGGCTTCGGTCAGAGAGTGGCGCAGCGCGGCGTCTCGCACGAGTTGATCAATTGCCGCCGCAAGTTGCTGTTCATCATCGGGTGGGACGAGGACACCGCTGCCTTCTTTCACAACATCACGAATCCCTGGCACATCCGTCCCAATCACCGGCACCCCCGCCGCCATCGCCTCGATCAGCACCAGCCCGAAACCTTCCGCGGCAGACGGTAGCACCAGCAGTCCGATCTGCGCCAGCGCGTCTTGAGGCCGGACAATCGCGCCATGCAGCGTCACCACCCGATCGAGCCCCAGCAGGCGAACCACCGCCGCAATCTCGGTGCGATCGCGCCCTTCGCCGAAGATGTGCAGGTGCACCAATTCCTTTGCTTGCTTCAAGCTCTTCACGAGATGCGGAATCCGCTTGATCGGATCCAGCCGGCCGATGAAACCGATCGGGAACGGTCGAGGATTTTCTGCCGGGATCGGCGATGGCGCGAACGCATCGGGATCAATCGCGTTGGGGATCACGACGATCTGATCACGATCCACGCGTGCGCGGTCTTCCGCGGACCGCGCGGCTGATTCCGAAGGGACCGCGATCTTGTCCGCCCGCCGCTTCACCAGCGACTGCACCCACCAATGCCATCGAGGCCGCGGCTGCGTCGTTTGGATCGATTGGATAAGTCGAAACCGCACGACAAGCGAAGCGACCGCCGCCACCGCGTTGGCGTGAATCAGAAAGCTGAAGACCGTGTCGTACGCGTTTTGCCGGATCAGCGAGATGAGCCGAAGGATGACCGTCAGGTCGCGCACGCTGGTGACCGCGAGAGCGTGAACCGGGATGTTGTGTGCCTTGAGGTCATCCGCCACTGGGCCCCACGGCGCCAGGCACGCAACCTCGATCAGCACCTTCGCCGGATCGTTCAGGCGCAGCGCCAGTTCTCGTACAACCGTAGGCGTTCCGCCGATCTCGAGATCCGTGATGAGCAAAAGAATTTTTCGGCCCACGCACAGACCTTACCACGCGTTGGTGAAGTTCCCTATGCATGCTCACCGAATGCGCAGATTCATGAACAGCCATTACCGCGTGCCCCTTAAA
>DASVUC010000137.1:0-11862 GCA_036387255.1 Tepidisphaeraceae bacterium | reverse complement strand
TGATCATCCCGTCTACTTCACCAGCGATGGCACCGACCGCGTCTTCGTCGTCGAGCAGCCCGGGCGGATCCGGATGTACGAGCGGGGGAACCTGGAGGGGACGACGTATCTCGACATCAAGCGCGATGTCTATTACCAAGGTGAGTGCGGCCTCCTGTCGATGGCGTTCCATCCTCAATTCGCGGCCAATGGCCTCTTCTACGTCAACTACACCAGCCGTAGGAACGGCAAGCTCCAAACCTTCATCAGCGAGTTCACGACAAAAAGTGATTCCCGCTCCGTCGACCGCACCACAGAGCGCGTCGTCATGACCATCGACCAGCCCTACGCCAACCACAACGGCGGCCAGATCCAGTTCGGACCCGACGGCATGCTTTACATCGGCATGGGGGATGGCGGCTCCGCCAACGATCCGGAGGACCGCGCCCAGAACCTGAAGTCGCTGCTGGGAAAGATGCTGCGAATCGATGTCACGCCACGCGAGGGTTATGCGGTGCCGAAAGACAATCCGTTTATGAACCGCGCTGGCGCCCGTCCTGAGATCTGGGCGTTTGGCCTGCGAAACCCCTGGCGCTTCATGTTCGATTCGACGACCGGCGACTGCATCACCGGTGATGTCGGTCAGAACCAGTATGAAGAAGTTCACGTCGTCGAGAAGGGCGGCAACTACGGCTGGCGGCCACGCGAGGGGTTCCACCAGAACCCCAACATCAAGAGCGAGCAGCCGATCTCTGAATGGATCGATCCCATTGCCGAATACACCCACAAGGAGGGCCAATCCATCACCGGCGGCTACGTGTATCGCGGGAAAAAGCAGCCCAAGCTCCAAGGCACTTATGTCTACGCCGACTTCGCCTCCGGACGCTTCTGGGGCTTGCGCTACGAGAAGGGAAAACGCGCCGAGCCAATCGAGTTTGATGTCGCCGTCGACGGCAGGGCCGCGCGCAATCGCGTCCAGCCCTCAAGCTTCGGCACAGACGCCGCAGGCGAGATGTACGTCTGCGATCACAATCGAGGAACGGTGTACAGATTGGAAATGGAGTGAGGGTGCGAAAGAGCCCTCACCCTGCCCTCTCCCCGAGCACCGGGAGAGGGGAAAGAAGACGATTCCAGATCACGCTGAGGCGGAACACGACGCCTCAACTCTTCTTCGTCCACTTTCCCGACGCATCCTTCAAAAACTCACCCGCCGACGCCTTTTCGAACGCGCGCTTGCCCGCCCGCTCCGCGACCTTGTCCACAGTCGTCCCGGTGCGATCCGCGATGATCTGAAAGACCTCTTTGCGGTCGCTGTTCTCGGAATCCACCAGCTGCTTCGCGTCGCCTTTGGCGCCTTTGACGAAGTCGATATACCCCTCAAAGGTCTCGCCCACGACGCCTTGTTTCTTCAACTCCTGGATCTTCGGATACCGCTGCTTCAGCCGCTCCTTGATCTCGTTCTCGCGGCCGTCGCTCTTGGCTTCCTTCTTCTCGGTCTTGACGGGCTTTTCAGCGCCGAGCGTCTGCGGCAGCGGAGCGCCAGCCGCAAAAAGCGTCAGCAGAATCAGGGGAATGTAACGTTTCATGGTTTCTCCAGTGTTTCAGCGCGAGGCGGTGGTGGTTGTTGGCGTTGTCGTCGCGGCCGCGGGTTGGGTGGACGGACGCGTCGCCGCACCCTGGTCGAAGGCGAAAAACTCGTCGAGCTGTTTATCCACGCGGATGTTGATGTCGTGCACGATGTGAATCGGCTTCACCTCGATCGGCGCGACCTTCACGCTGGCGCACGAACAAAGCACAAGCGGCACACCCGCGAGCGGAATCATAAGGAGCAATTGTCTTTTCATGGCTGAGCCTTTCCCTGCGCATTGTGACCTCCTGAGGTCGCTTCGCGAAGCTTCAAAACGGAACGAATCAGCGGGTCTAGTCCCCGCACCGTCAGGTCATAGTCGATGGGCAGCTTTGCTCCCGTGCGTCCGCGGCCGCTGATTCGAACGAAGCCGGTAAGACCGTCTGGACCGCGCTTAAGGTCTGCGGCAAGGACGTTGTACTGAAAGTTCCGCAGCGCCTCGAGAATCTGATCCCGCACCTGCTGCTGTGCCGAGGGGTTTTTCGTGACTGTCGTCGCGGCCACTTCCTTGGCAATGTCCTCAGCCTGCTGAATCCGCAGGATTCCGTCGCCGGAAGCGCGGAGTTCTCCCGAAGAAAGATGAATTTGCCCGTTCGTGTAGGAAACCTGAATCTGCCCACTCAGCGATCCTTCACCCGTCGCCTTGCCCTGCCCGAACTTGTCGAGCAGCTGTTTGAGATCCACCTGCTGCGCTTGCAGAACGACGTTCACGTCGGATCCGCTGATGGCGGCGTCGTTGGCGACGACTTTCCCGCCCATCACGTTCCACTGCGTGTGCTGAATCGCCAGAGTATCAGAGCTAGTGAGCTGGAACTGCACGATGCCATCCGTCAGCGCGACTTCCCCCATCTTCACCTCGCGCACGGCCACCCGTTGATTCGGCTCGCTCTTCAGCGGTGAAAAACTTGTCAGCGCCAGCTCTCCAGTAATACCGCTTACGGTCCCATCCTGCGATCGCTCTGAAAGCGAGGCGTTGGTAACGCCGACGCGCATAAGTAAATGGTCACTAATTTCCGTCACAACATGAAAGACACCGCCGGTGAGCTGAAGGTTGGGCCCTGTTTCCACTGGCTGCGTCGTAGCCGCGGTTGCTTCAACCGTGGCCGAGAAGTGCAGCTTTTTTGAGTCCCGCGACAGCTCACCGCTCACCCGCAGCGGGCTGGCTACACCCACACCCGCTTGCGGCGCGAACGCGGCAACCAGATCGTTTAGCTTCTCCCGGTTCAATTTCCTGGCATTGATCTTCAATTGCAGAGCTGCGGTGGCCGGAGCGAAAGTTCCCTCCAGAACTAGCGGCGATCCAAGCTCCGTCTGAAATTGAATCGAATACGTTTTCCCTCCGTCCGTACTTACGATGGACCCGCTGTGCGGCAATTCCAAATCGTGATCCTTTAACTTGAGGATCAGCGTTGAATCCAGCAGTTCAATCCGCGGCGCAGGCAGCGCCACCGGCTCGGACGGCGAAGGATGGGGCGGCGGCTTCTTCTCCCCGCTCGGCTCCAGCAGCGGCGACAGGGGCCCCAGGTCCAGCCGGCCCTCTTTTGTTACCGTCGCGATGATGTGCATCTTGTCCACGCGGATGGAATCCAGCCGCCCCTCGCGAAGGCTGGAAATGCTGTACTTGCAAACCATCCGCTCCACGCGCGTTTCTCCCTCACCGAATTTCAGGTTCGTCACCAGCGCCTTGCCAAACCCAGCAATCGGCACGCGAAATGAAAAAGGCTCCAGCTTCTGTGCCCGCAGGATTGCGCCCAGCCGGTCCCGCACAATCCAGGGCAGCACCACCACGTGCAGCAGCAAAATTCCCAGGAACAGCACGCCGAGGAAGGCGAGCAGCACGTCGACCATGTGACGCCGTCTCAGTTTCATGCAACTTTCAAGGTGTGTGCAGTCTCTCTACAATCGCAGCGCTTCAAAAGAGCTGACAAGGAACTTTATGCTGAAGTTGGCCGCGTTCGCGGATGAAATTTCTCCCAACCTCGATGATCAGATTCGTGTCTGCAAGAACAACGGCGTGACGCATTTTGAGCTGCGCTCCGTCGCTGGCCGCAATGTGCTCGACTTCGACAAGACGCTGCGCAATGACGTGAAGCGAAAGCTCGCCGACAACAACATGGGCGTCATCAGCATCGGCTCGCCCATCGGGAAGGTGAAGATCGATGAGCCCTGGCAAACGCACTTCGACCGCTTCAAGCTCGCGGTGGAGACGGCCGAGTTTTTCCAGGCCCCGCTCCTGCGTCTGTTCAGCTACTACGCACCCGAGGGCGGCGACATCCACCAGCACCGCGACGAGATTATCCGCCGCTTCCAGCACAAGGTTGACTACCTCGCCCACCACCCGGGCGTCACGATGATCCACGAGAACGAGCGGCACATCTATGGCGAGCGGGGGGCTGCCTGCCTGGACCTCATGAAGACGATCAATTCGCCGCGCCTCCGCATGGCGTTCGATTTCGCCAACTTCGTGCAGGCCGGCCAGCGCCCGCTGGAATGCTGGCCCGAGCTGAAGCCCTACACGGCGCATATCCATATCAAGGACGCCAAGTGGGGCAGCGGCAAAGTCGTACCCGCGGGAAAAGGTGACGGCGAGATCGAGCCGATTTTGAAAGATGCATGGACCAGCGGCGGCGCCGATGGGCGCGGCTACCGGGGCCTGCTGAGCATGGAGCCCCACCTCGCCGCCCACGAGCAGTTCGGCGGTTTCAGCGGCGAACAATTGTTCAACGTCGCCGTCGAGGCTCTGAGAGAGATGTGCGAACGCCTCAAGATCCCGCTCGCCAGGTGATATGACCGACGTCGCCGTACCATCGCCGCAACTCGCGCCTGGAACGATTCCCGGCTTCGCCACGGTCCCGCTGCCGCGGACGCTCTTCGTCCCGCTCGGGACCTCGCCGCGCAGCGCCATCGAGTATGCCATCCGACAGGGCCCAGTCGTGCGCGGCGGGCCGCTCAGCAGCGGCAACCTCGACGCCGGCTATACTCCGGTCGCTCCCGTAGCCGGAACCGTCGTCGGCACGCGTGAAATCGAGCTGACCTCCGGCCACACGATCCTTGCCGCTGAAATCACAGTCGACGCCGATCAGCCCGAACCTTCGCCCGAAGAAACTTCGCCTTTTGATGGCAATCTCGCGCAGGTCCTGGAGCGCGTCGCGGAACAGGGTGTCTGGGCCGACCGAAAAACGACCCCCGATCTTATTGCGCAGTTGCACGCGGCGCTCAAGCGCCCAATTGAAACGGTCATCTGCAACTTTCTGGAAGCCGACGGAGCACCACTGAACAGCGCCATCCTCCGCAGCGGCGCACCCCTCGCCGTCGCCGGCGCACTTGCGCTGGCCAAGGTGCTCGCCTCGCGCGTGCAGTTCGTGGTGGATGTTGAGCAATACCGCCCGGTATCGCGTGCTTTGAGAAAAGCCAAAGCCGCTTACGCGAAGATCATCGAGCTCAAAAATGATTACCCGCAGGCGGATCCGACGATCCTCCTGTACATGCTCACGGGCCGCCGCCTGCGCCCGGGCCGGCTCCCGGTCGAGCAGGGGGTGCTCATGCTCGATGCCGCCGCCGCGCTGGCGGTCGGGCAGGCGCTGGTCCAGCGCCGTGCGATGACCGAAATCCCTCTCGTGATTCGCGAGCGCGGCCACGGCCGCGTCCATCTCGCCAGCGCGCCCGTCGGCACACCCATCTCCCACGTCCTCGCGTCGCTGAACATCCCCATTACGAACGTCATCATCCGCGCCGGCGCTGTCCTGCGCGATGTGCAGATCTCCCCAGACGCCATCGTCGCCGGCGGCGAAAACCGCTTCGACGTCAGCCCCGTCACGGCATCCGCCGATCGCGCGGGCGGCGCCGATCCCTGCATCCGCTGCGGCTGGTGCGTCGCCGCCTGTCCCACCAGGATCCATCCTGCCGGCCTGCTCGAAGCGGCCCAGCAAAACGACCAAGCCCTCGCCGAGTTCTACGGCCTGCCCGCCTGCATCGAGTGCGGCATCTGCTCCTACGTCTGCCCATCCCGCCTGCCCCTGCTCAGCGCCATCCGAGTGCTGCGAAACTCCACCTCAACCCGTCCCTGAAATGGTGGTGGAGGGGCCGCTCCTCCTTCTCCAAGCCTGCCCCTACATCAACGCCCCCCAATCCCATACCATGCGCCCATGCACGCTCCGACCGTTTCCTGGGAAGCCCTCACGCTCAAACTCCGCAACCCCTTCCACCTCTCCTACGGCGTCAGCGAGACCCGCCAATCCTTCTGGATCCGCTTAGGCAACGACGAAGGCTGGGGCGAAGCCGCCATCCCCCCGTACTACCGCGTTGATCCCTCGGCCATGATCAGTTGCTGGCAGCGCGCCGGGGATTCGACGCAGCCGCTCCCTGACCAGATCGAGCAGATCGCACCATGGATTCCCCAAGGCCCCGCGCCGTCGCGTTGCGCGCTGGAACTGGCGCTCCTGGACCGCATCGGAAAGAAACGAAATCTCCCGCTCTGGAAGCTGCTCGAGGTCCCCGAGCCCAAGACCCTGAGCTCCTGCTTCACCATCAGCATCGACACCCCTGACGCGATGGCGCGAATGGCAAGGCAGATCGAAAAATATCCGCTCATTAAGATCAAGATGGGCTCCGATGACGACGAATCCCGCCTGCGTGCCGTGCGCGAGGCCCGGCCCGACGCCCGCCTCGTCGTCGACGCCAACGCCGGCTGGACGCGCGACGCCGCCGTCGAGCACCTCAAATGGCTCGAGCAGTACAGACTCGAGCTCATCGAGCAGCCGCTCGCGAAAGATGATCACGAAGGCATGGGCCTGGTGCAATTAAAGACAAAGATCCCCATCGTCGGCGATGAGTCGGTCCAGACGATGGACGATGTCGAGAAGCTCGCCCGCGCGGGCGTGCGCGGGATCAACGTGAAGATCATGAAGGTCGGCGGCGTTATCCCCGCCCTTACCATGATCCGCCGGGCGCGAGAACTGGGCATGAACGTGATGCTCGGATGCATGATCGAGACTTCGATCGGAACGACGGCGATGGCCCACCTCATCGGCCTCGCCGACTGGATCGACCTCGACTCGCCCCTGCTGATCAGCAATGATCCGTTCGAGGGGCTGACCTATGATGAGCACGCGCGCGTGACCGTGCCGGATCGTGCGGGCATCGGCGTAAGGAGGCGTGGTGAGACAGCAGCTTGAAGGAATCCTCGCAGAAGTCGCCGCCAAACATGCCGACAAGCGGCTCCACATCTTCGATGTGCAGATCCGGTCGGCAGAAGCAAACCGCATCGCCCTCGCGGGCCGCGTGCTGGAGCAACGCAATCTCGACGAGCTGCGCCAGGCGATGCAGCGAGCAGCGGGGGCGGCGAATATTGACGATGCCCAGGTAACCGTCGTGCGTAAATCGCCGCCGGTCCTGCGCACGATCGCGACCAACATCACCGACTTGCACAAAGAGCCCTCGTTCCTCGCCGAGATGCTCACGCAGGTGACGAACGGCGCGCAGCTCGAAATTCTGGAACAGCACGACAAGTGGGCCCTCGTCCGCCAAACGGACGGCTACCTCGGGTGGGCCTACCTCCCCTACATGACGGAAACGCAGCCCGCTGCCTTCACCCACATGGTGCAATCGCCGATGTCTCCGCTGATCGCTGATCCTGCAAAAAAGCTGGCGCCCCTGACCCGCCTCCTCGCCGGAACCCATGTGTGCGTCACCGATGCGCGGGATGGCTGGTGCCGCATTCAGCCCGCAGGCGACATGCTGCCCTCCGGATGGACCCTCGCTCAGAGCCTGCGTTCGCTCGCGTCGCTCCCGATGGAACCTGAGGTCGCCCGCCAGGACATGGTCGCAAGCGCCCGCAACCTCACGGGCGTCTACTACCTCTGGGGCGGCTGCTCCGTGATGGGCATCGACTGCTCCGGTCTCGCCCAACTCGCCCACCGCCTCGCCGGCTACACGATCCCGCGGGATGCCAGCCTCCAGTACCCCGCCGGTCGCGTCATCGAAGAACCCTTCCTGCCCGGCGACCTCCTCTTCTTCTACAACGACGAGCGCACCCGCATCGGCCACGTCGGGATCAGCACCGGCGGCTGGAACATCATCCACGCCTCCCGGAGCCGCAACGGCGTCTACGAAGAAGACGTCAAAGCCAGCGAAAGTCTGACCCGCACCTTCGCCGGCGCCCGCAGCTTCCTCCCTTCATAGGCTGCGCATCTCGTCCATGGCCGGGTGAAAACAGATCTCTACTGCTGGCCGAAGACTTTCTGGATGACGTTGAGTTTCATGCCTCCGTCTCCCTGCGTCGGCGCGATGAAGCCGCCTTCTGCAAACTCGTTCCACGCATAGATCAGGATCATCTTCTGAAGCTGATCTTTCCCCGCCGGCACCCCCAGCTTCATCGGGTAGCGATCAAGATGCTTGCGCACATCGAGCAGCGCGCTCAGCCACTCACGCTCTTCCGGCAGCGCGAAGCTCGGCCGCGAATCCCGCCAGGGCCGCGGATCCCAGCCCGCCGGAACGCACGGCACATAAGGCTTCGGCGACTTCTCGCCATAACTCTTCCAACCCTTCTGCGCCAGCGCGAGAAGCTCACTATAAGCGTAGAGATCCTGGTGCTTAGGAATCGCCGGGACGTCCATGTATGTCGTCAGAAAATCGTACATCTCCACGTCTTCCGTTTTCGGCAGCGCTCCCGCCATCACCCCGCCGCTGATGAGCAGTTCCCCCGCGCCCTCGGCTCGTGCGATCTCCCGCAGCTTGGCCAATCGCCCCCGCGCCTTGTCATTCCCCCCGCACTGCTGCCGAAAATAATCCACGCCATGCACTTTGAAGATCGCCTTCCCGTCAACCTTCAGGTATCGCGGGTGCTTGAAGAACGCGATCCACTCCCGGCACGACGCCTCCCATGCCTTGTCGTCGAAGATCCCGAACGGGGTATGGTTCACACACTCCACCGTAAACCGCATCCGCTCGTTCTCCGGCGACGTGGTGAAATATTTGATGCCGTCGTTCAGCTTCTCCTTGATCGCTTCCCCGCCCTTGTTGCCCTGGAAGTACCACAGAAACTGAAAGAAACTCACCGCGTGCGCGCTGGCCGCGACGATCTCACGGTCCATCGTCTTCTGCGTGTTGTATTCGCCCAGGGTCGCGATGCGCCCCGGATACCGCTCCCGCCAATCCTGCCCCGAAACGTGGTACTTGTTCGGCATCTCCTCCCACCAGCCGGAGAAGTAATACGCGCCGACGAGCACCTCCGGAGCCTTTTCCTCCGCCGCGCGAGCGGGCGTCAGCCAACACAAGAGCACGAGTGCAATCAGCATTCTCATGTACGCCCAGCGTGGCATGAGCGTCTCGCTCATGCAACCTCACATCGCGTTGATGATTTCCGCCGCATGATTCACCAGCATTTCCAATCCACCAATCCGGGGCCGAAAGCTGCCGTAGAAGAAGTGCGCCTGATCCACTTCATATCCACCTTCAGCATACGCTTGGCGCGTCGGCACATAACCAAACGCCGCGTTCGCATATGCCACGACAAACAGATCCTTCCCCGTCCGCTGGCGCAGCAGATCCGTGAAGCGCGAGAAAATTTCGCCGTTGATTGCCACCAGATAAACCTCTCCGATCTTCGTGACCTGAATTTCAATCTCCACCGACTCGCCCCGCCCGGCCGCCACCTCCTGCTTCATCTTCTCTCGCCATTGCTGCACCGCCGATCGATACAGATCGCGCCAAGCCCAGGAAGGATCGATCTTCACGAGTTCCCGATCGGCGACAGCGTCGACTCCCGCCTGGTCATGGGCTTCAAGCGGCAGCGCAACCGACCGGCTCACCACGCGAAGCGCTTCCCGTTGCGGCGCCGCCGTCCGCAGCGCAGGCGCAATCGCCGCCGCAACCCGCTGCCCCAGCGCTTTCACCGCACTCCAAGGCTCATTAAGAAACGGCGGATTCAAGTTCCCCGCCGCGCCCGTCGTCACCGTCGCAACATCGCACCGGAGCAGCGACGCAACAGACTCCGCCGCCGCCCCACACCAATCCGGGCTCACCTGTCGCTGCACGTGCCCATGCGCGACCGGGTGCATCGCATAATTGATCATCGCCGCGATGAAACTTCCGTCCGCGCGCTTGAAGCCAACTCCCCAAACCCAAGGATCCGTATGCGCGGAAGGTTGATCCCTTCGATCAATCGCCAACTCCAGCGACACACGCGCCGACACAACATCAGCCAATTCAGCAGACTCCACCGCCGCCCCAGCCACCCGGCACATCTGCTCTTCCAGAAATTGTACATAGCTCTCGCTGCATGCGCCCGCGGAGAAGAGGGATACAGTCGCCGGAGCCGAATGCGTGTGCGTCGCCGCCAGCATCACCTGACGCGGCTCCAACCCCAGCGCTTGCTCCGCCCACCGCCGCACGCGTAACACCGTCTCCGTATCCAACGCGATCACATCACACACAATCATCAGCAGCTTTTCGCCCGCATGCTCGAGATAAACAGCCCGAGCGAAGATTGGCGCCTCCACGCCAACACACGGATGCTCGCGCAGGGCAAACCCGCAAAGCTCCACCGGCACCGTGGGCGAAATCTCAACCTGAGCAGCGCCAACCTTCATGCGTCACTTCGCCATCGCCGGCTCGTGCTGCTCCGCCAGCTCATGTCGATGCTCATACACCTTCTCAAATCCCCGCACCACATCATCCATATCGCGCTGGGTCCCCAGCAGCACGCTCTGGTAAATCCATCCGCCCTCGCCCCCGCAGATGGCCTCCGCATTCGGAAGGCGAAGCTTCCCGTAATCCAGATCCGGCCGCGCGGTGATGCTCCCCGTGTACGGCCCGAATGCCTTGTTGGCGAACAACGGCTGCCGATACAGCGGCAGCACATACCCTTCCGCCACCGGAATCCCCTCCCGGTTCATCGCCTCCACAAACCGCTTTCGCGGCATCCCAAAAATGTTCGCATCATATCGATAGCAGTACAGGTGATACGCATTTCGCGTGCAATCAGCCGTCCGCCTCTGCGGCATGATCCCCGGCAGCCGCTTCAACTTCGCGTCCAGATATTTTCCGTTCTCATCCCGCCGATTCGTCTGCTCATCGAGCCGTTCCATCTGCGCATTGAGCAGCGCCCCCTGAAGCTCGCCCAGCCGATAGTTTCCCGCGATGACATGATGCTCGTACCACGCCCCGCCAGGGATTCTTCCGCAGTTGTGGATGGATCGGCACCGCTGTGCCAGCGCGTCATCGTTCGTGAGGATGATCCCGCCTTCGCCGCTGCTCAGGTTCTTCGACGACTGAAACGAGAACGATCCCATGTGCCCGATCCCGCCGACGCGCCGGCCCTTGTACTCGCTGCCGTGCGCGTGAGCCGCGTCCTCGATCACGACCAGGTTGTGCTTGCGCGCGATCGTCATGATCGCATCTATATCACAAGGCAATCCACCCAGGTGCACCGGAATAATTGCCAGAGTGCGCGGCGTAATCGCCAGCTCGATCTGCGATGGGTCGAGATTGAACGTCTCCCGATCGATGTCGACAAAAATCGGCGTCGCGTTCGCCTCGATCACCGCCGTCGCCGTCGCGAGAAACGTATAGGGCGGCACGATCACCTCATCTCCCGCCTCGATCCCTGCCGCCATCAGCGCGATCTTCAGTGAGATCGTTCCGTTGCACACGCCGATGCCGAACTTCGCCCCGTGATATTCCGCGAATTGCTGCTCAAACGTCCGCACTTCCTCGCCGTCGATCTTCCCCCATTTGCCGCTCCGCAGCGTCAGCAAAACCGCCTGCTCTTCGCGCTCATCCCACACCGGCCATTGCGGAAACGGTTCCGTGCGCACCGGCGTTCCGCCGAGAAGTGCAACTTCACTCGCCATGCTCAAAGCTCCAGTCTTTAGACTTCACGGAAAATCCGCGGCCGCAGGTGATCGTGTCAGTGCCGTCTTCCGTTTCTACCGTGACCACAACAGAATCGTTGCTTATCGCCCGCTTGGCGCTTTTCACGAACGCATCTGTGCAGAAGACGCTTGCAAATCGCTTCATCCCCGCTCCCTCCTGATGCCTCACGACATACGGCAGCGTCGCTCCCTGGTCCTTGTTGAACGGATCGCGCTGTCCCCACCCCTCGCCGGCGAACATCAGTTCGGCCGGCTCGAGCAGGTTCAGTGCTGTGAACCGATGGCCGTTCTCCACCTTCCACGACATCCGCTCGCCAGTCACCCGCCGCAGGTTCGTCAGGTCATATGCCTTCGACTGCGTTGGTTCCGTGCTCGCCTCCATCT
>DASVUC010000136.1:0-18555 GCA_036387255.1 Tepidisphaeraceae bacterium | reverse complement strand
TGCAGGCCAAGCTCGAAGAACTTCAACGCCTCCAGCGCGGCGAGCAGCCGGGTTGATGCCACACATGCCCCAGCGCCCGCTCAAACTCCTGATCGTCCTGATCGAGATTCACGGCGGCACGGGCGTCTTCTGCCGAAACCTCGCCGCCGCGCTGAGGCGCTTCTATCCCGACGATTACCAGATCGATCTGCTGCTCCTCCGCAAAGGCTCCGCGACAGGCGCAGACCGCCAACTCTTCAACCACATCGAGGAACTTGGCGCCACCGTGCACGACGATTGGCGACGCTTCACCGAAACGTTACCCAACGCGCTTCAGGTGAAGCGTGCGATCCAGCGGCTCGACCCCGACGTCATCTTCGCCCTCCACAATTGGCCCAGCGTCATCGTCCCCGCCGTCGCGCCGAAGCGCCGCGTCATCCTCTCCGTCCACGGCCATCTCTCCACACTACTGCGCGCAAACATCACGCGGCCGCTGGTCCGCTGGCTCATTCGCCGGCGCTACCGCAAGCGCTTGGTGATCGTGCCGACGCAGGCCATCGCCGACGACCTTTTGCTGAACTTCAACGTCTCGCGGACGAAAGTGATCCCCCACGGCATCGATGTGGATCGCGTCCACGCGCTTGCGGAAGAACCCGCGACCGATCTTCCGCCAAGGCCGTACATCGTCGCGCTAGGTCACCTCGTGCCGGCGAAGGATTATCCAACGCTGCTACGCGCGTTCGCTGAAGCAAAAGCCAAAGGATTCTCACACCACCTGGCGATCATTGGCGAAGGCGAACTGGATCAGGCGCTGAACGACCTGGCGTCGTCATTAAACGCTAACGAGACGGTGCATTTCCTCGGCAAGCGAGAGAATCCCTATCCCTACCTCAAGCACGCGCAGTTCTTCGTCCTCGCCAGCGCAACCGAGGGATTCGGACTGGCCTTGCTCGAGGCCATGGCGCTTGGCCTGCCTTGCCTCTCGACGAATACCGCGGGGCCCATGGAAATTCTCTCGCGCGGAAAGCACGGCATGCTTGTTCCCGTCGGCGACCCCTCTGCTCTTGCGGCCGCGATGATTACGCTGGCAAATGACCCCGTCCGACGCGATGAGCTTTCCCGTGCAGCGCTCGCGCGCGTCCAGCATTTCGGCTTCGAGACGATGGCCCGCGCCTATCACGAGCTGTTCCATCAATCCTGACGATGCCGCTCGCGCATTCCCGCCGCCGAAAGGGCGAGACAAGCCCCCGCTCCGATCACGCAGACAATCGCCCGCGGCGTGTTCTGCGGCCCCCCCTCCCGACCCAGCGCCTTATATCCCTCCCAAAGCAGCACCATCCCGATGATCAGCAGCGACATCGCGAAGCGCGCCAGCCATGGTCGAAGTTTGGATTGCCAGCTCGGCATCAAGTCGCCTTCAGCACCGCATCCACCAGCCCCTCGATATCGAACTGTTCCGCCTGCACGGTCGGCTCCAGCCCCAGCTCTCTCATCGTCGCCGTCGTAATCGGCCCGATGCTCGCGAGCTTCACGTTTTGCAATTGCTCTCGATAGGTCTCGCCGACGAGCGTGACAAAATTCTTCGCCGTGCTGCTGCTGGTAAACGTCACCCACGACACCCGCCCCGCATTCAGATCGTCCATAAGGTTCTGCGGTAGCGCCTTCGCCTGCTTCGTCTCATACACGGCCACATCGCGTACTTCGGCTGCCCCCGATGTCGCAAGCTGCTCTCGCAGCACCGCCCGAGCGACATCCGCTCGCAGCAGCAGAAACTTCTTCCCCTCCACCTGCTTCTGCGCTAAAAGCTCATCCGCGAGCGCTTCAGCGACGAAACTCCTCGGCATCAGGTCCACGCGCAGGCAAAGCTGCTCCCGGACCGCCTCCGCCGTCGCTTCCCCAATCGCCGCCACCTTGGTTCCCGTAAACGCCCGCGCATCCAGCCCCAGCTCCATCATCCGCCGCTTCGTCAGCTCCACCCCATTCTGGCTCGTAAAGATCACCCAGTTGTAAGTGCGCAGGTTTCCCAGCGCCTCATCCACCTCGCGAAGATCGTCAGGCGGCTGAAGCTCAATCGTCGGCGCCTCGATGACATTTGCCCCCAGCTCTTCCAGCTTCTCCGTTAGTGCGCTCGCCTGCTGCCGCGTGCGCGTCACCACCACCGTCTGACCGAACAGCGGCCGGGTCTCGAACCAGTTCATGATTCCACGAAGCGTCACCACCTTCCCCACGATCGTCAGGGCCGGCGGCGAAATCTTCGCCTCAGCCACGCGCTGGGCAATATCCGCCAGCGTCCCCGTCACCGTCCGCTGCCGCGGCCACGTTCCCCACTGGATCACCGCCACCGGCGTCGCTGCATCTTTCCCATGCGCAATCAGCTTCTCCGCGTTCCGCCCCAGCGACTTCACCCCCATATAAAATGCCACGCAAGGCAGCTTCGCAATCGCATGCCAATCCAGATCTGATGCGCCACCCGCCTCGCGATTCTTTGCCTTTTCGTCCTGGTACTGCTCTTCCTTCTCATGCCCGGTAATGAACGTGAAGCTGGAGTTGAAATCCCGATGCGTCACCGGGATTCCCGCGTAGCACGAAGCCGCGATCGCCGCCGTGATCCCCGGCACCACTTCAAACCGCACGCCCGCCGCGTGCAGCGCCTCGCACTCTTCCCCGCCGCGTCCAAAGACAAACGGATCTCCCCCCTTCAGCCGCACCACGCGCTTCCCCGCCAGCCCCTTTTCGACCAGCAATCGGTTGATCTGCTCCTGCGTAAAGGAGTGCGCCGCCGCCTGCTTGCCCACGTAAATCTTCTCAACGTCTGCCCGGCAACGATTCAGCACTGCCGGGTTCGCCAACGCGTCATAAACGACCACCTCGGCGCGTTCCAATAACTTCGCGCCCCGCACCGTGATGAGGCCAGGATCGCCCGAGCCGGCGCCGACGAGATACACCACCCCCGCCGACTGATTCCGCTCCACGCCCATTTGCTCCTGAAAAATGTTAATGCGGGTAATTCACGCGCTTCCTATCGCCGATGACATTTCTGTCCTCAGGTATTGGAGCCTGAGATCATGATACGGGAGCAGGCGATTATGGTCGCGTTCAGTTCAAGTCACAATCCGTTTGCCATCGAAAACCCCGCGGACCGCCGCATGTTCCCGCGCAAAGAAGTTCACGCCCACGTGCAGGGCAAGCGCGTCGACCACACGGTCGAGGCGCTGCGCGAGCCGCTGATGACGATGGCGCTGCGCGATGTGTCGCTCGGCGGGCTTTCCGCCATCACCGACGTTCCCCTGAAGCGCGGCGAGCGCGTGTTGGTTTCCTTCCCGGCGCAGGGCGTCAGTCGCGGCTGGGATGCGCAGGGCCGCGTCATCCGCTGCGAGCCGAGCGCGATGGGATATCGCCTGGCGATGGAATTCGATCAAGTGCCGCTTGCGGCCTAAACAATAAACGGTGATTCGAGGGTGAAAGGGCGGCACGATCGCAAGGTCGGCCGCCCTTCTCGCTTATCTCGGAGATAGCGCCCGCATCTCTTCGCACCCACATCAAACCTCAAGCATCAACCGCGCCGGATCTTCAAGATATTCCTTTAGCTTCACCAGGAAGCTCACAGACTCTCTCCCATCAATCAGCCGATGATCGTACCCCAGCACGATGTACATCATCGGCCGCACCACAATCTGATCATCCACCACCACCGGCCGCTTCTTGATCGCATGCATCCCCAGAATGCCTGACTGCGGCGGCAGAAGAATCGGCGTCGAGAGCAGGGATCCAAACACCCCGCCATTGGTGATCGTGAACGTCCCTCCCGACAGTTCCTCCAGCGCCAGCTTCCCATCACGCGCGGCGAGCGCCACACGTTTGATCTCGGATTCGATCTTCGCGAACGACATATCCTGCACGTTCTTCAGAATCGGAACCACCAGCCCGCGTTCAGTCGAAACGGCGATGCCGAGGTTCACGTAGTCGTGATAGACCACGTCATCACCATCGACGGAGGCATTCACGTTGGGATATTTCTGAAGCGCCAGCACCACCGCGCGGGCAAAGAAGCTCATGAACCCCAGGCCCACGCCGTGGGTTTTCTCAAACGTCTCCTTGTAGCGCGTCCGAAGGTCGCTCACCGCCTGGAGATCGATCTCGTTGTACGTGTGCAGGATCGCCGCAGTGTGCTGCGCCTGAACGAGGTTCTGCGCGATGCGCTTTCGGATGCGGGTCATGGGAACGCGACGAATCCCACCTTCGGCAGATGGTGTCGCCGTCGCAGCCGCCGCGGGAGGAGGCGTCGGCGAGGGCGTCGCAACGACAGCTCGCTCGACAGAACCTTCCGCGGCACGCTCCGCGTCTTCCTTCGTAATCTGACCGCCCTTGGCAGTGCCCTGGATCTTCGATGGATCGAGGTTCTTTTCTTCCACGATGCGACGAACTGATGGACGCATGTCTTCCGGTTTGGACGGCGCTGGTTTGCCGCTCTTCGCAGGCTCTGCTGCTTTGGGCGCAACACTCTCCCGCGGCGGAGCGGCCGGGCCCCCGCTCGCAGTCGACGCTTTCTTCGTCACCGCCGCGCCGTTCCCCTCTTCGATCTTCGCGATCGTCTCTCCGATCGTTACCGTCTCCCCCTCCTTCTTCACGCGGCGAAGGATTCCCGCGGCGGGACTGGGCACATCCACGTTTGCCTTGTCGGTTTCCAACTCGGCCAGCGGCTCCGCCGCGCTCACCGGATCCCCATCGTTCTTGTGCCACTTGATCAGCGTGGCCTCCTGCACAGATTCTCCCAGCGCGGGAACGTCAACATTCGTAGGCATATGCAATCCTTTGGCTGCAGTCGTAAGCGCTTGGCGATGGTAAGTGGAAACCGCCAAATCGCAACTCAGCAGCTCCTCTACAGCTTCTCGCGAGACGCACCCGCCCCCGGTAGAATCGCCGCTCATGACGACATTGGCGGAGGAAGATGTCGCATCGCACCGCCGCTGGCGCTGGCAGATCTTCGCCGTCACCTGGCTCGCCTACGCCGGTTTCTACCTCACCCGGAAATCCTTCTCTGTCGCCAAGATCGGCATCCAGAAAGACCCCACGCTCGGCTGGAGCGATGCGCAGCTAGCCTGGATCGACGGGGCCTACCTCACCGCCTACGCGATCGGCCAATTCCTCTTCGGAATGCTTGGCGACCGCCTCGGTACGCGAATCGTCGTCGGAACCGGAATGCTCCTCTCCGTCATCGCCGCCGCCGCGATGGGCGCTTCCAGCACAGTCATCCTCTTCGGCATCTGCTTCATCATCCAGGGCCTGTGCCAATCCAGCGGGTGGGGACCACTCGCCAAGAACATCAGCGCCTTCTTCTCCCGCCGCGAGCGCGGCACCATCATGGGCCTGTGGTGCACGAACTACGCCCTCGGTGGCTTGATCGCGTCGCTGATTGCCGGATATGCCGGCAAATACAGGGGCTGGCGCTGGGCGTTCTTCTTTCCCGCCATGCTGCTCTTCTGCGTGTGGATCGCGTTCATGCTGTTCCAGCGGAACGCGCCGGAAGATGTGGGGATGCCTCCTGTCGAAGACGAGGCCACACCGTCGCGCTCGGACAACATTTCGAGCGATCAAGAGAGCACCTGGCGCGTCATCGGCCAAGTCATTACCAACCCGATGGTGATCCTCCTCTCGCTCGTCTACCTGATGGTCAAACCCGCGCGCTACGCGATCCTCTTCTGGGGCCCGAAGTACATGCACGCGAAGCTCGGCAGCGACATGCTCGAATCCGGCGGCCTCAGCGCCCTCTTCGAACTTGCCGGCCCGATTAGCGCCCTCGGCGCAGGCTTCATTTCCGATCGGCTCTTCCGCACCCGGCGCGTTCCCGTATGCGTTATCGGCCTGCTGCTGCTGGGCGTTCTGCTGTTCTGCTTCAACTTTCTTCCCACCAATCGGTGGATGCTGGGCGGCAGCTTCTTCATGATCGGGTTGCTCCTCTACGGCCCCGACAGCCTCATCACCGGCACCGCCGCCGTCGACTTCGGCACACGCCGCGGCGCGTCCACCGCCTCCGGTGTGATCAACGGCGTGGGCTCCGTCGGCGCCATCCTCGGCGGAACCCTGCCCGGTTTCTTCAACGCCCGCTGGGGTTGGGGCGGCGTCTTCGCGCTCCTCGGCGCCATGGTCTTCGTTGGAGGTCTGATGCTCGTGCCCAAGTGGAACGCTTTGCCCCAAAAGAGGTGAATACGTGAGAGCCATTATTATCGGCGCCGGCCGCGGCAGCCGCCTCAAGGCGATGACCGACAACCAGCCCAAGTGCTACGCCCACGTCGCGGGCAAACGCATCCTCGACTGGACGATCCACGCATTTGACGGCGCTGGCCTGCGCGACAACAAGATCTTCATCGGCGGCTACCAGATCGACCAGATCCGCCGCGATTACTCGCTCTTCACCTTCGCCCACAACGCCGACTGGATGAACAACAACATCCTCGCCTCGCTCTTCCACGCCGAGCAGTACATGGCCGGCGGCTTCGTCTGCGCCTACTCCGACATCCTCTTCCGCGACAGCGTCGTCCGCGACGCCCTCAACCATCCCGGCGACATCGTTCTCTGCGTCGACACCCACTGGCGCGACCGCTACGCCGACCGCTCGCAGCATCCCGAAGGCGACGCCGAAAAAGTCATCGTCGAAGCGGATCGCGTCCTTCGCATTCATCGCGACCTGCCTTCCGACCAAGCCCACGGCGAATACATCGGCGTCGCCAAGTTCTCCCCGCGCGGGGCGGAACTGCTCAAGCAGCATTACCATCGTGTGAAACAGGAACACGCCGGCAAACCCTGGCGCGAAGCGAAGATCTTTGAGAAGGCGTATCTCATCCTCCTCTTCCAGGAGATGATCGAGCGCGGCATCACCATCAACTTCGTCGCCACCCACGGCGACTACATGGAAATCGACACCGAAGAAGACTACGCCCTTGCCAACCGAGACTGGCGGTAACGGCTATTTGCATCACGAGGAACGATATGGCTCTCAATGATTATGGCATTCTCTTCCCCACCAGCGTCGTCGGCTCCGTTCCGCGCCCGGAGTTCGTGCGCGAGCTCATAGCCCACCCCCACATTTCAAGCGAAGACTACGACCGCCGCATGGAAGCCGCCGTACGTTATGTCGTCGCGATGCAGGAAAACGCTGGCCTCGATGTCATCACCGACGGCGAGTGGTGGCGCAAGAGCTACATCGGCGTCATCGCGGAGCTCGCGCACGGCTTCGAAGTCGGCGTCAGCCCCGACGGCCGCCCCTGGACCGTCGTCACCGAAAAGCTATCCCCCAAGAAACCCGGCACCATTGCCAAAGAAGTGCGGCTCCTCAAGAAGATCACCAGGAAGATGATCAAAGCCACGCTCCCCGCCCCCGCCTTGCTCGGTGAGCGCATGTGGGAACAAGGCAAAAGCTCCAAGGCCTACCCCCAGCGCGACGACTTCGTCCGTGACTGCGTCCCCGTCCTGCGCAAAGAGCTCGAGCTGCTCCGGGACGCCGGCGCCACCATTGTCCAGATCGACGACCCGCACCTCTGCCTCTTCGTCGATCCTGAGGTGCGCGCTAAATATGATGACGCCGACAAAGCCGCGGACTTTGCAGTCGACATGGTCAACGCCGTCGTTGACGGGTTCTCCGACCTCAAGCTGGCCGTCCACCTCTGCCGCCGCGCCGGCGCTCGCGCCCGAGGCGAAGCTACCCACGCCGGCGGCTACGATCCGATCCTCAAGCAGCTCAACCGCTTGAAGGTCAACCACCTCACCATGGAATTCACCCACCCCGGCGCCGGCGATCTCTCCGTCCTGAAGAAGCTTCGCGAAGACTTCGAGATCGGCTTAGGTTGCGTCGGCACCGAACCCGGCCACATCGATTCCGCCGACCAAATCTACGCCCGCGTCAAAAAAGCGAGCGAGCACCTCGACCCCTCCCGCATCACCCTCAACCCCGACTGCGGCTTCGCCCCCGGCTCCGCCGCCAAAGTGAGCATCGACGAAGTTTACGACAAAATGAAAAATGAAGTCGCCGCCGCTGAAAAGCTCCGTCATGAATTCGCCTGACCTGCCGAAACAACTGCGCATCCGAGATGCGACCGCCGCGGATGTGCCGAGCATGTTCACCATACGCATTGCGGTGAAGGAGAACGCCACCACGCGAGAAGTGCTCGCCGCCAAAGGCGTCAACATCAAGTCTGTCAGGGAGATGCTCGAGACCACCACCCGAGGTTGGATCGCCGAAGAAGCCGGCAACCCCGTCGGCTTCGCCCTCGCCGACAGCAACACCCGCTCGATCTTCGCGCTCTTCGTGCTCCCACAAGCGCAGCACCAGGGCGTTGGCACCCGATTGCTTCACCAGGCCATCAACTGGCTGCGCTCGCAGAGCAATGACCCGATCTGGCTCGAAACCGGCGCCGACACCCCCGCGCGCACCTTCTATCAGAGACAAGGCTGGGTGTCTGAAAGCATCACCGATGGCGAGATCCGCATGCGACTGCCCTGAAAGCGTCCGCTGATCTCCTTCGGGCGCTCACGTCCCCGTCAAAATCCAGGTCGTCGTCTGCGGCGAAATCTCCGTCAGCGTCCCACCCGTCACCACCACCTTGTCCCCCACCAACCCCGCCGCCGCCGCACTTCTCGGCCCCGGCAGATATCCAATCGTCACCCACTTATTTCGCTTCGGGTCATACTGCGTCAGGTTCGCGAGCGATGTGTGGCCCACCGTTGATCCCCCGATCATCGTGATCCGCCCGCCCCAGATAAACGTCGAATTGTGAATATGCGACTGCGGCGCCGGCAGCTTCGCCACCGCGCGCCAGGTGTTGCTCGCAGGATCATACACATCCACGCGCGTGTCGTTCCCATTCTCCTCATCAAGCTGATGCTGCCCGCCGATGGCGAAGATCTTCCCTTCGTAGTTGATGTACCCCAGGTGATTCCGCGGGTTCGGCATCGCCGCCGCGCTCTTCCACGCCGTGGGCTTGCGCAGATCCAGCACCCAGTGCGATCCCGAGTCCCGAATCCCGCTGTCCACCCCACCGAAGAAGTGGAGCAAACGCCCCACCCGCACCAGCGCTCCCGCCGCCCGCGGCGCGGGCAGATCGAGCCCCGCGCTCCACGCATTCGCGCTCGTGTTGTAAATCCAAACGTGATTCGTCACCGGCGTATTCACGCCCTTCCAATCCCCGACAAACCCGCCCGCGAGATACACGCGCGCCCCATCCGTCGCCACCGCCGCATGCGATAGCGCTTCGGGCGCATCGGAAATCTGCGTCCATTGATCCGTCGCCGGGTCATAAGCATCCGAGCGCTTAGTCGTGCGGATGTCGTTGGTATGAAAGCCCGCGAAGGTAAACACTTTCCCATTCACCGCCGCGCTCATGCTCTCGAATCGCGGGATCGGCGCGCTCGCCACCTGCTTCCACTGAAGCCCCAGCGGTGACACCGGCAGCAGCGCGATCGCCGACACCATCGCCTCCCCGCGCTTGGACTGAAACCACAAGCTCAACCGCCCGTCGCGTACGGTCACGTCGGCCGTCTTCGTCACCGCGCTCTTCGCGCCCGCGGCATTAAAGATGTCGAAGTTCGACAGAACCGTCTTCTTCTCCGCCGTCACGGTAAAGAGCCGCTGCCCCACCTTTGTCGACTCGCCGTCGGCAAACAACAACTTCAGCTTGTAATTCCCCGGCGTCACAGGGAGCGAATACCCAAACGTTCCCACCCGCGCTGTCGAAAACATCGCATCGGCATCCGTTCCATCCACCGCAAACGGCGCCGTAACGACAGTCCCGCCGGTAAACCCGCGATCGGCCGACCATCCCTTGCCCGATGCTTCGGTGAAGCCGCTCCCGCCGGCGTCGATGCGCAGATGGGTGGCGGCCAGCAGACATCGCGATTCCAGTTGTTCCACAAGCGGTCGGGATGGAGCAGGCATGCCGCTTTCGCTGCAACTGCTGTTCCACCCCAGCGGCCTTAACCGTTGCGCTACTCCGCCTTCACCTGCTTCCAAAGATCATCTTCAACCTTCTTGAACCCGCCGAAGGAATCGTCCAGACGGTTGATCAGTTTCTGCAACGTCGCTTGGTCCACGCGCGGGTCCTTCAGCGCATCGCGCAGCGACACCGCCGCATCGCTCACATCCCCCGCTCCCTCCGCAAACTGCCTCGCCGCATCGTACAGGTTCAGGTTCGCCATCTCACCCTTCCCCGGCTTATACAGCAGCCGCCAGGGGCTCCGCCGAATCTCCGCCGTCGCGGCCTTCAGGTTGTCCGACGCCGTCTTCAGGTTCGTCACAAAACCGTCTAACTTCCCGCGATTGCCCATCACGATCGACCGCGCAGCGCCCGTCAGCTCTTTCGCATTCACCATCGTCGTCTTGATGTCTTCCAGCGCGCTGTACGCGCTGTCGACCGACGCCTTCACCGTCGCCAGCACCGTGTCCACCTTATCCAGCAGCCCCGGCAGCTTCTGCTTGATCGTCCCGGTTGCGACATTGAGGTTCGCCGCCGTCCCACGCAGGTCCGTCTTGGTGTCGCCGATCAGATCCCGCACCTGCACCATTGCCTCGCTCGCGCGCTCACCTGTCCCCTTGAAGCTCGCCAGCGTCTCGTTCACCCTCGGCACCGTCACGCCCCGCACATCCCGCACCAACTCCCGCACCTCCGGCGCCACCTCGCCCAGCGCACTGAATACCTGCGCATACGACCCCGGCGAGCCTTGCAGCGTCGCCACCGCCGCCAGCGGCTGCCCCCCGCCCATATCTTCAATGTTCAACCAGCTCGTTCCCGTCAGCGTCCCCTGCACGCTGACCCGCGCTCCCGTCTTGAGCACCAGCCGCCGAGGCATGTTGAACGTCACCGCAACCAGCGGCTTATCCCCCGTCGCCGGCATCTGGTCGATCTCCAGCGCGCGCACCGCACCCACCTTCAATCCCCCAATGCGCACATCGTCCCCCACCTGCAATCCCCCCACATCATCCGTCAACCGAAAATAAACCACCCGCGTCTGGTGCGGCTCCAGCAGCCGCGAAACCCCCTTGATCCCAACCACCACCAGGATGATCAGGAAAACGCTCAGGACAATGAACAACCCGGCTTTGAATGCGTTGCGATCTGAATGCATAGCTTTCAGCTCTCAGCTGTCGGCTCTCAGCCAGCCTATTTGGCTGAAGGCTGACAGCTGATAGCTGACAGCTCCTTTCAAACTTCTCCGCCCAACAAGTCCACCTCATACGCCCCCGTCCTCTGCCGATCCGTCAGCGGCCCAACCGTGAGCCCGTGTACGAACTGCTTCACCAGCGGGTCCTGCGAATCCCTGAGCTGCTCCGGCGTCCCCGAAATCACAAACTTCCCCCGATCCAGCAGCACCATCCGGTCTGCAATCCGAAACGCCGACCCCATGTCGTGCGTGACGACGACGCTCGTCACGCCCAGCTTGTTGTTCAAGTCGATGATGAGCTGATCGATCTCCGCCGTCATGACGGGATCCAAACCGGCACTGGGTTCGTCATAGAACAGGATTTTCGGATCCAGCGCAATCGCCCGAGCCAGACCCGCGCGTTTCTTCATTCCCCCCGACAGCTCCGCCGGCATCTTCTCCGCATGCTCCCGCAGCCCCACCAGCTCCAGCTTGATCTTCACCATGATCGAGATTGTCTCTTCCGCCAGATCCGTATGCTCCCGCAGCGGCAAAGCCACGTTGTCTGCAATGGTCATCGAGTTAAAGAGTGCCCCCGACTGAAACAGCACCCCAATCGCCTTGCGATACTCCCGCAGCTCCATCTCCGTCATCGAGCACAGATCTTTCCCCAGCGCGATGATCTTCCCCATCTCCGGCCGAAGGTTCCCAATCATCGTCCGAAGCAGCGTAGACTTCCCGGACCCCGACCCTCCCAGAATGACCAGCGTCTCCCCCTGATGCACATCCAGACGAATGGCGTCCAGGATCTTCCGCGACCCAAACATCTTCGTCACATCACAAACTTGTATCGCTACTTCCGGCATGGAAAGAAGAGGATTGGCCACAGAGATCACAGAGATCACAGAGACGTCAATTGGCGATTCTCTTGATGCCGTCTTTCATCGCGCGCACGTTGAAATTGAGCAGCAAGCCAAGCTTGCATTGTGTGATGCACAGGTAGCAGATCATTTGGGCGCTGTGGGTGGGGGAGAACTGTTCCACCGATTTCAGCTCGACTACGACCTTCCCAGCTACGAGAAAATCAAGCCGATGCTCGCCAATCTTCTCACCCTTATAGAGCACCGGCACCAACAGCTGACGCTCAAAAGGAATTTGCCGGTTGCGGAACTCAATTGCCAGCGCCTGTTCGTAAAGGTTTTCCAACAGCCCGGCTCTTAAATGCGTATGCACTTCTATCGCCGCGCCAATGATCGCGTTGGTGATCTGGTTTAGATCCGCATCTGGCTCCATCTCTTCATCAACATAAGGGTCCACTGAATCTCCTTCTCTGTGATCTCTGTGATCTCTGTGGCCAACCCCTCTTGCTCACCACCCCAAGTGATAAAAGACAGCGGTGAACATCAGATCCACCAAAATCAGCGCCACGATCGTCAGCACGACGGTTCGCGTGGTTGCCGCGCCGACGCCTTCGGCGCCGCCCGTCACATTCAGTCCCAGGTAGCACGCAAACCCACTGATCAACGAGCCAAAGACGCCTGCTTTAATGAGTCCCGTCAGGAAGTCATGCAGCTTGATCGCCCCGAACGTGTGCTGCATGTATTGTCGCACACCCACACCCTCAAAGATCCGGCTCGTGCTCATCCCGCCCAGGGCCCCCATCAAATCCGCCACCACCGCCAGGCAAACCATCATGATCGTCGTGGCCAAAACCCGCGGCGTCACCAGGAACCGGATCGGCGGGATCGCCTCCGCTTCCAGCGCCTCGATCTCCTCCGACACCACCATCGTCCCAAGCTCCGCCGCGATCGACGCCCCAGCGAATCCGGTCAGCACGATCGCCGCCACCAGCGGCCCGAGCTCCCGAAACACCGCGATGGCGATAATGTCCGCAAGCTGCGCCTGCGCGCCATAGCTACGCAGGATTGGAGCCATCTGCAGCGCGAGGATGGCGCCGATGCAGAAGATCACGAGACAAACAATGGGGATGCTGTCCACGCCCACTCGCACCATCTGCGCCCAAAGGTTCTTCCACCCCAATCGCTTCCCGCGCGAGGTGAACAGTGCTTCGCGAATAGAGAAGAGCGTGTCCCGCAGCAGGTATCCGACCCCGCCGATGAACTCCAGCGTCGAGATCGTAGTCGCACCCACCACCGAGATTGGATTCAGCAAAGCCTTCATACCACAACCGTGGCACGGGTTTTCAACCCGTGCTCCATGAGCGCAGCATCACCCACACGCGTTCAAAGCGCTCACTTCTAGATCGGTTGTCGGTCGATTACTTCTTCAGCGCATCTGCTTCGCCGGGAACGATCACGAAGATCGTATCCAGCCGCGCAATCTCCAGCAGCCCCTTCACCCGCGGCTGAAGATTTGTCAGATACACCTTGCCGCCGCTCTTCCGCACTTTCTGAAGCGATTCCACCAGCACCGCAATGGCGCTGCTGTCCATGTATGGCACGTCGCCCAGGTTGAGCACCAGCTTCTTTGGCTGATGCTTCGCCAGCAGATCCAGCAAAACCTTCCGCACCTCCGGGCTGCTGTGAAGGTCGATTTCCCCCGCAAGCGATGCAATCACCGCATCATCCTGCTGGCGGACCGTGGGCACCATCGTACTGGCGGATTTCGGCTGCACAGTACCCTTTAAGTACGACGTTTGCTCATCACGGTCAACATGCCGTCCGGCTGCGGTGTGTAGCTGATCTCATCCATCAACTGCCTGATGCACATCAGACCTACCCCACCCGGCTTGAGCGGATCGTAAGGCTCCTGCGGAACCGACGACGGATCCACACCCGAACCCCAGTCCCGAATGAAGATCAAAACCCGGTCATCATGAGCCTCCACCCGAAGCTCAATCGGCCCATCCGTCCGTCCTTCATATGCATGGCGAATGATGTTCGCCAGCGTCTCGTTCACGCACAGCCCCAGGTCGTTTACCGCACTTTCCGAGAGGCCCGTCGTGGCGGCGAACGTCTCCACCGCCTTGCGCACCGCCGCTAAATTGGCAGCGTCGCTCGTCACCTTCAGCTCGATGTGGCGGTTCACCATCGGTTTCACCATAAAACAACAGACACAGGTTCCGTCGACGGGTGAGCCTGACTGCTCTTGCGCGTCGTCACACCCTGTTCCTTCAGCCAACCCTCCCACCGCGCCACCGCCTCCTTGCGCTCGTCCGCTTCCAGAAAATATTGATATCCCAGCGTTTGCCCCGTCAGCCGCTCCAAGCCCTGGATGGCATAAAATCGCACTGCCGGATCGTCGTTGTTCAGCGCCTTAATCAGTACCGGGACCGCCCGCGTATTCTTCTCATCCGCCGCCCGCTTCATCGCCGGAATCAGCTGCGATGCATCATCGCTCTCCAGCCCGCGCGGCCCCGAATAACCGGAGCACCCGGTTAAAATCACCGCGAACAACAAAACCTTTCGCGCAGCCATGATCACGCGACAGCGCACCCATCGCTATCGCCATCATCGACCCAAGCACAGCTTCTGCTGAAGACCCCCTTCCCCGCCCACGTTATCGGACCTCCCCGCGTGGCATGGGCGTCCCGCCCATGCATCCCCTCCACCACCTTAAACCCACCAATTCAAATCAATATCCGGAAACACCGAATCGTGCAGATCCGTCTCCTGGATCTCCACCTTCTCCACATCCGTCAGCTCTCCCCCTGCCGCGATCTTCTCGGCGATCACGTTCATCCGATCAAAGCGCGTTGCATGCCCGCTGAACCGCTGGATGCCATAGTCCACCGCGCCATGCGTGTGCACCACAAACGGCCAATCACTCGCCTGCAAGAGCAGCAGTTCCCGCGCCGCCTTGATCAGCACCGCCCGGACCTTCTCATTCTCCCGCCAGGGCAGCCCATGCAGGTTCCGCAGGAACGTTCCCTCTGCGCGGTATTCAATCTCCCACATCCACCGGTTGCGATCGTTGATCCAGACCGAGTGATTCCCATTCTCGCCCCACGATCCTTCCGGCAAACGCATCACCTTGTCCGGCGGAAAGTGATACAGCGCCTCTTCCGTCGTCAGCAGCTTGATCTCCGGATCGCTGTTCAGCGTGAGCATGACATCTCGCAAGAACTGCGGCCCCTCAAACCACCAGTGCCCGAACAGTTCCGCATCAAATGGCGCAATGCACACCCCCTGCCGCCCCGTGCGGAACTTGAACTCCCGCAGCACATCCCGCACGACGTTGCAGAAATGCTGCGAGTGCTCGTACACCTTCGCGGAGATGTCGTCCGGGTAATACAGGTCCTTGTTCGACAGCGGCGCCTTGTTGTGCGTCACCTTGTGATACCGCAGCCCGCGGTCGCCGTGCTTGCGATGAAACTCCAGATACTGCCCCGCGCCTGGATACCCGATCGATCCCGACCACACCTGTTCCGACACCCGCGGATGCCGCGCAAGCGCATGCACCCGCGGACACTCTGGATGCGACACCACGCCCACCGGCTGAAGCGGATCACGCCAGCCGCGCCGCGAATCCCAATGCAGCTGCGTCTCGTTGATCGTCTTGAAGTTCCCCTGATCGCATGTCCCCAGCGGATGACCGTTGCCGACCAGGTGTGAATCGACAAAGAAGTGCGTGATCCCCGCATCGGCAATAAAATTTTCCAGACCCGATCGATTGCGCGCGTTATCGAACAAGACCGCCGGCATCCAATGCCCCCAGCTCGGTCGATACGCGCATTCTGGCAGCCACATCCCCCGCGGCTTGATCCCCAGCCGCTTCTCCGAAACGCTCGTCCCCGCCGCCAGCTGCGCCCGGATCATTTCATCATTCAGCAGCAGCGGCATATACGCGTGCGTCGCGTTGCTGGTCAGGATCTGGATGTGCCCCTCGCGGAAACGCTTGGCAAACTCGCCGGGAATGTCCTGATTGATCCTGTTGAAACACTCAAGCTTGTGGTTGTACCAGTCCGTCCACCGCTGCGCCAGAAACGCCTGATGCGGTGAGCGCTCCTTTTCAAACGTCGCCTTATCCGATTGCGCACGCTGCGCGCGCTCGTTCAGATACTCGACAAAACCAGTCTTGAACCGCGGATGCGAAAGCTGCTCGAGCAGAATCGGCGTCAACCCGATCGTGAACGCCGGCCGGGCGTTGTTCAGCGCGCACTCGCCGATCATATCCAGCAGCGGCAGGTACGTCTCCGCCGCCGCCTCGTACAGCCACGCCTCCCCATGCGGATAAGACCCATGGTGAAGCACATAAGGCAAATGCCCGTGCAGGACGAAACACAGTGCGCCGAGAGGTTCGCTCATAAATCTTCCGCCCGCATGCTATGAAGGCCGCGCACAAGCCGCAACTAATCACGTTCGTGACAACGCCGTGGCCCGAGATGTCTTCACGTGGCATGGGCGTCTCGCCCATGCATGAACTCAGCATTGGCCAGACGCCCGATGCCACGCATCGGACACCGTTATGAGACCCACTTTAAGGTGGTTGAGCCGCCCCCTCGGCTGGTCGATCTACTCGATAAGAGCAGCTATGCTCCCGTTGATGATCCGGGTCGAGCACTTATCCAAGGCCTTTGAAGACCCGGACGGAGAACCCGTTTACGCGGTTGCCGACGCCACCCTCTCTTGCGCCGCCGGCGAAATCTACGGCCTGCTTGGCCCTAACGGCGCCGGCAAAACCACCACCCTCCGCTGCCTCGCCACCGTCCTCACCCCTTCCGGCGGAAAAGCCGAAATCGCAGGCCACGACCTCATGACCGATCCCGCCGGCGTCCGCCGATCCATCGGGTTCGTCTCCTCCTCCACCGGCATTTACCAGCGTCTTACACCCCGCGAAACGCTCCGCCTCTTTGGTGCCCTCAACGGCTTCCAAGGCGACGCACTCGAAGCACGCGTCGAGCAAACCCTCCAGCTTTTCGATGTCGTCTCCTACGCCGACCGCCCCAACGATCGCCTGAGCACCGGCATGAAGCAGCGCGTCTCCCTCGCCCGCGCCGTCGTACACGATCCTCCCGTCATCATCATGGATGAGCCGACGAACGGCCTTGACCCGATCGTCACCGAAACCGTCGAAGAAGCGGTTAAATCACTCGCAGCCGCAGGAAAATGCGTCCTCCTCTCCACCCACATGCTTTCGCAGGCGGAGGAAATCTGCCAGCGCATCGGCGTCATCGGCGCGGGCCGGGTTCTCGGCGAAGGAACCAAAGACGAGCTCTGCGCCCGCACTGAAACAACATCGCTCCGCCAAGCCTTCTTCAAGCTCGTTCGCGGCGCTGAGCAGCCTAAGGTCGCGGAAGCGGCGCCATAAAACGGTAAAGACGCATGCGAATGTCGATCGTCAAAACCGTGTTTCTCAAAGAGTGCCGCGAGATGCTGCGCGACCGCCGCAGCCTCGCCATCATGTTTGGCATTCCGCTGCTGCTCTACCCGCTGATGACGGTGCTCGTCGCCTCCATCGGCCTGGCGAAGACCAAACAGCTCGCCGAGCGCCCCGTCAGCATCGTCGTCCTGAACGCAACCGAAGCCCCCAAGCTGCTCGACTTGATGCACGAGGACATCAGTGGCATCCACGTCGAGAAGGCGAAGGACCCACCCGCCGATCTATCCGCCGGCCGCATCGATGCCGTTGTTGAACTCCGCGCCAATTCCGAGCAGGACGCGCTAGCCGGCAAAGAAAATCCCATCACCATCCGCCTCGATCGCAGCCGCACCACCGCCCTCGCCGCCGAACGCAAGCTCGACAAGCTCCTGGATCGCTATGAGAAGTGGATCATCGAGCAGCGACTCGAAAAGCACGGCCTGAGCAGTTCCGTCCTTACTCCCATCAAGCACCAGACCGAAGACATCGCCACCGGCGATCAGCGCCTGGGCAAAATCCTCTCCTTCACGCTGCCGGTCCTGCTGCTCGTCACCGGCATGCTCGGCGCATTCTTCCCGGCTCTCAACGCGACAACCACAGAGCGCGAGCTCGGCACGCTGGAAACGCTCCTCGTCACCCCTGCCGCCCGCCTCGAACTGCTCGCCGCTAAAGGCGCTTTCGTCCTCCTCTGCGGCCTCGCCACCGCGGGCCTGAACATGCTATCCATGTCCCTGGTCCTCTGGCGCAGCCTCAGCGTCATCCAGGGGGCCGACAAAGCCCTTGGCTCGCTCTCCATCAGCGCCACCGGCCTGCTCCTCACCTACGTCGCCAGCATTCCAACCCTCATCATCTTCACCATCCTCGTCCTCATCATGGGCCTGCTCGCCCGAAACTTTCGCGAAGCCAACGCGCTGGCGACGCCCGTCATGCTCATCCCCCTGGCGTCGATGGTTGTCGCCATCGCAGAGCCGGCGATCTCGCCCGGCCTGCTGGTCACACCGGTGGCGAACACCACGCTCATCGTCCGCGAGGTCCTAACTGGCCGCGCCCACACCGGCGAATTCATCATCGCCTTTGTCTCCTCCTGTGTTTACGCCGGGCTGCTGCTCTCGCTTGCCGCCCGCG
>DASVUC010000135.1:0-8469 GCA_036387255.1 Tepidisphaeraceae bacterium | reverse complement strand
CGTGGGGTTGACGCTGGTGGCGGCGGGCGGCGTGTCGAACCTCGCCGACCGCATCGCGCACGGCAGCGTGATCGACTTCCTAAACGTCGGCATCGGTTCCCTTCGCACCGGTATCTTCAACCTTGCCGACATGGCCATCATGGCCGGCATGGCAATGCTTCTGCTTTGGGCGCACCGCCAGAGAAAGCCGGGAGAAGGCGCTGCATGATGGCGGCCGGCGCAGCCAAGCGTCGTTCTGAATCAGCGCCAATAAAGGGCCATTCCTGATTCCGCGCGACAGCCGCATTCTCCCTCCCGCTCCACGCGAGAGGAGGGCGTAGTCATAGACGCCGGTGGATACCCGGCCCGTGTGCCCTCAGGAGCAGAAGCTGCCTGCCAAATCGTCACAGGCCCATCCCGCAAACTCTTGCTTCGACTGATCTTCTGACAACATTCTCCTTATATCCAAAGTTAACCGCGTTAACCCACCGATACCAGTCTCATGCATTCTTCAGAAATCAAGACACCCGCCGCGCCCCGAGCATCGCGGCGGGTCATCGTGAAGCAGGTCCCCGACCAGTCGCTCGGATGGGAAGTTTACCTTCTGGAGAGAGCAGATGAGCAGAGTTCATCAGAACCGGTTGGACGTGAGCGTTTCGACAACGAGAAAATTGCCCGTCGTTACGCCGCCGAACTGGCAAGGGTCTTCGACGTGGCTGAAGTTGCTCAGGAAGGTTGAACATGCAATGCGATCGCTGCGCCCAGCAGGTTCCGCCCCTCAGGGGAAGATGCCGCGTCTGCGGTCGGAGTAACCGATTCTGGAGAAGCATCGTCGGCTGGACCTTCATCGGCGCGGCCGCCGTCAAGCTCTTTCTCCTTGCGATGCCGTAGGCCCGGCCGGAAGGCCCCTGAAAGCGGTGGGGGTGCGTTGCCAGATGAGCGCGTGTTTCTATCATCACGCGCATGATCCCAACGAGCACAAACGTAGCCGTCGACGTGAAGTCCAAGACGCCGGCGGATGTGGATGCGGTCGTCCTCTTCATCGCGCAAGGCGTCAAGGCAATCGATGCCGAAGCACTCTCCGCACAGGAGCGCGTCGCGGGCGAACGACTGATCCGCGCGGGCGCTGTGCAGGGCAAGCCGCGCGAGTTCGCGTTTGATCTGGTTGAATCGGGCAAAGGTTTCCGCCGCGTCTATGTGATCGGCCTCGGCGAAGAGAAAAAGCTCACCACCGAAACCCTCCGCCAGGCGGCGGGCGCCGCCGCCAAAGCCTTTCGCAAACATCGAATGACGCGCGTGGCTTTGGCGCTTCCCCAAGCGGATACGCTAGCGGCACCCGAAGCAGCAGACGCCATCGCCACTGGACTGCTTCTCGCCGCCTTCCACTTTCGCGAGTTCAAGGGCGCCGCGAAGAAATTCGACGATGGCGTTCGTAAAGATGGCGCACTGCGGGTGACGATCCTCAGCGAGGACGACCAGGTGACCGCCGCCGTCAACCGCGCCCGCATCATCTGCGAAGGGCAGAACTTCGCCCGCACCATCGCCTCCCGCCCTGGAAACGTCGTTAACCCTCCCGCCCTCGCCAGAGTCGCCCAGGACATGGCGCGCGACGCAGGTCTGAAGTTCCGCGTGATGGACGAAAAAGAAATGGGCCGCCTGGGCATGGGCGGCATCCTCGCCGTGGGCTCGGGCAGCGCCCACCCTCCAAGAATGATCGTCATGGAATGGAACGGCGCCCCGCGGTCCACCACGTCTAAATCCACTTCCAAAGCCGCAACAGCCCGCGGGCAACGGCCGCGTGGAATCTCCCCGAATCTGGCCGCGCCCCTTCTGGTCGTCGGGAAAGCCATCACCTTCGACACCGGCGGCATCTCTATTAAACCCGCCGACAAAATGGGCGAAATGATCTTCGACAAGTGCGGGGCGATGGCGGTCCTGGGCCTCATGTACGCCGTCGCGAAACTTAAGCTTCCCATCAACGTCGTCGGCATCCTCGCCAGCGCCGAGAATATGCCCAGCGGCACCTCCTACCGCCCCGGCGATATCCTCAAGATGTACAACGGCGTCACCGTTGAAGTCACCAACACCGACGCCGAGGGACGACTCGTCCTCGGCGACGCACTCGCCTGGGGCATCGAAACCTACCAGCCCGCCGCCGTCGTCGATCTCGCCACCCTCACCGGCGGCTGCGTCATCGCCCTTGGGCACACCCAAGCCGGCTTGATGAGCAACAACGACAGCCTCGTGGCCGAACTCCAGCAGGCCGCCGACCGCTCGGCCGAAAAAATCTGGCGTCTCCCGGTAGGCAAGGACCAGCGTGACGCCATCAAAAGCAACCATGCTGACATCATCAACTCAGCCGGTCGCGCGGGCAGCCCCATCACCGCCGGCGCCTTCCTCAGCTACTTCGTCCCTCGCGACAACTCCGTCCCCTGGGCCCACTTCGACATCGCCGGCGTCGCCGACACCGACAAGGAACTTCCCTACTACCCCAAAGGCGCCACCGGCTGGGGCGTGCGCATGCTCATCAATTGGGTTGCCGCTCGTGCCGCACATTTCTAGAATAACACCATGCCAGTGGCGAAACCTAAGACTCGAATCAAGACCAGGCGCAAGGTGAAGGTGTATGGCCGGTACATCGTATCGGATCCCGCCGTGTGTCATGGCCGGATGACCTTCCGCGGCACCCGCATCTTTGTCGATGACGTGATCGAGCAAGTGGCCGAGGGCATGGTCTTCGAATCCATCAGCGAATCTTGGGGCGGGAAGGTTAGAAAAGAAGCCATCGCTGAAGCAATCCGTCTCGCGCATGAAGCCCTTCGCGAAGGCAAACTCGAGGCAGTCGAAGCGGTCGCTGAATGATCGTGCTGGATGAGAATCTCCGGCGTGATCAGTTTGAACATCTGCGACGCTGGGGCTTTGCCGTTCGCCAAATTGGCTACGAGCTGGGGTGGGAGGGGATGGATGATGAAAACATCATTGAGTTGCTCCACCGCCTGAAGGATCCCACCTTCTTCACGGAAGATCTGGACTTCTGGCGGAAAGACTGGCTTCATCCCACATACTGCATCGTCTTTCTCGTCGTCAGCTCGAAGCAGACAGCCACTTTTTGCCGCCGGCTCCTGCGGCATCCGAGGTTCTCGTCCAATCACAAGCGGCTCGGGCATCTGATCAAGATGACGCGCGACGGGATGACGATCTGGCAGCGCTACGCCAAGCAGGAAGAATTTCTTCCGTGGAGCGCATGATGCCTGAATCCTTCCTCATCCTCCTCTCCGCCGGCATCATGCTCGCCGCTGCCGTCTCCAGCGCGCGCGAAGTCACGCTCCTCTGGCTTCGCCTCTGCGGCATCATTGCCCTCACAGTAGGGGGGCTCGCTTGCTTCTTCGCGTATCGCACAAGCTCCAAAGTTGAACCCCTGCTTGCAGCAACGCTCGCAGCGATAGCGGTGCAACTCCTCCTCGCCTCTCTCTCGTACGGGCGACTGCAACGCATAGCCGCCTGCGCCGCGTACCTGCTCGCGGTACTGGTCGGCACGCGGCTCCTCCGACAAGCTCCCGAAAATGCGCCGCGGCAATCAACCCTTCTCCTCTCCCTCTCCGCCCTCGGCATCAGCGCGATGACCGGCCTCGCCTTGATGGACATGCTCCTCGGCCACGCCTACCTCACCGCCTCCAAGATGACTATCGCGCCGTTCCGCCGCCTGAACCTCGCCCTCGCCGTCGTCATCGTCTATCGCATCGCCATTGCCGTCGGTGTCGTCCTGCTGCTCCAATACCAGAATCCCGTCTACATGCTCTGGCCGATCCACGGCCTCTACATCCTCACCCGCTGGATCGTGGGGCTCCTCGTCCCCGCCATCTTCATTTACATGGCCCAAGACTGCATCAACCGCCGCTCCACCCAATCCGCCACCGGCATCCTCTACGTTGCCGCTGTCCTGGTCTTCATCGGAGAAATCATCGCCACCCACCTCGCCCGCGCCACCGCCCTCCCTTTCTGATAACGTCGAATGTGACACAGGCATTCTGCCCGTGCGAGCGGCACCCGATCCATGAACAACCCCACAGCGAACAACCAACCACAAGCAGCGAACAGCCTAAAGTCCTGCCCCCACTGCAACTGCCGCGATCTCTTCATCCGCAAAAACTTCCCTCAAAAGCTAGGCTTGTCGCTCGTCATCGTCGCCGCCCTCACCTTCCTCATCCTCGCCGCCCGACCCCGCACCTTCTATCTTGGGCTGATCGTCCTCATCACCGCCACCCTAATTGACGCCGTCATCTACCTCTTCGTCGGCAAACTCACCGTCTGTTACCGCTGTCGCGCCGAGTTCCACAATCATCCCCTCAACCCCGACCACAGCCCGTTCGAACTCGCCACCGCGGAAAAGTATCGCCACCTTCCTCCTAACGAGACCCACCTTCTGAAGTAGACACAGTTATGCACGCGATCGTGACCTCCATCGTTCTCTATTCCGTCCTCGTCCCCACGCGAAACTGGTTCCCTGCGGATCAACCCGTCAACATCAACATCAAATCGCCCGCCGCCGTTACGCTGATGCTCACCGATTTCTCCGGACAGAACATCGACCCCAAAGAAAGCGCCACCGCCGAAGTCACCAGCGAAAAGACCCTCGACCTCCGCTCCATCTTCCCCCTCAACAACCCCGGCACCTACCTCCTTCATGCCGTTCCGAAAGGCGCCGCCCTCAAAGACTTTCTCGGGACGCCCCTCGTCATCGACGTTCGCGCCGACAACCGTCCCGGCGCGCCCCTGACCCCCATGGTCATCCACGTCGACGCGCTCTCTTACGCCGTCATCACCACCGAAAAGGGCAACATGACGGCCGCCCTTTATTACGATGCCGCCCCCCACACCGTCAGCAACTTTATCTCCCTCGCGCAAGGCGGTTTCTACGACGGCCTCACCTTCGACAAGATCGTCAAAGACTTCATCATCCAGGGTGGCGACCCCCGCAACGACGGCACCGGTGGCCCCGGCTATCGCATCGCCAACGAATTCAATGACAAGCAGCACGACGTCGGCGTCCTCTCGATGGCACGCCAGATTGATCCCAACGAGCCCGCCTCCCCTCCGCGCAACGAGTTCGCCAACTCCGCCGGCAGCCAGTTCTTTATCTGCCTCAATCGCGAAAACTGTAAACAACTTGATCGCCGCTACACCGCCTTCGGCCGAGTCGTAGGAGGAACCGACGTTCTGAAGTCCATCGCCCAATCCCCCATCGCCGATCCTCAAACCGGACGCCCCCAGCAGTTGATCAAAATCACCAAAATCGGGATCAAACCCGTCACCTCCAAAGAAAACCCCTACCCCCGATTGAACGAATTTGCCCCGACCACCACCCGCCCCACAACCCGGTAAGCATTCGTCAGCGCTTGAGTCCGCTGATTACCGACTTCATCCATATCCGTCAGGTTCTTTGCTGACCTCTAATTTCCCCAGTGCACAAGTTTGGTGGTCACTACTAGGTTGCCATGTCAGTGGGTGCTCTCGTGGTTCAAGGTGTTCTTGTGGCCGCGATCACATCGCATCCGAAGAGGAAGGTGAACTATGCGCAACCTGGCCGCATTCTGCATGAAGGCGCTGATCATAGCGGCGCCCTCAATGGCGCTGGCGGCGCCGATTCAATTTACAGGGACGTTTGATCCGGCCAACAATTCCGGCGTCACTGGAACGACCACGCTTACTGTTGACGGTGATAGGCTGACGGTCGTGATCAACGCCAGCGGCTTGGAGCCAAACAGGAATCATGCACAGCACATCCATGGTTTCGCGAATGGGAAACAGGCGCAATGCCCGCCGCCCGTGTTGCCGCCGGATATTGATCTGAATAAGGACGGGATCCTTCAGGCGCCGGAGGCGGAGATTGCATCCGGGCCGCCGCTGGTGTCGCTTGTGATGGATCCGAACACGCAGCCGTTCCTGGGCGACAACATGAACTTCGCGGCGTATCCGATTGCGGACGCGAACGGCAAGCTGACCTACACGCAGACGTTCACAATGAATCCGAGCGTGTATTACCCGCTGACGCTTCGGGTGGTCGAGCTGCATGGGAAGACGCTCAACGGGGCGTATGATCCGGAGTTGCCAGTTGCGTGTGCGGAGCTGGCGGCTGTGACGAGCGGCGGCGGAAACAACGGTGGCGGTGGAAATCCGGTGCCGCTGCCGGCGGGTGTTTGGGCTGGGATTGTGACCATGGCATCTGCGGGAGGAGTAAAGACGCTGAAGCGCCTCCGGCGTATGTTCGCTTGATACAAGAGCGGTTTTGATCTGACCGGTGCAGCGGCAAAGGCTCGCTGCACCGGTTTTTTGTTTGGGGGACTGGAGCTGGGAGGGGCGGGGAGCGGGTGGGGTTCCCTTAACACATCGAAACATTTGCTTGCAGGGATGGGGGGAGCGGATTAATCTTCAGTTGTAGCAGCCCCGAGCACCTCTGGACGGACTTTGTGTATGCCGGAAACGCATCAAGAAGTCGTGAAGGTTTGGATCGCTCCCGGATGCATCGTCTGCGACGCGTGCGAGAACGACTGTCCTGAAGTCTTCGACGTGCAGGAAGCGACGTGCATCATCCGCCCGCCGGCGCAGAGCGCCGATTTTCTCAAGCCGCTGACGCCGTCGATCATCATTGCCGCCGAGGGCTGTCCGGTCGACGTCATCAAGTTTGAGACAATTGAGGTGGAGGGGAAAGCGCCCTGGCCAAGTGCTGAAGAGCAAGCGGCGGCTGCGGCAGCGGCTGGCGGCGAGACGAGTGCACGAGCGCCGGCGGCGAAGGTTGCGGCCCCGATGGCACCCGCGGATCCGAAGTGGCAGGCGCTGCTTTCGACGAGCCGGATCAGTCCGTCGATGTCCGCGGGGTTGGCGACGACGGTGCGCAAGAGTGCGGAGGTGGTGCAGGCGCAGGAAATCGTTCAGCAGGCGAAGCTGCCGAAAGATGCGCCGGCCGATCAGCGGGCGGCGCTGCTGGCGGTAGGTGGGGCGTATGCGCCGCAGCCGTCGCTGGCAGATCGGATTCGATCGGCGGCGTCGGGGGCTGCGAAAGTTTCGCGAAGGCACTTCAACCTGGCGCTGGTGATTGGCTGGGGCGCGGTGGCGGCGGTGACGGCGACATTTGGGGCAATGTTCCAGGACTTCTTCGGGCCCAAGGTTTTGAAGGAACCGAAGAAGGTTTACCGGATCGGCAAGCCCGAAGATTTCGGGAACGCCAACAGCGTCTTCGAGCAGTTTAAGCCGGCGCCGTGGGGATTCTGGATCGTGAACCTTCAGCCGAGCGAGAACAAGCTGGTTGCGATCTCGACGATCTGCACGCATCTCGGGTGCATTCCCAACTGGTTGTCATCGGACAACAAGTTCAAATGTCCGTGCCATGGGTCAGGTTACTACATGACCGGCGTAAACTTCGAGGGGCCGACGCCTCGGCCGCTGGAGCGATTTGCCATCTCGAAAGACCCGGACGGTTACATCGTGGTCGACAAGGGTAAGGTGTTCCGCCAGGAGCTTGGCGAGTGGGATAGCCCGGAATGCTTTGTGAACCTTGCTTGAGGAACCTGATAATCTGCGGATCTGATCATCTGGCCATCAGAACAATCGCCCGGTGGTCAGGTCGCTAAAGGGTCAGATGGGAACGGGATCGATCAATGGCTCTTGAATCACCTCTGGAATACATCCGCAACACACAGGTTTGGAATTCGGTCTTTCGCCACGGCGTGCCGCGCGATCGGCGGACGCGGGTGATGGCGGTGATGAGCAATGTGTTTCTGCACCTGCATCCGGTCGCGGTGCGGAAGAGCGGCATCCGGCTGTCGTTCACGTGGTGCATGGGGGGGCTCACGTTCTTCCTGTTCCTGGCGGAAGTCGTGAGCGGCGTGCTGCTGATGTTCTACTACCGGCCGACGATCGAGTACGCGTACCAGGACATCATCGATCTCCGGGCGCACGTGACGCTCGGAATCCTGCGTGAGATTCATCGGTGGGGCGCGCACGCGATGATCATCGCGATCTGGCTGCACATGATGCGGGTGTTTCTGACGGGATCGTATAAGCCGCCGCGGGAGTTCAATTGGGCGGTGGGGACGATCCTGCTGGTGTTGACGATGCTGTTGTCGTTCACGGGGTACCTGCTGCCGTGGGATCAGCTTGCGATCTGGGCGATCACCGTGGGCTCAAACATGGCCAAGGCGACGCCGTTCGTGGGGGCGGGCGGGCCGTTCAGCAAGGTGATGACGTTCCCGGGAACGGAGGTGCCGATGATCCATGCGGGGTCTGACGCCCGGTTCTTCCTGCTGGCGGGGACCTTCGTGGGCGAGAATGCGCTGCTGCGGTTTTATGTGCTGCACTGCGTGTTTATTCCGGTGATCGTGACGGTGCTGATTGCGGTCCACTTCTGGAGGATCCGGAAGGATGGCGGGATTAGCGGACCGCTTTAATTTGTAGGGGCGACGCCTGCGTCGCCCTTTAGTGGTTGAGGCATGG
>DASVUC010000134.1:0-5392 GCA_036387255.1 Tepidisphaeraceae bacterium | reverse complement strand
TGTTGTCGTTCAGATTGATATGCGTGATCACGCCGCCACGCGCTTCCAGCGAATCTTTCTCCACCGCGAAGCCGTGGTTCTGGCTCGTAATTTCGACGCGCCCGGTATCCAGGTTCTTCACCGGCTGGTTTCCGCCACGATGACCGAACTTCAGCTTGTAAGTCTTGGCACCCAGCGCCAAACCCAGAAGCTGATGCCCGAGACAGATCCCAAACGTCGGCACCTTTCCCATGGCGTGCTTCAAGGAAGCGATCGTGTAATCGACGGCCGCGGGATCACCGGGGCCGTTGGAGACGAACAGCCCGTCGGGGTTGTGCTTCAGGATTTCCTCCGCCGGCGTTTCCGGCGGGAGCACCGTCACCTTGATCCCGCGCTCTGTCAGATGCCGGAGGATGTTGTGCTTCGCGCCGCAATCCAGCGCGACCACGCGCAGCCCATCGCCCCGCTCGACGTTGCCCAGGCCCCACGTTCCTTGGTCTTCGTTCCAGTCATAAGCCTTGTCCGGCTTCACTTCCTTCACCCAATCCGCGCCGTTCATCTCGGGCGATCCCTTCGCCATCGCCACGAGCTTCACATCATCCAGCAACTCCGTCGACAGCACGCCGCGCATCACGCCCTTCACGCGCAGCTTGCGCACGAGGGCACGAGTGTCGATCCCTTCGATGCCAATAATCCCGTTCTGCTTCAGGTACTCCGCCAGCGTCATGTCTGAGCGGTAATTCGACGCAATCGGGGAAAGCTCCTTGATCACAAACCCCTTCACCGACACCCGGCGCGACTCCACGTCCGTCTTGTTGATCCCATAATTTCCGATCAGCGGATACGTCATCGTCACGATCTGCCCGGCATACGAAGGATCCGTGAGGATCTCCTGGTAACCGGTCATCGAGGTATTGAAGACGACTTCGCCTACGGAGGTGCCCGCGGCGCCGAAGGCGGTCCCGGTGAAAACGGTGCCATCTTCCAGTGCGAGCTTGGCGATCGGGGCGGTGTTGGGCATGGGTCGGCGGATTATACGGACGGCGTCTCGTGAATCGAGCCATTCACATCTTCAAGTTGCCAGAGCAGATTGCCGATATGAAAAACAAGGCTGTGGGTCTCCGACCTGTTGGTCGGGCAGCCTGTTTTGGGGCCGGTGTTACGGCGAGCACCGGCCCTCTTTTTTGCGCGGTCTTTTCACGATCCGATCCTGAAATGAAGGCAATCTCACTCCCTCTCCCGTACCCGGAAGAGGGCGGGGGTGGGGGTCCGATTTTCTCAATGCTTCCGGGGTGCCCTGCCATCACCCCGGCAAATTCACATCCCACCACGCCCCCGATGTCTTGTGAACCGCCGTCACGTGCGTCCCGTCAATGGTCAGATCAAATTCATCCTCTTCGCGCGGAAATGTGCTGTAGTCCACCGGCGCCTGCTTGCGCCCCGGGAACCGCTGCTTCCCCAGTCCCTCGTTGTAGTTCCGATACATCTTGAGCGCCTCCCCGCTCTTGGGACTGATCACCCAACGATACCCGCCCGTCTGCGCCGACAGCGCCGCCAGGTGAATCTCCTCAACCTTCTGCTGCTTGACGATGCCGACGAGGTAAAAGTACCACGGCTGCCCCGCGACCATCTTGTGCCCGAGCAGCAGGCCTCTGGCGTCCGTTCCTTCACGTGGATCATCCGCCCCCGCCACCGCATACCCCCGCCGGCTTTCGTCGAGGGTCAGATCCCGAAGCACATTCGGATCGCCTCGCCCTTCCTGGCGGACGTAGCGCTCGACGTCACGCTGCCAGCCCGCCATGTTCACGGTCGTCCCGCAGCCGGAGCAAACGAAAGCTGCGACAACAAGCAGAGAGAGCCGGATCACCCCGCGCTGCGAAATCACCATACTGTGTTGCCACCTGAAAGGAGTCGTTAGGCTTCTCGGGTCACGGGCCTTCACCCGTGCTTGCATCGTACGCACGCTCTGCCCTGTGCCACTGAACTTCTACCGCTATTGCGATCCACCTTCGCCCATTCGCGCCGCCGCCGAGACGGCCGACGGTGCGGGCGTCGGGTTCCGCGTTGCCGCATCGCGAAGGAGATTCACCATTGACGCTGCTCCGGCGCGCTGCGCTTCATCGATCGCCATCAGACCCTTCGTTGTCCGCGCATACACGTCAGCCCCGTGCTGAAGCAGCATCGTCGCGATTACATCATGTGCGTACCGACTCGCGAGGTGGAGTGCTGTTCCGCCATAGGCATCATGCAACCTTGGATCCGCGCCGCTGCGCAGCAACAGCGCCACCGCGTAGGTCGATCCTACCCTTGTGGCATCATGCAAAGGGGTGCAGCCAAAATCATCCGTGTTGTTCAGCGGCGCGTGTGCCCGGATGAGCAAATCCACAAGCTGTGGATCGCCCGTACGAGCCGCTAGATGCAGCGGCGTTGCGCCCAGGCGATCCGCGAGCTGCACGCTGGCGCCGCACTTGAGCAGCATGAATGCGGCCTCGGCATTGGTATTCAGCGCTGCATGCGCCAGTGCGGTGCGACCTTCCTTGTCCCGCCGATCCATCTGCCCGCCGGCTCGCAGCAGTGTCGCCAGCGCCCGGGCTTCTTTGTCTTCGGGATCCGCCGCCGCCCAGTGTAATGGGGTTCGGCCGTAGCAGTCGGGCGCATCCACTGTGGCGCCCGCGCCCGTGAGCAGCGCCGCAACCTCGGGCCAATGGCTGGCCATGTGCAGCGGCGTCACGCCGCGGTGATTCACCGCATTGATGCTCGCGCCGCGGAAAACGAGATATTGCACCGCGTCCGTCTTGCCGTTCCGCGCCGCCAGGTGCAGCGGCGTGTTGCCCCAGTCTGCGTTCTCATACTCGTCCGACTTCACCTGAACGTTCACATCCGCCCCACGCTCGACCAGCGCCTGCATGGTCTTGATGTCGCCCGCCTCGGCGGCGATGTGCAGCGGCGTGCGACCGACAGCGTCGCGCCCGTCGATCCGGTCGGGCGGCGTGCCAAAGCACATGTTCGACACCAGCATCAATGTGCGCTCGTCGCCCAGGTGTCCGTAGTACTGGCCGTAATACGTGCTGAGCTCCTGGAACTTCGCCACGAACCACTGCGGCGAATGACGGTTGCCGAATCGATCCTTGTAGTGCTCCAGCACCTGCGTCGAGCGCTCCCGAATGGCCTTTCCGATCGGCTTCTTCATGTTGTCCAGGTACAGGCTGGGATTGAGCGCTTCGTTGAGGTGTTCGGAAATGAACAGCGAGTAAAAATCCGAGTCGCGGGTGACGCGCGGGGAGATTTTCCAGTAGTCCCCTTCGCGCTCAACCATCGGCGAGCGCACCTGTCCCTTAAGCATCACCGGCTCAAAGAGATTGCGGTAGAAAAGGCAGCCAGTGTAGTTGGCCACAAGGTCAGCGTTGGAATACGCCCCCGCCGTCGCCCATCCGAGCAACCCCTTCTCAGAATAGATGGGATCATCCGTCCCCCTCTTGATGGCCGTCTTCATCGCGTCTTCTTCGCTGGCGCCCTTGCGCCGGGCCTCGCGGTAGGCGTCGAAGTAGTGCATCCCCATGTCGGTAAAGTGCCCAATCTTGTCTGTCCCGACATACATCCCGAACGCCATCATTGTCCCAGATTTCCAGGCGTTAAACGGGCTCAGCGGCAGATCTACATATTTTCGGACGTCGCCACTATTTAGCTTGTAGTTACAAATTCTCCCCGGATAATGCTGCCGCGCTTCGGGCTTGGTAAGCGTGTCATCGAAGCTCTCAATCAGAAACAGGGCGACTGGAAACTCGCGGTTTACCGCGCGCGCGATGGTGTCTCCCGATTGGAGCTCGGCGACGGCCTTGCGATTGTTGGATTGAACTGCTGCCCGAATTTGTTCATTGGTCTTCGTAACTCCACGCTCTATCGCATCATAGAAGTATCGGGTGAGGTATCCGCCCATATCAGCGAACTGCCGATCCGGTGGATACGTAAACTGATCAACTTCATGGCCGAGCGACGGGCACGCGCAGGCCAGAAGCATTGCTAGAGAGAGAACCGATCGGGCTAAGGACATATTGCCTCCGCGCTTGGGCTAGCGAACGAGGTACCAAAGCGGGCTGAACTCTGTCTTAGGGCATCTGCAACCGCTCCGACAGCGCCGAAAATACCTATCGGCGGCATCGGAGCAAGTGCGGAGTCACTTTGCTGACGCAAGTCAAACAGACCCTTCCCCCGATATCTATCTGAAGAGTGACTCGATTACAGGCACTTCACTTCCCCTTCGCCCAGGGACTGGTGCCCAAGGAGCCGTTTCAAATGCGCTGTGCGATGCGGGTTGTGACCTTCACGGTCGTCGGATTGTTGGTCGGTTGTTCGAGTTCTTCCACTGAGCTTCAGGAACTTTCGCGGACGGCTCACTCGCAAGAGATGCTTGCCGCCTCCGCGCCGCTCCCCGCCACGCCCCCCGCCGCCGCTGAAGATAAGACCTTTGCACTCGCCATTCAGCCGAATGACCTGAAGGTGATGACCTTTAACCTTCGCGTCCCGTTCGTCCTGGATGGGTGGAACTTCTGGACATTTCGTCGCGATCTGATCGTTAACACGGTCGAAAGCTTCGACCCGGACCTCCTCGGCACGCAGGAATGCCCGAGCAGCTCCGCCGATTTCCTTCGCGCCAAGCTCACGGCGTATGAATTCGTTGGTGTCGGTCGGAATGATGGAAAGCTTCGCGGCGAAATGTGCGGGATGTTCTTCCGGCGTGACCGCTTCACGAAGCTGAACGAGGGGCACTTCTGGCTGAGCAACACCCCGAACAAGGCCGGCTCCAGGAGCTGGGGCAACGGCGCGCCCCGCATGGTGAGCTGGGTTTGCCTTCAGCCGAAAGACGGCTCGGCGGCATTTTGCTGGTTCAACACACACTTCGATAACGCTTCAAGCAACGCGCGGAACCAATCCGCCCGGCTGCTTCGGTCTGCGGTGAAGCAGATCTCCAATGGCATGCCGGCCGTTGTGACGGGCGACTTCAATACCGATCAGCACACGGAACCCTACGAGATGCTCGTGGGCGGCCGGCCGGGCGTGGACACGGATTTGTACGACGCCTTCCGGCTGGCGAACCCCATCGTCAACGACAACGAAGGCACGATGCACAACTTCCACGGCGGCAAGAACGGGCCCCGCATCGATTGGATCCTTACCAACGCCGGCTTCCAGCCACTGGACGTGACGATCGATCACACGCAGCGCGGCCCGCTGTTCCCGTCGGATCACTTCCCCGTGAAGGCGATCATCCGCCTGAACAACACGCCGACGAACTTCGCCAAGGCGGAGTAGCGGCGAGTTCAAATTCAAAAAGTAAGAAAGCTCCGGATCACCTCCGGAGCTTTTCATTTTTTTCCGTAGCATGGGCGTCTCGCCCATGCATGTGCCCAGCGCA
>DASVUC010000133.1:0-58773 GCA_036387255.1 Tepidisphaeraceae bacterium | reverse complement strand
AGCGCCGGCGCGCCCGACAGATCCTCAATCGCCGCATGAGGCTCGCAGACGAAATCGTCCACCGATTCCCCCAGCCAGTGATACCGCCGCGCATACCGCGTCTGCTCGTTCATCCCCTGCTGCACCACGCACCACTCCCCCTCGCCCGTGAAAAAGAAGCAGTGATGGTAAAGCTGATAGCCATCCTGCACCGCCGCCGAATCCACTTTCGCACTGAGCTTTGACGCGTGAACCAGCTTCTCCCCGCCGCTGAGCGCAAGTCGATCCGCCGTGCGCTCAATCTCGATGGGCGTCTTGCGGCTCGTCGCCCCCTTCCCTCCCGCCACGTGTACGCCCAGATCATTCTTGAAGTGCCGGTACGCTTCCTTCATCGCCCCGCACGTCACCGTTGTCACGCCCGATGAATGCCAGTCAAACCCCAGGACGCATCCGAATGCCTGGAACCACCACGGATCCGACAACCTCCGCAGCATCTCCCCCGGCCCATACGCGTCCACCACCGCCATCGTAATCCCGCCGGCCAGCTTCCACATCCGCTCAAACAACCAAGGGGGCGCAGACCCGGTATGCAGCGGAAGCTCGGCTAACTGACGTTTCACAACACCATTATAGCGCGTTTCACGCAGCGCCTGGCCCACGTTCTCGATGACTGACCATCCGTCTCAACCGCTCTCCAACCTCCCGCATCACCGAATCCCAATCATGCAGCACCGGCTGACGAAACAGCGTCATCGTTGGATACCATGGCGAATCGCTCCGTTCCAGCATCCACCGCCATTCGCTTGTGAACGACAGCAGCGTCCACACCGGCTTCGCCAGCGCCCCCGCCAGATGCGCCACCGCCGTGTCCACGCTGATCACCAGGTCCAGGTTTGCAATCAGCGCTGCCGTCTCCGCGAAATCCCGCAGCTCCCGCGTGTGATCGATTATCTTCAGCGGCGCCCCCTGATGCGACATCTCCCGCGCCGCCTGCCCCAGTTGCAAGTTGTAAAAGCTTACGCCCTTCACCTCCGCCAGCGGCGCCATCGCCGACAGTGCCGTCGACCGATATCGATTCGCTTCATGGGCGCCGCTACCCGCCCACACCAAGCCCACACGAAGACCTTCCGCATCTCGCGACAACCGCTCGCCCCACCGCTTCACGTCCGCCGCATCCGCCGACAGATACGGCACCTCTCTTGGCAGCCCCTCCAGCGTCGTCCGAAACGCCATCGGCAGCGCGATCACCGGACAATGGTAATCGAACGCCGGCACCGCCTGCCCCGGCCCAACCAGCTCCACCCGCCCACGCAACGTTCGCAGCAGCCGATGCACCGCCGGCGCACAATGGAACACCACCCGCGCCCCCCGATCCCACAGCAGCGGCACATACCGCGCCAGATGCAGCGTATCGCCAAACCCCTGTCCACCATGCAACAGAATCGTTTTGCCCTCCAGCGGCTCACCATCCCAAAGCGGCTGCGGCAACCCCTGCGTCAGCGCCGCAAAGCCCTCCCACCGGTCCCTCCACTCCATCTCCCGCCAAGCCTCTTCAAACTCCCCCAGCCCCAGCAGTGCAATCCCGAGGTTCATGTGCGTATTCGCGTTGTTCGGCTGCAACTCGACTGCACGCCGCAGCAGTTCCACCGCCTCCCGCACGTGTCCCAGCCTGCACAGGGTGATGCCTAGATTATCCAGCACCGCGGCCGATCCTGGTGCTAACGCCAGCGCCTTCCGCAGCGGCTCCACCGCCCCTTCCAGATCATTGGCATGAAGCAGACCCGCCCCCACCTGCGCCCACTGTGCCGCCTGCTGCTGCGATTCCGCTGCCATGCGATGAGGATAAAAGAACGGAGGAGGTGGGATTCGAACCCACGGGACCCTTGCGGGCCCACCGGTTTTCAAGACCGGCGCATTCGACCACTCTGCCACTCCTCCAGCCGGCACAGACTATTCTCCGTGCTTGCCCAAAGCAACCACGGTGGCGTGCCCAGGCGGCATCGGTGTCGACCCGCCTTCGCGACGACAACAGCCAATAGAAAGCCGTCACCCGCAACCCCACCAACACCATTGGCCTATGCGATTTTTCAACGATTCACGAGATTCCCAAACCGGGCGCTTGGTGCTGATTCACCTTCACCTACCCATTGCACCAAAGAAGCCGCCCCCGCGCGGTCAGCGCGGGGGCGGGTGAAGGCCACGAATTGGAAACACGTGCTTACCGCGAGCGGCGGCGGCGGCTGAGCATGCCAAGGCCTGCGACGCCGAGGAGACCCAGCGACGTCGGTTCCGGCACGGCAGCCAAACCGTTGGCGGCGATCATGCCCGCCGCTCCGAGCTGCGGCCCTTGGGTCTGGCCGTTGCCGAGGTTGGCGTCGACGCCACCGTAATCGTCCGGCGTGATGTCGCCGTCGAAGTTCCAGTCGCCCGCCAGCCAGTTCATGCCGCCGGTTTCTTCCGCGGTGCCCACGTGAGCACCGAGGTTGGAGTCGATGGCGCCATAGTCGTCCGGCGTCACCTGACCGTTGAGGTCAGCGTCACCGATGTAGGTGAACTGGCCGACGACGGCGGTGTTGCCGATGGTTTCGCCGGAGCCGAAGGGCCAATCGCCGAAGCCGGCGATGGAGTTGTCGAACACGGCCAGGATCGGAGCACCGGTGATCGTCTGACCTGCCGAGGAGATGATGCCCGTGGCCGAAGTGTCCGGAGCATCGCGGTAACCTTCCCAGCGCTTGGCGATGATGGTGGCGAAGTTGCCGTGATCCACGATGAGGTCGTTGTCTTCCAGGTCCAGCGTGCCGTTGCTGTTGAGGTTCAGCGTGTCCACACGAACCAGGTTGCTGCCCGACTTGCGGGAAACCACCTTAGCGCCGTTGGCAATGTTCAATGCACCGCCTTGACGCACGCCCTTAGCGCGGAGCTGGACGCCGCTGGAGACGTTGGTCGATCCGCTACCGGTAACCGCGCCAACGTTCTTCACGCCGTTCTGCACGTTAAAGGTGCCGTTGTTGACGATGCTGACGTGGTTGGTCCCGTCGCTCAGCGAGTCGGCGGTGCCGGTCGCGGTGGTGCCGAGCAACCCAAAGGTGACAGTCGCACCGAGGTGCAGGCTCGCGCCGTTGTTGACCTGGATCTTCGCGCCAGCGCCCACGGTCGTCGCGCCCGACTGGGCGGTCTCGCGAGCGATGTTCAGCGCGCCTCCGGAGGTCGTACCCGGATCAACCACCAACGTGCTATTCGCGCCGAAGTTGAGCAGCGGCGAGTTCGTCGCGTTGATGTCCGTGACCAGGTCGAAGCTCGAGGGATTGCTCGGGTTCACCGGATCATAAGCCAGCACCTTCGACGTTGTATTGGCAGTCGTGGTGAGATTGCCAGCCATCGGAGCGGAGATGCCCGCGGTGGAACCCAGCGAGCCGCCGCTCAGCGTCACCCTGGCGCGGAAGGAGTCAGCATTGATCGGCGACTGGCTCTGGTTGTGGGCCGCCGTACCGACGGCAAGCGTCGCGCCCGTCAGCACTTCAACCACGTTGCCAGCGCCATTCGGCCCGTCCGCCGGAGAGTAGCCAAGCGCGTTAAGAGGCTCGCCCTGTCCGCCCGAAATGACCGGGCCTACCTGTAGAATCCCGCTTTGCAGTTCCCAGCTACCCGCGAAATGGTTCGCGCTCGAGGCAGCCGACGTGGCGCCCGAGGAAAGGTAGATGCGGCCGGGGCCGGAGACGACCACCTTGTTATTTGATGTCGCCGACACGTTGCCGGATCCGCGCACCGATGAGTTGATGTTGAACACGTCCCCGCTGTTGAGGGTCTTGAACGTGACCACGGTACCAGCCGTGGTCGAAACCGCGGGAGCCGTCGCGCCCGAGTAGCGGGCATTGGCCCCGGTTCCCTGGAGCGTTGCGCCGTTGTTCAGCGTCATGCCGATCGTCACGTCGCCGGCGTTGGTGGCGCCGTTGTTTCCAAGCTTCACGTCGGCGATCCAGACAGTCGCGCCACTGTTCACCGTGATGTTGCCCGTCCCGTTACCGCCGCGGCCATTGGCATCGACGGCAGTGATCTTCATCGTGCCGCCATTGAGCGTCCAGGCGCCGGAAAAACCCGACGTCGGAGTGTTGAGGATGATGTCGCCCGTGCCGTTCTTGATGATGCTGCTCGCGCCGGCGAGAGCGCCGGTGCTGCCATTGCCGATCGTCAGCGTCTGCGCCGCGTCAACGGTCCAGCTCTGCCCCGCACTCACTTGGAGCGTGTTCAGGATGGTGGCGCTCTTGTGAGCGACTACGCCAACGCCTGAAACGCCCGTCACGGACAGATTGGCGCCCGCCAGGGTGTAAGTCGGCGAGTTGGCGGCGAAGGTCAACGAGCCGGCGGTTTGCGCACTACCCAGCGTGATGGTCGCCGTGCCGCTGCCGGTACCCTGCCCGAAGGTGGCATTGTCCGGCCGGGCGCTGTCCCAAGTTGCAGGCGTCAGCGAATCCAGCCATGCGTTGCTGGTTTCCCAGTTCCCGCCGCTGCTGGCGGAGCCCCAAACCAGGTTGCGAGGCGTCGCGGCGGTCGAGGCGCCGCTGGCGCTGACGTCGAGCTGGAAGTTGTCGAACCGAGCCGTCTGGCCGGGCGTGGTCGAATAAGCCCAGTATGCACCCGAATACGTCAGCGGCGTAGTGGTCGCCGTCGTGTCCGGCGCGCTACCCACGGTCTGGAAAGCGCCGCCGCTGGTCGGCGGAACGAACGCGGTGCCATCATCACGCGTGTACAGCGTCCAGTTGTTGCTTGAGGGATCGTACGTCACCTTCACCGACATGTAATCGGTGCCGACGTTGTCGGTGCCCGATCCCACGATCTGAAATGCCGAGGTGTTGGCGCTGGTGCCAATGCTTGCAACACCGTTGGTGAACTTGACAAGACGAACAGGATCCAACACGCCCGTGCCACCGTTGCCGATGACGACGGCGTACCCGCTGCCGGTCGAGCCGAAGTTGGAGGCGGTTGCGCCCAGCACATAGGCGGAGCCGTAGTTGCCCGCCGCAGTCCCGGACGGGTTCGACCGGATCTGCTGCATGTTCAGCGTCCAGGTCAGGATGTTGCCGGTGTTGTTGCTGAGGACGTTGTTGAAGCCGCCCGTGTAGGCGCTGGTCGGCGTCGTCACATAGACCGCGCCATTAAAGTTGTTGGGCTGGATGGCCGTGCCCGTCAGGTCGTTGGTCAGGGTCAACTGATTGGCCGTCGAGTTGGTGACGGAGCCATCGGTGACGGCGCCGCCGTCGTTAATCGAGGTGGCGGGAATGGTCCCGGCACCGGTGATCAGCACCGTCTGGTACTGGTAGGTGCCACCGTTGAGCGTCGCGCGGTCAAACGCGTCGCTGTAAACGATCGTCGCCTGTGCGCTGCCGGCCAGCCCGGAAATGCTCAGCGCGGCTGCCGCCGCTAGTGCAAGCTTGTTCTTCGCCTTCATGAGTCCCAATCTCCCGCCCCTGTTTGGGGGCATTTGAACCGACACACCGGGCGACTTCCGTGAGCCGCTCGCTCGTCTTGCCCCGGGAGCCTCACAGCGCCGAGTGAAGACGGTCTGAGTAACGCTTTAGGTCTACGTTAAGAGGAGAAACACGATCTCCCACATGATTCGCGGTTGCGGCACTTTGCGATACGCGGTATCAACCCGGGGAGGGTTGGTCGCGGGGCCGCTTACCTCCGGCGCGACCAAGGCGACCGGCAGGAGATAAACCTCAACCAGACGAACCAACAAAACAAATCAGGGCGGTCACCACCTGACGGCAGCGACTGTGATCCGGGATTGCCCTCCTGGACCACCATGACAAGACACAGCGAGTATAAGCGATAGGAGGCCGCTCCGCAAAACAAAACCGGTCTTCTGGCAGCAAAATCCTGCGTCTGGGCGCCGGGCTCAGGCTCAACCATTGCCCCTCACGTGGCCTTAGAATCGTTTAAACGGGTCGACGCTGGCACCCTGAAGAAAATTTTCTGACTTTGCCGCTTTTTCCCAACAGCGCCATCTATTTAGACATCCTCTCCCTCTCCACGTCGGGTACTACAGAACCTTCCGGCATCGAGATCCAGCCGCCTCACCCCATCTGCCGGATCATCTCATCGGCGAACTGCGAACATTTCACCTCTCTCGCGCCTTCCATCAGCCTGGCAAAGTCATACGTGACGGTCTTGGCCGTAATCGCCTTCTCCAGCCCCTTCACGATCAGATCCGCCGCCTCCTGCCACTTCATGTATTCCAGCATCATCACGCCGGAGAGGATCACGCTCCCGGGATTCACCTTGTCTTGGTTTGCATACTTGGGCGCCGTTCCATGTGTCGCTTCAAAGACCGCATGCCCAGTGACATAGTTGATGTTCCCGCCCGGAGCGATGCCGATGCCGCCGACCTGCGCCGCCAGCGCATCGCTCAAGTAGTCGCCATTTAGATTGGGGGTCGCAATCACATCGAAATCCTCCGGCCGCGTCAGCACCTGCTGAAGGGTGATGTCAGCAATGGCATCCTTGATGATCATCCCCGCGCCTGGCTTGCCTTCCGGGATCTTGCACCAGGGTCCGCCGTCAATTTCCACCGCGCCGAAGAACTTCTTTGCCACGTCGTAGCCCCAGTCGCGGAACGCGCCTTCGGTGAACTTCATGATGTTCCCCTTGTGCACGAACGTCACGCTCTTCTTCTTGTGCTGAATCGCGTACCCGATCGCGCTGTGCGCCAGCCGCTCCGTCCCCAGGTAGCTGATCGGCTTGAACCCGATCCCCACCTGCACCGGCGTCTCACGCTTGGGCGCGCCGATGCCCTCCAGCGCCGCTTGCCACGACTGTGCCGCATCCTTCGAGCCAAACCGAATCTTCTTAAACGCCTTCGGATCGTTCTGCTGAAGGAAATCTAAAACCTTCTGCGCTTCCGGCGATCCCGCCGTGTATTCGATCCCGGCGTAGATGTCTTCCGTGTTCTCCCGGAAGATCACCATGTCCACCTTCTCCGGATGCTTCACCGGCGAAGGCACGCCCGCGAAGTGCCGCACCGGCCGCAAACACACAAAGAGATCCAGCATCTGCCGCAGCGCCACGTTCAGCGAGCGAATCCCTCCCCCCACCGGCGTCGTCAGCGGCCCCTTGATCCCCACCAGGAACTCCTGGAATGCATTTACCGTGTCATCCGGCAGCCAGTTATTGAACTGCTTGAACGATTTTTCCCCTGCATAAACCTCCATCCACTGGATTTTCCGCTTGCCCCCGTACGCCTTCTCCACCGCCGCATCGAACACGCGCACCGACGCCCGCCAAATGTCCGGCCCCGTCCCATCGCCCTCGATAAACGGCACGATCGGCCGATCGGGAACATTCAAGTTCCCTTTGGATATCGTAATTTTCTCCCCCCCCGCCGGGACCTTCACGTTTTGGTATGCGCTCATCATGAACCTCTTTTTGGAAAGACCCGGAAATTTCAAGATTTTCGCCGCCAAGTCAATCCGACCCCATCCGCCTCTCCACCAGTAAAATCACCTCGCAGCGACAATCCCACCGCCGCGCATTCACCATCAACAAGCGCGCTTTGGCCGCATCCTTCCGCTGAATCTCCCCGATCGCCATAAAGCACGCGACGCATGCTTTGCCGTATGGGTCGTCGATCTGCTGCATCGCCGAGTTGAGCAACGCCAGTCCCTGCTCGATCTCGCCAGACAGCACCAGCGCAGCCCCGCGCGTCCCCCGGATGTAGCTCAGCAGCGGCGCCCGTTCGTACGCCTCGCTCGAATGATCCAGCGCGCATTGCACATGCGCGGGGTCATCGACCAGTAGCTCCGCCCACGCCAGGTTGTTCAGCACCATTGGGCGCAGCGGATCATCCGCCTCCAGCTTCGCAAGAAGCGGCCTCAGATCCTGCGCCGCTTTTTCAGGCTCACCCTGGCGAATGTGGACGTAGTTCAGTTGCAGCCAGAGGCGCGGATCCTCTAGCCCTCCCTCGAGAGCGGATCGCGCCACCGCTTCAGCCTCGGCGAATCGATCCCGCGCCACCAGGTTTGAAATCTCACCCGAGTAAAAACCGATCAACCGTTCCCGCTCGCTCGGTAGCTTGCGGAAAAGGAGCTTGAAGATCTGTTGCCCATCCGTCTCATGACCGGACTCCCGATACCGCCGGCCCGTCGGGAGCATCGAGATCGCCAGCGGAAAGATGTTGGCAACGATCAGCGCAATGAAAAAGCTATTCCAATCCGACGCGCGCGGCAGATTCGGCCGCCAAAGCATGAACACTCCGGCCAGCATGATCAGCACTGTCGATGCCGGCCCCGCCGCTACGACAAGCAACCGCCGCAGCCGCCACGCGAACATGCGGTTGGTCGTGGTGCTCACATACCCCGAGAGAGGCACCGCATGGAGTCGGATGACCGTGCGCCCCAGACGAAAGCTAAGCAGCCGCGGGCCAGTGCCGATGTTGATCAGAAAGACGTGATACCCCACCAACAGCGCCGCCAGCGCATGCGCCGCTTCATGAACAACGACTGACAGCACTTGAACCGGATACAGCAGGACAAGAAATGTCAGCAGCGGATCCCGCGGCAGAAGCGTTTTGATCAGCAGCAGCACCACGAAGCCGCCGACAACCAACCGAAGATGGATCTGGTTTTCGACTACGGTCTGGCAAGTCTTGCACAGCGTCTGCCTGGAAACCTGAAGCCGCAGCGACCGATAGATGCTAGCGAAATCGTCCTGTTTCTCAGACTCAAAGCCGCACCGCTCGCAGCGCATAGCGACTTATACCAGAGTCCCCGCCGCCACATATCGCCCTGCGGAAGAGGCAATGTGGGTTCTGCTTGCACGGACCAGCTCAAGACGTACTGGAAGCGTGTGCGAGTCAATGCTTCAGACTTTGCAGAAATGATGAGGCCGGTCGAACCTTGTGCGGGGGATCTGCCGTAGAGCAGGGAAGGCATCACTTTTTTTTCTGCACACGTTATCAATCGTCAGAAATTGGCTGGAAAAGCACCTCTGCGGTCGATAGATTCGGCAGATCAGGCGTCTGGGCCGGGCAGCGGCTTGTCAGGATGACAATCGCACTTCCGGGCGCTCTCAACCATACCTCCGGGACTCGGAAGAACGGGATTTCGCCGATGCGACGTTTCATTCCCCACGTGCATGAACTGGCTCTGTTTGCTGCGCTCGCTGTCGCCTTTTCGGCCGCAGTACATTTGATGAATCCCAAAAGCGCGGACTTGAGCTTGATGACGCTGGGCGCGCCGATGTTTCTGGTAGCGGCGATCCTGGGATTGCGGCGGTCGCCGCTTTGGACTCGGGTGGCGGAAGAGACTGAGAGCGACGAGAGCGAAATGGGGTAACCCGGCTCTTGTTGAAGCAATGAGAAGGTGGTGCGCGCTGTCGTTAGAGACGGCGCACACCGCCTTTTTTGTTGGGCGGATGGACACGCACGATGTAAACCGCGACGCATTCGATGCTGCTCCCCCTTTACCGTAAGCGGATCATCCGCGCCGGCTGGGTCGCCTGCGGGCGACGCAGGTGGCGGCGAGGGCGAGGGCGGCCAAACCGCTGGCAGGTTCGGGCACGCCGACGTCGAGTTGCACGTTGTCGAAGCGGGCGGTCTGGGAGCCGGTGGTGGAGTAGGCCCAGTAGAAACCGGAGTGGGTGAGGGCGACGTTGGTGAAGGTGGTGTCGTTGGCGATGGCGACGAGGGGGATGTCGCCGGTGGTGGCGTCCTGGAAGCCAGTCACGCCGTCATCTCGGACGTAGAGCTTCCAGTCATTGCCGGCGGGATCGTATGAGACGCGGACGGATTGGTAATCTGAGCCGGCGTGTAGCGAACTGGCGGCGAGGTTGAAGGCGGCGGTCGAGGCGCCGGTGCCGACGGGCGCCAGGCCATTGGCGAACTTGATCAAACGGACCGGATCCAGTGTGCCCGTGTTGCCGATGACGATAGCGTAGCCGCTACCGACGGTGGCGAAGTTGGAGTCGGTCGCGCCCAGGACATAGGCGGTGCCATAGTTTCCAGCGGCAAGGCCGGAAGGGTTCGAGCGGAACTGCTGGATGTTCAGCGACCAGGTAAGGATGTTGCCGACGTTGCTGTTCAGGCTTGGATTAAAGGTAGCGGCGTAGGCGCTGGTGGGCGTCCAGAGATAGGTGATGCCGTTGGCGTTGGTGGCGGAGGAGATGTCGTTAGTGAGCGCGAGTTGGCCGGCGCTGGAGTTTCCGATGGAGCCGTCGGTGACGGCGCCCCCATCACCGGCGGTAACGGTGGTGGCGTAGGTGTAGGCGCCGCCGTTCGGCGTTGTGCGCTCGAAGTTGTCACTGTAGACGATGGCGGCGTTGGCGGCGGTGGCGAGGCCGAAGACGGCGAGAGCGCTGGCGGCGGCGCGCGCGAGCTTGCGGTTGCGGTTCATGGTTTTTCCTCCTGCCCGAGAGATGAAATGGTGGTGGAGGAGATCTCACTCTCCCTCGCACCTTGAACTGTAGAGTAACGCCGGACGAGCAAGAGTCAAAAAGTAGTCAAACCCTCACCCCCGCCCTCTCCCGAGTACGGGCGAGGGAGTAGGGTCACCGTATTCGCACGCGTCGGGTGAAGTCACCTCCGGGGGTGTTGTTGTAGTCGCCGTCGAGGGGGACGTTGCGAGAGTCGGTGACGTTGGCGCTGGCGAGGGTGATGTCGTAGAGGCCGGGGGCAAGCTCGCCATTGGGGAAGGTGAAGGTGGCGATGTTGGTGTTGGTGTCGTAGTCGAGGTGGATCTTCCAGTCTTCGATCTTTTGGCCGGTGGCGACGTCGGTGATCTGGAGGTCGCTTGCGGAGAGGTTGGCCGAGACGTCGGTGTTGAAGAAGAAGGTCATCTGGGACTTCAGGGGGCGCGTGTTTTTCGCGGACAGGTTGGTCGCGGTGATCGCGGGGGCGACGCCTTTGAGCTTGAAGCCTTCGCGGACGTATTCGATGACGGATTCGGTGGTGTAGTTGTCGCGCCAGTAGCGGCGGGACTGGCGGCGGGCTTCGGTCATGAAGGCGCCGATGGAGGGTTTTCCGCCGAGGGCGACGTTGTAGGTTTCGACCGTGCGCTCGGGGTTGAAGTACTTCATCTTCCGGCGGGTGCTGGTGGAGTCGATTTTTTCGTACCAGGTATCCCAGCTCACGGTTTGATCTTTGTTGGTGAACCAGTAGCGGGTGTCGCCGTCATTGTCGTAGCGGTTGCTGGAGAACTTCTCCTCCTTCGGATCGATGTCAGAGCCGGAGGTGATCATCTGGTTGGCGAACATGCGCTGGAAGTCGTTGTTGCGGACGACGAGATCTGAAAGCGCGTTTTGACCTGCGCCGCCGGAGTAAAGGGAGGAGTCGATGTGGAGACCCTTGAACCACTTATAGACGATGTTGTTTTCGATAAGCAGGTCGTTGACGCCGACGGCGTCAGAGGAGTTGGCGACGATACCACCGCCGGTGGTGAGGACGATGGCGGGGAAAGCGCGCTGGGTGTCCTGTGCGAAGATGTTGTTTCGGACGACGGTGGTTCCGCCGCGCTTGATGTTGCCGAGTTCGAGTCCCCAGCCGCGGACCTGTCCGTTGATGGAGGTGGTGCCGAGGAAGACGTTACCGGAGACGTCGCCTTCTGAGCCGCCTTCGACGACGGTGCGCCCGATGCCGAAGAGGAGGCCGATGGGGTTGCGGAGGAAGAGGTTGCCTTGGATTTTGCCGCCGGAGCGTGCCTGGAGGCCGTGGGAGGAAGCGTTGGAGAAGACGTTACCGCGGACGACGACGCCGGTGTTTTCGGCGGCGAGGTAGGCGTTGTGGTTGAAGATGGTGGCTTCGGCGCCTTTTACTTTTTCGTTCCAGCCGTTGTGGTCGAAGATGTTGTCTTCGAGCAGCACGTTGTTCATGTTGTAGATGTAGAGCCCTTCGCTGCGGCCGACGGTGCTGTAGGCGTCAGAGATGACGTTGCGGCGAAGCTTGACGTTGCCCCCCTGGCCGATGAATTGGCCTTCGATGACGACGTTGAACTGGTAGCTCTTGAAGACGCAGTTTTCGATGAGCAGGTCGTCGACGGGGTAGGCCGAGTGCATGCCGAAGGCGCCGTACTGGTTGGCCTTGGGGGAGGTGTAGTCGGGTGAGTCGGGGTCGCGGGTGTTGGCGTGGAAGTAGATACCGTTGATGGCGACATGCTTGATGGTCATGTTGCCGAAGTTGATCCCGGAGTCGCCGCCGGTTTCGAGGACGGGGCGATCGCCGGGACCGTAGGCGCCGATGATGAGCGGCTCGTCGGCGGAGCGGCCGGACTTGGTCCAGTCGGGGATGTTCTCGTACCAGACGTCGCCGTTCTTGAGGAGCATCTGATCACCGGAGCCGTCGCGGAGGAGGGAGATGGCCTTGGCGAGGGATTTGACGGGCTTGGTGGTGGAGGTGCCGCCGTTGTCGTCGGAACCTTCGGTGGTGGAGACGTAGATGGTGCGGTCGTCGTCGCGGGGACGGAATTCGGTCCAACCGTCGGAACTGATGGAGACGGAGAAGTGGGTGCGGGGTTCGAGCGGTTCGAGGTTCGGGGAGGAGAGACCGGGGGATTGGAATCCCCCGGCTTGGACTGAGGAGGCGTGTGGGGTGAGCGCGGAGCGAGGGTGGTGGTGACGGCGCACGGGGAGCCCTCCGTGTGTGCGGGTGAAAGTCCTTCCCTGTGTCGTTTTGTGCTGTGCCCGAGAGAGAGGAAACGACGGGATTGAAATTAACTGAGGGTGAGGGGGAATTCCAGCGCTGGGGGAGGCATGAGGGAAAAGGGCAAGAATGTGAGGTCTCGATCGAGGGGCTGAGGGGGGATGGGCCTGAAATGTGTTCCGATATGTGCAGTTTTGTGCACGTCGTTTTGTCATCACGGGCTTGAGAGACGGGCGGAATGAATCGAAGAAGAGCGGGCGGCAGGGAGCATGTGCGTGAAGAGCCCTCGCCCTACCCTCTCCCGGAGTACCGGGAGAGCGGGAAGAGGAGGCGGCGGTGGAAGATGGAGGGTCAGTGGTCACTCTAAAGAATGGCCAGCGCTGCGCGCGGGAGCGCTCGGGCGGGGGCGGAGGCGGGGTGTCGGGGGTGGGAAAGGGAAGAATTTCAGATTTCACATTTCAGAGCGCTGCGCGCGGGAGTGGTTTCTGGCGCAATTGGGGGTTTATGCGCGCGGGAGCGAGGACTCCCGGGTGAGTTCACGGGGGGCTACATGCGAAGGGCGGAAATGGGGGTGCAAGTGGGGGTGGTTGCACTATGATCGCGCGATTGGGTGGTGTGGAAAGGATGCATTGGATGGAACTTGGAGCTTGGCAGGTGGCAGCGCTGCTGGTGGTGGGAGGGGTGATTGGGGTGCTGGGCGGGATGCTGGGGATTGGGGGAGGGGTGCTGGTGATTCCGATGCTGGTGACGTTTTTCGGGTTGTCATATCGTCAGGCGGTGGGAACGAGCCTAGGGATGCTGCTGCCGCCGATTGGGATTTTCGCGTTTCTGGAGTACTGGCGGACGGGGAACGTGAACTTATGGGCGGCGATGATGTTGGCTGTGGGGTTTGCGTTCGGGGCGTATTTTGGGGGACGGGTGGTGGCGACAGGGAGGGTTCCCGTGGATGTACTGCGGACGATTTTCGCATTTTTTCTGCTGTATATCGCGGGATTCATCTTGTTTCGTACGGATGTGAAGGTGAGGCCCGTTGTGAATACGCTGGTGATGATGGGGGCGGTGGGGCTGGTTTATGGGGTGCTGCGAGCGGTGGGCAGGCGGTGGGATCGGATGATTGATTTTGAAAAGGTTTATCGGGAGCAGGTGGAGGTTCCGCTGGCGCCGGATTATGAAATTTGATTGGAACACGCGCGACGCGTAGCGTCGCGACTACTGACTGGTCGCGGAGCATTGTTAACTGGTTGAGCGAAACGGATCGACGGATGGCGGATGAACATTTGATGACGTTTCGGGTGCGGTATCCGGAATGCGACCCGATGGGGTACCTGCACCACAGCATCTTTCTCCAGTACTTCGAGATGGGGCGGGTGGAGTCGCTGCGGGCGATGGGGCATTCATATGCGGAGTTTGAGAAGGCGGGGCTGTTCTTCGTGGTGGTGAAGGTGCAAGTGAACTACCGGGCGCCGGCGCGGTTTGATGATGAGGTGACGCTGATGACGAAGATCGACCGGCAGACGCACGTGCGGATTGACCATTCGTACCGGCTGATGCGTGGGGAGACGCTGCTGGCGGAAGGGTCGACGGTGGTGGCATGCGTGGATCGGAACGGGCAGTTGCAGATCATTCCCGAGGGATTACTGGACGCTAAAGCGGGCGGGTGAAAAGAGATGCTGAATTTGTGCAGCCGGAGGCTCTCGGATAGAGTGGCGGCAAGAGCGAAATCGGTGGAACGATCTGCCGGTTCGTGTCGTCAGGGAGGATGGGACTTCGTGCGCTAACGCCGAAGTCGTAACGGCTTAGGCGCGGGCGTGCAGAGCCAGGGCAGGCCCACCATCAGGTGTCATTTCAAGACGTTTTTCAGCTTGGGCGAGCGCTGGTCAGGTTGCCGACTCCCCTTCGCGAGCAGAGAGGACAGCAGTCATATGTTTCGGATGCACGCTTCGTCGATTCGTGGGCAGAAGGTCTCGTTGAACGTTCGGCGGCGGCGCGGCCGGGCGGCGGTGATGGAGGCGGTGGAGACGCGGCGGATGCTGGCGGGGCAGACCTTCACGGTAACGAGCCTGGCGGACACGGTGCAGGCGGGCGACAACCAGTTCACGCTGCGCGAAGCCATTATCGCGGCGGGCGATGACGATACGATCACGTTCCTGGCGGGGCTGAACGGGACGGTGGCGCTGACGCAGGGGAAGCTGTCGATCTCGAACGACATCCGGATCAACGGGAACGCGAACGGATCGGTGACGATCAGCGGGGGGAACACCACGCGCGTGCTGGAGATTCGTTCGGGGGCGAACGCGAAGCTTTCGAATCTGAAGGTGAGCGGCGGCGCGGCGGTGCTGGGGGCGGGGATCTACAACCTGGGGACGCTGACGCTGGATAACGTGACGATTACGAACAACGTGGCCAGTGCGACGGCGGGAGAGCTTGGGCGCGGGGGCGGGATCTACAACGCGGGGGCGCTGCTGGCGGCGAGCTGCACGATCAACAACAACAGCGCGGTGGGCGGCCCGAGCAAGATCGGCGGCACGGGCGGCAACGGGATGGGCGGGGGCATCTACAACGCGGGAAGCCTGGAGTTGTCGAAGGTGGCGATGGGCGGGAACACGGCGGTGGGCGGGGTTGGCCGGACGGCGGCGGGATCGAGTGCCGGCGGCGCAGGCGGGATTGGGATGGGCGGAGCGATCTATAACGGGAACAAGCTGACGATCAGCGGCGGATCGTATGCATCGAACTCGGCGACGGGCGGCGCGGGCGGGAGCGGCGCGGCATTCTCGGGCGCGGGCGGCGCCGGCGGCGCGGGTTGGGGCGGCGCGATCTTTGCGGCGGGCAGCACTGCGATTTCTGGTTCGAACTTCACCGGGAACAGCGGCACCGGCGGCGCGGGCGGTGCGGCGGGCGGTAACGTCGGCGGCGCAGGCGGCGGCGGCGCGGGCGGAGCGATTTTCGGGCAGAAGACGCAAAAGCTGACGACGGCGGTGTTCCAGAACAACACCGCGAGTGCCGGCACGGGTGTGGGTTCGGCGGCGACGTATGCGTCTGGCGGGGCAATCTACGGGACCGGGACGAACACGCTGGTGGATTGCTCGATCACCAACAACACCGCGACGGGCGGAAGCGAAGACGGCATCGGCGCGGGCGGCGGGATCTATCTCACCGGGACGATGACCGCGAGCGGGACGACGATCTCGACCAACACGGCAACGAACAAAGGCGCCAACGGCGGCGCGGCGGGCGGCGGCTTGTACGCGAGCCGAAAAGGCAAGTTCTCGAGCAGCGCGATGACCATGCAGAGCAATGGCGCTGTGGGCGTGAATTCGGGCGATGCATCGGGTGGGGGCATCTATACGAACGGCAATGTGACGGTGATGGATGGGCTGGTGAACGCGAACCGCGCCCAGGGCGCGGCGGGCGGCACGGGCGGCGATGCCGCGGGGGGCGGTGTGTTCAACAGCGGCGCGCTGGAGTTGGAACGGACGAGCGTGACGGCGAACATCGCGCAAGGCGGCAACGGCAATCCGACCAGCGGCAGCGGCGCGGGCGGCGCGGGAACGGGCGGCGGGATCTACAACACGCGCACGATGTCGGTGAACAACACGACGATCGGCAACAACAGCGCGCTGGGCGGGAACAACATCGGGAACACCGGCGGCGTGGGCGGCGACGCGGGCGGCGGCGGGATCTTCTCCTCGAGCCGGGCGAGCGGAACGATCACCTATGCGACGATCGCGGGGAACAAGGCGAACAACGGTTCATCGTCGACGGGAAGCGGTCGCGCGGCGGGTGGCGGGATTCGCAGCACCAACGCGTTCCGCGTGTCAATCGCGAAGTCGATCATCGCCAAGAACAGCGGCGGCAACGCGGACGATGCTTCGGGATCGTTTACGTCGGATGGGAATAACCTGGTTGGGAACAACTCGGGGGCGACGGGATTCTCGGGCGGCGACATCCAGGGATCGCAGGCGACGCCGGTGGATCCGAAGCTGACGGCGCTGGGGAACTACGGCGGCGCGACGACGACGTTTGCGCTTCAATCCACGAGCCCGGCAGTTGATAAGGGGCCGGTGCTGAGCAAGGCGACGGACCAGCGCGGGATCGTGCGCGCCAATGCGGCGGATCTGGGCGCGTACGAGTTGCAGAAGGCGATGACGGTGAACAGCGTGAAGGATACGGGAGCGGGCAGCGGCGAGCTGACGCTGCGGCAGGCGATCACGGTGGCCAACGCCAACCCGGGCGCCGACACGATCACGATGATCCCGTCGCTGAAGGGGACGATCATCCTGAACGGGACTCAGCTTTCCATTACGGACACGACCGGCGCGACGACGATTACGGGGCCGGGGTCGACGCTGGTTTACGTCAGCGGGAACAACAAGACGCGCGTGTTCAATGTTGCGAAGGGAGCGACGGCTTCGCTGGAACTGCTGAACATCGTGAAGGGGCGCGCGGTGCAGGGCGGCGGTATCTTCAACAGCGGCTCGCTGACGGTGATGAACTGCAACGTGAACACGAATACGGCGGTGGGGCCGACGGGCGTGAGCGGCACGACCGGGACGGCGGCGTTTGGAGGCGGGATCTATAACGATGGAACGCTGTCGGTGAAGACGTCGGATGTTTCGGACAATTCGGTGACCGGCGGCGCGGGCGGCTCGAGCGCGACGACGAGCGCTGGCCAGGGCGGCGCGGCGCGGGGCGGCGGGGTTTATAACATTGGGTCGCTGACGGCGAATTCGTCGACGTTTGCACGCAACAAAGTGACCGGCGGCGCCGGCGCTGCGGCGAGCGGGAATCGCACGGGCGGGACGGGTGGCGCGGCCGAGGGCGGCGGCATCTACAACGGCACCGGCAAGACCGCCAGCGCCACCAACTGCACGATTGGGAACAACATCGTAAACGGCGGTAAGGGCGGCGCGGGCGGAGGCACCGTGGGTTCGGGCGGAACGGGCGGCGATGCGATCGGCGGCGGCCTGACGACCCGCGGCACCGTCAATCTGCTGAACAACACCATCGCGCTCAACCCAATCAAGGGCGGCTCGGGTGGAACGGGCGGTAGCAGCGGGGACTTTGGTCCGAGCGGCTCCGCGACCGGCGGCAGCGTGAGCAACCTGGGGGGCGCAATGATCCTGGGCAACAACATCCTGTGCTCGACGAACAACAGCAAAGACGTCGTCACGTTCAACTTCGACGACATTGAAGGGTCGTTCACGAGCAACGGCGGGAACTACATCGGCGTGATCAGCGATACGACCGATCTGGCGGGCACGGACAGCGGCGGCGACACGGATCAGCCGCTGGATCCGGGGCTGCTGGCGCTGGGATTCTACGGCGGCCAGACTGAGACGATGCCGCCGCTGGCGCGCGGGCAATTCGTCACGGGCAAGAGCGGGTTCACCGTCGGGTTTGGTCCGAGCGCCGTGGTGAATTCGGGGGTGAACAGCATTCTGCCGGCGAAGCTGACGCTGGATGAACGCGGGCTGCCTCGCGTGTTTGGCACGGCGGTGGATGCGGGGGCGGTGGAGGTGCAGGTTTAGTCCTGTCTTGAAAATCGGAGCACGGATTGCGGAGCCGCAGAGAAATCTGTGGCTCCTTTTTTTTTTTTGATGAGGAGACGGGAGCCACGGGCAGCAAGGCCGTGCTATGTGAACAGGTTGGAGAGGAAGTCGAAGCTCTGGCGGGCGGCGGCGTGGGGGTCGGCGGTGTGGGTGTAAAGTTCGACGGTGAGATAGCGCGGGTAATGAATCTGGTGGAGGGCGGTGCGAAGGGACTGCCAATCGAGTGTGCCTTGGCCGGGGATGAGGTGGTAGTGCTTGCGCCCGGGGATGTCTTCAACGTGGAGGTTCCAGATCTGGTTGCCGAGCAGCGCGATGGATTCGGGGATGGACTCGCCGAGGACCTGGCTGTGGCCGATGTCGAGGTTGGCGCCGAAGCGGGGGTGATTAAGGCGCTGGATCCAATCGGCGAGTTCGGCGGCGTACTCGAGGAAGAGGCCGGGCTCGCACTCGATGCCGACGTTGATGTTCAGCTTGTCGGCGTGGTCGAGGATGGGTCTCATCGATTCGGCGAATTGATTGGCGGCACGGTCTGGGGACATGGTGCCGAGGCAGCGGCCGGAAGTGATGGAGATATTTTGCGCGCCGATGACTTTGGCGAAGTCGAGGGTTTTGAGGATGAGGCGCGTGCGGTCGGCGCGGTGCCGGGGGTTGGGGGAGATGAGGGAGGGCTCGAAGTAGGGTTCGGGAGGGGCGTCTTTCCAGTAGCCGAAGGAGCAGTTGGCGTTGACGTTGGAGACGGCGAGGTTGGTCTTCTCGAGGATCCTGGTAACGGTGTTGATGAGTGCGGGGGTGATGTCGTCAGGGTAGGCGTGGGGAGGATCTGCGAGAATCTCAACGCCTTTAAAGCCGGCGTCAGCAATAGCGGTGATGGCGTCAGTGAGGGAGAAGCGGGTGAAGGCGTTGGTGGAGAAGGCCAGTCGCATGTGAGAATGATACGTTTTGCGAAGCGAAGCACACAGCACGGGTGGGAGCAGTCACGCTACAGGCGTTGCAGATGGTAGAGGAGTTGCGGCTTCGCCTGCTTCATCAGCCGAATTCCGGTAGGCGTGGGGTGTGGTGGAGCGGTAACATGTTCCGGCTTTGAACACTGAAAAACCACCTTTGTCTGTTGCGAGTGTGAGTGCGGAAGCGGGCGCGGGTTCGGAGCCGGAGCGGATCGCGGCGCTGGATGGGATTCGCGGGTTCGCGGTGCTTTGGGTGATGCTGTATCACTTCCTGCACGGCGCGGAGCATCATCATTGGCTGTTCCGCGGCGCATTTGCGTTTACGAACTATGGGCACTGGGGCGTGGACGTGTTCTTTGTGCTGTCCGGGTTTTTGATCACGGGGATTCTTTACGATTCGAGGCAGGCGGGGAATTACTTTTCGGCGTTTTACGCGCGGCGGTCGCTGCGCATTTTTCCGCTGTATTACTGCGTGCTGCTGGGCGTGTTCGTGCTGACGCCGTTGTTTTATGAGTTCACGCCCGAGCAGGATGCAATGGCGCAGCAGCAGGGATGGCTGTGGGCGTACCTGGGGAACATCGCGATGGTGTTCAAGAACGCGCCGCTGTTTGACGCGGGCGGGATCAAGCTGCTGCATTTCTGGTCGCTGGCGATCGAGGAGCAGTTTTACCTGGTGTGGCCGGCGGTGGTACTGCTGTTTGGCCGGCGGGCGCTGATGGGGATCTGCGTGGCGCTGGTGGTGGTGGCGGCGGTGTCGCGGGTGTGGATCGACCGGATGGGGATCGAGCAGCCGATGGCTTCGTTCTTCACGCTCAGTCGCGTGGACGGCTTGGCGCTGGGGGCGATGGCGGCGCTGATCGTGCGGGGGGCGCTGGGAAATTTGGCGCTGCATCGATTGGCGCGGATCCTGGCGATTGTGTTTGCGGTGCTGCTGGCGGTGACGCTGGCGGTTCAGCACAAGCACGGCTTCAGTGCGATGGCGGGGCACGTGCTGGCGCCGGTGCGACTGGTGCTGTTTGTTGCGATAATTGTGATGGCTGTAGTTGGGCCGGCGGGCGGGCTGGTGCGGGGCGCGTTCTCGATGCGATGGCTGGTGTTCTTTGGGAAGTACAGCTACGCGCTGTACGTGTTCCACTACATGATGCTGCCGCTGTTTGAGCGGTATGCGTCGATGGAACTGCTGAAGGCGAAGGTGGGGTCGTTCATCGTGGCGGTGGCGATTCGCATGGCGGTTTGCACGGTCGCTTCCATTGTGGTCGCACTGTTGAGCTGGCACTTGATTGAGAAGCATTTCCTGAAGTTGAAGAAGTATTTTGTGCCGGGGAGAACGCGGGAGAAGGTGATGCAGCCGGCGACGGTCGCGTCGAGCGGTGCCGGGACGGCGGCGGTGGTTCTGGAGGATTAGAAGCGGCGAGAGAAGAGCGGCTTTGCTGTTGGAAGTTCCCCAGCCCGTGGATACCTTCTTGAGCCATGGCGGCGATGGCTCGGAAGGTGGTGCTGACGTTTCTGGCGCATCCGGATGACGCGGAGATTCTATGCGCGGGGACGCTGGTTCGGTTGAAGCAGGCGGGTTACGAGATTCACATCGCGACGGCGACGCCGGGGGATTGCGGGACGACGGATCGGAATCGGTGGGATATTTCGTCGGTACGGACGCGGGAGGCGCGCGATGCGGCGGCGATGATCGGGGCGAGCTATCACTGCATCGACGAGCGAGATGGGTTGGTGGTGTACGACAAGCCGACGATCCAGAAGACGGTGGATCTGTTTCGGCGGGTGGCGCCGTCGGTGGTGTTCACGCACGCGGCGAAGGATTACATGCTGGATCATGAGCAGACTTCACTGCTGGCGCGGGCGGCGAGTTTCATCTACGGGGCGCCGAACATTTCGCAGTTTCCGGTTGTCGAGGGAAGCGGGATTCCGCACTTGTATTACTGCGATCCGGTGGAGGGGATTGATCCTTATGGGGCAGGCGTGAAGCCGACGACTTACGTGGATATTTCAGGGGTGATGGACGTGAAGACGAAGATGCTCGGGGCGCATGCGAGCCAGCGGGAGTGGCTGCGGGCGCATCATGGAATGGACGAGTACATCGAAGCGATGAAGCGGCATGGCCAGATGCGGGGGCAGGAGATGGGGGTGAAGTATGCGGAGGGGTTTGTGCAGCATCTGGGGCATGCTTATCCGCGGAATGATTTGCTGAAGGAGCTTTTCTCGTAGCATGACTGTTCCGGTTAAGCCGCATGGGCGAGACGCCCATGCCACGCAGGGAGAGAGAGATGCCGAGATCGATCAGCAAGGTGGCGCCGGGGTGGTGGGACTACACGACGCTGGATGGGGAGTTGCTGGCGGATGCGGCGAAATTGACGGTGGAGGATTTGCAGCAGCTTTCGCGGCCGGGGTTCAAGGTCACGATCTACGAGACGCTGGAGGAGTTTTATTGTGCCGAGGCGCTGGAATACATGGAGGCCTGGCAGCAGGCGACGCCATCGCGGCCGGCGGGGATTTGCGGGCCCATCGGGCCGACGGAGCAGTTGCCGCTGGTGGCGCGGATGGTCAACGCGCTGGGAATGAAGCTGCACGATTGTCATTTCTGGGGGATGGATGAATGGGTGGAGAATGGCAAGCCGGTGCCGGTGACGCATCCGCTGTCGTTCGCCAAGGCGGACAAGGAACTGTGCTTCAATCGGATTCGCAACGAGCTGCGGATGCCGGAGGACAATTTGCATTTTCCGACAGGGGATCTGGAGGCGTATTCGAAGAGCTACGACAGCGTGCGGTGCGTGCTGATGCAGGGTGGGCAGGGTGAGGTAAAGCACTGGGCGTTTAATGATCCGCCGAAGCGCGAAGGGCAATATCAGGACGCCCCCCCCACCGCTGCCGAGTACCGCAAGCTCAAGACGCGGGTGACGGATCTGCATCCGATGACGGTGATTCAGAACGCGCGGACGAGCGGCGGCGGGTACGTTGCGATGGTGCCGACACAGGCGGCGACGGTTGGGCCGGTGGAAACGTGGAAGGCGGAGACGGTATCAATCTGGCAGGCGGGGATGCATGACAACCCGTTCGGGCAGCGGCTGACGGCGCTGATGATCTCGAAGAAGGTGGCGGATGCGGCGTGTCCGATGTCGCTGCTGGGGGAGCATCCGAATGTGAGGTTTACCTATTATCGTAAGGGGATTGGGCTGGTCGCGGCGGAGATGCATTGAGGGGTAGCTATCAGCTACATTGCTCAAGTTTGGCTGATAGCTGATCGCTGGGAGCTGATAGCTCAGCGCTGCTGGATCACAATTCATGAAAATCACAATCGCAGAGAACAAACAGGCGTTGGGAAAGCAGGCGGCGGCGCATGGCGCCGATCTGGTGCGGCGGGCGATTCGCAAGAGCGGGATGGCGAACATCATCGTGGCGACGGGAGCGTCGCAGTTTGAGATGCTGGCTCAGCTTGTGCAGGAGAAAATTGATTGGCACAAGGTGACGGGGTTTCATCTAGATGAGTACGTGGGGCTGCCGATCACGCACGCGGCTTCGTTTCGAAAATATTTATGGGAGCGGTTTGTGAGCAGGCTGCCGCTGCCGATGAAGGCGTTTCATTTTGTGGATGCGGAGAGGAATCCCCAAGCGGAATGTCAGCGGCTGGGGAAGATGATTGCGAAGCATCCGATTGATGTGGCGTTCATCGGGATTGGCGAGAACGGTCACATTGCATTCAATGACCCCCCTGCCGACTTTCGGACGTCAAAGCCGTACCTGGTGGTGGATCTGGACGAAGCGTGCCGTCGGCAGCAGATGGGTGAGGGGTGGTTCAAGACGATGAAGGATGTGCCCCGGAGGGCCATTTCGATGAGCCCGAAGCAGATCATGAAGTCTGCTGCGATCATCTGTTCTGTGCCGGATCGAAGGAAGGCGGAAGCGGTGGCGCGGTGTCTTCAGGGTGAGGTTTCGCCGCTGGCGCCCGCGTCGATTCTTCAGAACCATCGGAATTGCACGGTTTATCTGGATCGGGCGTCGGCTTCGCTTTCGGGTTGAAGCAGTGCACGGCGGGAGGCCTGTTTCAGGCATGGAGTGGATGCGGGCAAGAAAATGAGTGCTGAATGGGTGGCGCGTCGTTATCATCCGACCGCTGTGAGGGAACGGAGGGCCAGGAGAACGGCACGGCTGGTTTCGGCTGCAATTTGTGCGGCGGGGGTTTGCGTTTCGCAGCGTGCGGCGGGATCGATGACGTTTGATCTTCGATTTGCTGATGGAAGCAAGCAGCAGCCGGTGACTTCGACGGGGATAGGGGTGTTCACGCTGGAACTGTGGGCGCAAGTGGCGGGGACGAACACCAATCGCACCGACGATGGATTCCTGGAAGCTTACCTGAACATCCAGAGCAACGAAGCAAGCGGCGATCTGTTTGACGGGTCGCTGATTTCAGGAACGACCCAGTACCCATTCGCGCAGGGGCGCAACGGCAGCGCCAACCTGCTGAACAATGACGGCGTGGGGGATTGGGGATCGAACTCGTCGACGCTGACGGATTCGAAGTACATGCTGGCCAAGAGCGCCGTCACCGTCTTTGCGGGAGATACCACGGGACGCGCGGTGAACGCTACGGCATGGGAATTCAAGCTGGCGACATTCCAGGTGAGCGTGGACGCGATTCACGGTACGGGCGGAGATGAGACGCGGTTCGTGGTGACGAAGCCGCCGCCTTCTTTCCCGGTGCAGACGCTGGCGAAATATACGGAAGATGGCGTGAGCCAGACGGTGACGAGCCAGCAGTTTGCGGGGGTGTATGGAAGCTACGTTTCGCTCATCAGCGAGTCGCGCTGGGATGGTGGAGCAGGCGGCAGCGGCGCAGAGTGGACGACTGCGGGCAACTGGGCCGGCGATGTGCTGCCGCCCGCTGGGGCTTGTGCGGCGTTTGGAGCGGCCGGCAGCGCCGGCAGCGTGGGGATCAACTTCTCGGCGGTTGCGGGCAATACGCTGAACGCTGGGATGATTCGGCTGAATTCGGACTGCAATCGCAGTGTGACGCTGTCGAACTCCAACTCAACCACCGGCGTGATGGCGCTGGCGGGCTTGGGAGGGACGGTGCTGGACAACCGCGCCAATGGCCGGACTCTGAAACTGATGGGGAGCGGCACCGGGACAATGACGATTTCCCTGCCAGGCGCAGCGACGATCAACGTGAGCAGCGCGGATGCCTGGGTGATCATCAATGCAGCGGTGAGCTCGCACACGAACATCACCAAGACCGGCGCCGGCACGCTGGTGATGAGCGCGACACAACAGACGTGGAGCGGCGCACTGACCGTGGGCGCGGGGAAAGTGGTGATGAATTCGGGGACATCGGGAGGTGTGATACGACTGGATTCGCTGAGCATCACTTCGGGCGCGGTGCTGGATTTGACGGATAACGACCTGGTGGTGACGAGCGGGAACTACAGTGTGCTGAACGCGCTGCGGTTTGAAGGCTATCGGGACTCAGTGGACTCGGCGGCGACGGGGATCGTGTCGACGGTTGGGCAGACGCTGCTGGGGCACCCAATCCTTGCGCTGTTTGATAATGACGCGCTGCAAACGTCGGAGTGGCCGTTTGGTTCAGGGGTGTCGGTTTCAAGCCACGCCATCCTGGGACGATTCGCGTACCTGGGCGATGCGGATCTGAATGGGATGGTAACACCGGACGATTATGGCGCGGTGGATTCGAACCTGGGGGCGCACGTCGGCACCGCGGAAGGATCCGGCGGGATGAACTGGTTTGCGGGGGATTGGAACCTGGATGGGGACATCACGCCGGACGATTACGGTGCGATCGATGCGAACCTGGGGCTGGGGGAAGGGAATCCGCTGGCGCCGGCGGCGCTTCCGGAGCCGGGCGGTTTAATTGCAGTGGGGGCAAGCGCGCTGTTGCTGCGGCGTCGGCGCGCTCAGGCGCAGTGACCCCTTGCGCTTTGCCGACTATTATCGGAAACAGCCATGACCGCAGCCTTGCCCCCTACTGCCGCTTCGGATGCAACTGCCTCGACAAAACCGCCGGAATACAACAGAACGGGTGTTGACTACCGGCGTCCGATGCCGCGCCCGAAGGTGCGCGGGCCGGTGATCGATTTTCATTGTCATCTGCTGGCGGCACGGCATGGCAAGGACTGGTTCGAGGCGGCGGATCATTTCGGCATCGACTACTTTCTTACAATGACGCCGCTGGAGGAGGCGATGCCGCTCCAGCGGAATTATCCGGGGCGGGTGCAGTTCATCGCGGTGCCACAATGGGGTGATCCCGCGCCGGGTTGGATCGATGATTTCCTGCGGCGCGTGGAGATGTTCTACAACATGGGCAGCCGGATGGTGAAGTTCCACATGGCGCCGAGCACGATGCAGAAGCGCGGGCGGCTGGACTCGCCGATCTTTGAGCCGGTGTTTCGGGAGATCGTGGATCGGAAGATGGCGGTGATGACGCACGTGGGGGATCCGGACACGTGGTACTGCTCAAAGTACACCGACTGCGGCTTGTTTGGGGCACGCGATGAGCATTACCTGATGTGGGAATCAGCGATGCAGCGGTATCCGGATCTGCCCTGGGTGGGCGCGCACCTGGGAGGGAACCCGGAGAATCTGCCTCGGCTTCAGCGGCTGCTCGACACGTATCCGAACCTGATGCTGGATTGCTCGGCGACGCGGTGGATGGTGCGGGAGGTTTCGGCGCGGCGGGATGAGGCGCGGGAGTTCTTCATTCGCAACGCAGATCGGATCATCTTTGGTTCGGACCAGGTGTCGGGAGACGATCGCGGTTTTGATTTTCTGGCGTCGCGATTCTGGGCGCACCGGAAATTGTGGGAGACGGCGTACATTGGTCAGACGCCGATCTTCGATCCGGATCTGCCGGAAGATCAGCAGCCGACGCTGCGGGGCTTAGCGCTGCCGGATGAGACGCTACAGAAGCTTTATCATGACAACGCGATCAAGTTTTTATCGCGGAGTGGGGTGAGTTTTGAGGGGTGGGGGTAGAGCGCGCGGACCAGCGCCCCGCACGCGGGCGACTAAATGAAGAAAAGCGCCATTGATTTACCCTTTTCGGAGTTCCGCGGCTCTTTCCACCAGGAGTCGGAAGGGGGCGAGGTGTTCTTTTTCTTCGATCAGGCGCTCGGGGTGCCACTGAACTGCGGCGAAGAGGGGGAGCGTGGGATCTTCGAAGGCTTCGATTACCCCGTCGGGGGCGGTGGCGATGACTTTGAGTCCCTTGCCGATCTTGCAAACGGCTTGCTTGTGGTAGGTGTTGACGGAGACTTCGCGCTTGCCAATGGCTCGGCCGAGTTGCGAGTTGATGTCCAGGTCGATCGGATGCCGCTCGGGATCGCTGTTGGCGATGCGCCGGTGCTCGAGCGCGTTTTCGCGTTTATGGTCGGGGAGGAACTGATGGAGGGTCCCGCCGCGGTAGACGTTCATGAGTTGTGAGCCGAAGCAGACGCCGAGCGTGGGCATGCGGCGCTTCTCGACTTCGTGGATGAGCGTGAACTCAAACTCCTGCCGGAACGGGTCCATGCGCTGGCAGTGCGGGTGCCAGTCTTCGTCGCTGTACTTGCAGGGGTGCATGTCGTTCCCGCCGGAGAAGAGGACGCCGTCGAGCAGATCGACGTACTGCGGGATGTGGTGGTGATCGACGCGGTACGGCAGCAAGAGCGGGAGGCCGCCTGCTCGCTCCACGGCGGCAGAATAAGTCATGGTCGACATGTAACGGTCTTCGGCATCGTTGCTGTCGGTGGTGATGCCGATCACAGGTCGCTTGCTCATGGGTGCAAATGCTAAGCGTTTTGAGGTTGGGCAGAAAGAGACACTGCGCGCGTGGTGACTTCAACCTTAGCGCGGTCGCGCCAGCTTCCCGATGCGACCACAGCCGCTGAGGCGAGGGAGCGGTTGTAGACGTAAATCCAGCAGTCGATGAGGCTTCGGTCGGCCAAGGTCGCCTGGGTGCGGACGCGGGAAAACAAGCCGTCTTCACAATCCGGACCGGGACACGCCTCGTAGCGATCCAGTACCGTCCAGAGGTCTGATGGGACGCGGAGAAGCGTGCCCCGCACCAGGCCCTCTCCCAGAACGACGCCGGGGAAACGCCCCAAGTCGTACAGGGTTCCGGTCACCGTCGCGTCTTGAAGAACCTCAAGGGCCGAGCATGCGGAGCGCATGGCCGCCGGTTCGCACCCGGGGATGAGGGTTCCATAGGCGAAGAGAAGGTCGTTCATCGGTGCGACAGGTGAAAGACGAAGCCCCGGGATTGCAATCCCGGGGCTTGATCGGAAGAGGTCTCGTTTAAGCTTCGACGAGCTGCGAGGCTTTCTTGCTCTGCTTCTTGCGCTCGTTCTCGGTGAGGAAGAGCTTTCGCAGTCGAATTGAAGTTGGGGTGGCTTCCACCAGTTCATCTTCTTCGATGTACTCCAGCGCCTGCTCGAGGGTCATTTTGCGTGCCGGCTTGAGGATGATGTTCTCATCGCTGCTGGTCGTGCGCATGTTGGTGAGCTGCTTGGCGGTCGTGGGATTGACGACCATGTCATTGTCGCGGGCATTCTCGGCGACGACCTGACCTTCATAAACCGGGTCCTGCGGGCTCACGAACATCACGCCGCGCTCCTGAAGGTTGTTCAAGGCAAAGGCGTTGACGGTGCCGGTGGTCATTGAAACCATGACGCCGTTGGCGCGTCCCGGCACGTTGCCGCGCTGCGGCGCATACTCGTGGAAGTTGTGGTGCATGATCGCTTCACCCTGCGTGGCGGTGAGCATGCGGGTGCGCAGGCCGATGAGGCCGCGCGCAGGGATGGTGAACTCGAGGTGCACCTGCCCGGCGCGGTTGTCCATTCGAACCAGCTCGCCCTTGCGGTTGCCCACCAGTTCCATCACGCCGCCCATGTTCTTCTCGGGAACGTCTACGACGAGGTACTCAATCGGCTCGAGGATCTGCCCCGATTCCTTGTCCTTCTTCATGATCACGTGCGGCTTGCTGATGGAAAGCTCATACCCCTCGCGCCGCATGTTCTCGATGAGGATCCCCAGGTGGAGCAGGCCACGACCGGACACTTTGAAGGCGCCCTTATCCTCGCTCTCCTCAACCTTCAGCGCCACGTTGCTTTCCAGCTCTTTCATCAGCCGCTCCCGGAGGTTCCGGCTGGTGACGTACTTCCCTTCCTTGCCGACGAACGGGCTGGTGTTCACGCTGAACATCATCGTCAGCGTCGGCGGCTCAATCTCTTCCGGCTCCAGCGGCTGGGGGTTGAGCGCGTCGCAGATACTGTCGGAGATGTCGACACTTTCGAGCCCGATCAAAGCCACGATGTCGCCTGCCGCCGCATCGTCGGCATTCTTGCGGCCGAAGCCGTCGAAGACCTGCAACTGCTGGAGCTTGCTCTTCACCTGCGTGCCATCACGCTTGACGATCACGACCTGCTGTCCGTTCTTGACGACGCCGTTGTAGATGCGGCCGACGCCGATCCGACCGACATAATCGTTGTATTGGATGGAGCTGATGCGGATCTGAAGCGGCTTGTCCTTGTCACCATGCGGCGCGGGAATGTGCTTCATGAGCGCTTCGAAGACCGGCATGATGTCCTTGCCCGGCTCCTCCAGCTTCCACGATGCCGTGCCCGCGCGTCCCGAGGCATAGAGCACCGGGAAATCCAGCGTTTCGTCGTCTGCCCCCAGTTCGACGAACAGGTCGAACACCATGTTCAGGACTTCATCCGCCCGCGCATCGGGTCTATCGATCTTGTTGATCACCACGATCGGGCGAAGCTCATGCTGAAACGCCTTCTTGAGCACGAACCGCGTCTGCGGCATCGGACCCTCGGCAGCGTCCACGAGCAGAAACACACCGTCCGCCATCGACAGCACGCGCTCCACTTCCCCGCCAAAATCCGCGTGGCCCGGGGTGTCGATCAGGTTGATCTTGACGGTTTCCTGCGTAATCGGATCGACGTGCGTGATCGCTACGTTCTTCGCCAGGATGGTGATTCCGCGCTCGCGCTCCAGCGGGTTGGAATCGAGGATCGTGTCCTGAGCCACCTGCGACTGACGGAAGTTGCCGCTCTGGCGCAGGAGGGCGTCGACCAGCGTCGTTTTGCCATGGTCGACGTGGGCGATGATTGCGACGTTGCGGATATCGTTACGCACCTGATTCATTGTATTCCTTCGTCAGCGGCGCCGTCCGTGCTGTCGCGACGGCGCGGGACACTGTATTTCCTGCGTAACCCCCACGTTCCGTGAGGGCTCATCTGTGTAGAAGAGCTGCTGTAAAGGCAGGAAGAGCCTGCACTTCCCTTCAATTCGTCTCTCAGCTAGCTCGGGTAAGAAGAGCGGTAAGATACTGAGCAGGCTACAGTAATACAACGTCGCCGGGCGGGGAAGGTTTGCGCAGGGAGCGGGCGGAGCCGCAAATCCAGATATTTTACGTCTCCAATAAACCGTGGCCGAAGCCGCTGCACTTACCCCTGTGATCGGTGTTTGGTAGCACCTTTCGTAGCCTATCCAGAAGCTTACTCAACTGGGAGAGTAGCAATGAAAAAGCGGACACTCTGCGCGCTCGTCTTGGCCCAATCGTCGGTCGCTCTGGCTTGCGACTATCACCTTTCACTGAACCAACTTGAGCCCACGCCTGCGGTCACAACCGCTGATGTGTGGTCCACTGCCCCTCAAGCAACGCCCGCCGTCGCCAGCAGGAACTTGAGCCTGATGACCACCGCGTCATCTATTACGGGTCCGGTAACGGCCGCTGTGACCATCACGGATCCGGCTATTACCAGCTGGAAGCAGAACACCACCGGCGCCAAGGGCAACAGCACCAACGCCCAGATCAACAGCTACGTCTCATCGATCACCGCGGATGTCGATAAGGTTGCCTACGATAGCACCTTTGCTTACATGCACAGTTCGGGTGTGCCTTCACACAACGTTGGACCGTTCGCTGGCAATCCTGCCTACCCCGCCAATCAGAATCGTACGTCCCGCATCCCGCGTGTCCCACAAGTGAATAGCGGCACCAAGACCGCAACCGGCTTGGGCAACATCGGCGTGATGGTCAACGGCGTCGGGATCTTCAATGCCCGCGACGCCGCCAGCTACAACAACCTCAACACGTGGCATCAGAATGCCAATGTCTTCGAACTTGCCAGCTTCGATAACGGCCGCGGCCACCCCGCTCCCGGGATGCAACAGCCGCAGCAGGGGCAGCTCGTCGCTGGTAACTACCACTACCACCAGGCGCCGCTTCAGCTCATCAACCAACTCGACCCGGGCAACAGCGGGCAGCACCACTCGCCGCTGATCGGCTTCGCGTTTGATGGCTTCCCGATCTACGGACCCTACGGCTACGCCAACGGCGACGGCACCGGCGGGATCGTGCGCGAGACGACCAGCTACCAGAAGCGCAACATCACCCAGCGCCACTCGCTTGCTGGCAGCTCGAGCGACCTTGCCTCCAACCTCTGGGGTCCCGATGTCTCTGACACGTATCCGCTCGGCGGATATGTCGAAGACTACGAGTACGTTTCCGGCAGCGGCACGCTGGATCAATACAACGGCCGGTTCACCATCACCCCGGAGTATCCCAAAGGCACCTTCGCTTACTTCGTCACCGTCAATCCTGATGGGAGCGCCGCCTATCCCTACATCATCGGCCCCACTTACTACGGCGTGGTTGACACCGCGAACCTCGGAATGAACGCCGCTAACCTGAGCATCCCCGGCACCGCCACCCTCTACACGGTGCCTGAGCCGGTGCTGGGCGCCGTGATGCTCCCGATGCTCCTTGGACTGCGTCGCCGGCGGCAATCGTGATGTGACACCCTTTCCATTAAACTCATCGTCCCAGTGGACCCCGTAATCCTCGACGCTGCTCGACGTGGCGACCGCAAGGCTTGCGGGGTTCTTTTATCTTCACTCCAGGACGTCTGGTTCCGATTCTCTCTCGGGCTGCTCCGCGATCGCGAACTGGCGGCGGATGCGACGCAGGAGACCGCGCTGCGGTTCCTCAAGCAGATCTCGACGTTCCGCGGACAGAGTGAGCTCAAAACGTGGTCGCTCGGCATCGCGCTGAACGTGACGCGGGAGCTGAAGCGCAAGCGGCAACTGACAAGCGACCCGGATGATCTTCCCCACGTCGTTGACCCGCATGATGATGCACCGGAGAGCCTGGGACTGAGCGAACAGCGCGAGCGCGTGCGGACGTTGCTCGGGCAGTTATCGGACCGGCAGCGCGAGGTCGTGCTCCTGCGCTTCTTCGAAGATCTCTCCACCGACGAAACGGCGAAGATGATGAAGTGCGCGTCGGGCACCGTGAAGGCGACGCTTCACCAGGCCCTGCGGATCTTGAAGGAGAAGATGGCCGGGCCACCGAACTAAGCGGACGCAGCATTTGCTATAAGTTTTTTACGTACAATCAGTTAGAGTAAAAGTCAGAGCCACCACTAAACCCACTTGGTCTAACCTTCACTAACTATTGTGAGCGATCTACGCAAACAACTTCAAGACGCGAAGGATGAGTACCTGAGCGAGACGTATCCGGGAGATCTTGCGGCGGAGCTGCTGCAACCCCGGATGCGGATCGGGCGGGTGATTGCATTTGCGGGACCACTGACTGCGCTGGCGGCAGCCGTCATCGTGTATGTCGGCATCGCGCATCGCAGCGCGGAGCAGAAGACGGGCGCCACGGTGGCGTATCAAACGCCGCAGCAGGTGCAGAGGCCCAGCCAGGTTCAAAAGCCGACGCAGAACCACGTTCAGCAGCAGACTCAGAATCAGCAGCCGCAGGATGTGGTCGGCGAAGAAACTTCAGTCTCGAGCATCAGCACGGCGACGCCCACTGACACGGCAAACGGCGCAGCGCCTGATTCACTGATGCCTTCAAACTTTGAGCTTTCCCCCTCCTCATCGGGCACCTTCTCTGTGCCGGCCGTCGAGCTGGTCCCGAGTTGGAGTGACATCAATACGTCCACCTCATCGGACACCTCTTCAAACTCTCAGGAGTCGACATGAAACGGCTAATGGTTGCGCTGCTGGCGCTGATGGTCATCTCGTACGCGTTCGCGCAGGAAGAACCTGTTCCCGGTGGTGGTGAGCCGGGGGGTGCGCCGGCCGGGGATCGGCGTGACGGACCGGGTGGTGGTGACCACCGCGATGGTCCCCCGATGCGCCGCGGCAACGGTCCGGGCATGGGCATGGGCATGGGTCGCGGGCCCGGTGGCCCGGGCATGGGTCCCGGTGGTCCTGGCGGTCCCCCGCCTCCGCCGCCGCCGCCGGTCTCGGATCGCATCCGGCACGTGGAGATGCTCCGCGGCTACCTGGACCTTGTCGAGCAGTATGCCCAGATGGCGAACAACCCCACGAACTCGGGCGTCGCTGCCGTCATCACCGCGGGCGATATCCTCAAAGCCAAGGGGCCGGATTCGGCGATCGAGTACTTCACGAAGCTGCTTCCGGATGTGAAGGATGCTTCGGTGCAGCGAGCGATTCGCATCCAGCTTGCGGACCTGTACAAGGCGTCGGGGCAATCGGATAAGGCTCTGGAGCAACTGCGAACGCTCATGACGGGCGCCGCGCCCACGACCGCCCCTTCAAGCCCTGGCAACTCTCAATAGCATGTTTTTCCCTCTGCGTGCTGTGGGACGGACTTTGGTCCGTCCCTTTTTTTATGGGTGGCATGCCAGGCCCTCACCCTGCCCTTTTCCGGTACGGGAGAGGGGGGAACTTCGAATCAGCCTTGCACTGGTTCGCGCGCGGGCGTTTCGCGGTTCCTCTGCCAGAGGAGATGGAAGCGCCAGTTGGCATCGTCACGAGTGGGATGATCGATGCGGAAGTGCGCGCCGCGCGATTCTTCTCTGGCCTGGGCCGCGCTGGCGATGAGGGCGCAGGCGGTGAGCATGTTTTGAAGCTCCCAGCCTGCGAGTGCACCGGCGCTTTGCGTGGTCGGATCGAACACCTTGTCCATCACGTACCGGCTCCAGAAGCCGATGATCTCACGTGTTTCAGCCAGACGGTCGGCTTCGCGCTCGATGCCGACGTTTCGCCACATGACTGAGCGCAGGCTGTTGCGCACATCGGCGATGTCGAGCTCCGTTTTCACCGAGCGGGCGACCTTGGCCTCCAGCGTGGTGGGGAACTTCATCTCCTGATTCCGCGCCGCCAGGGCCGCGTGGGTCCCGGCGCGAGCGCCGAAGGCCAAACCTTCCAGCAGCGAGTTTGAACCAAGGCGGTTAGCGCCGTGAAGACCGGTGCAGCTTGCCTCCCCCACCGCGTACAGGCCGGGCACGGTGCTCTGGCCATGCTCGTCGACGTGCACGCCGCCGATCATGTAATGCGCGGCTGGGTGGATGGGGATCAGATCTTTGGAGACGTCGATATCGAACTCGTCGACGAGTCGAGCGAGCTGGGGAAAACGCGAGCGGAACTGCTCCGTCGGCAGGTGCCGCACGTCGAGATAGACGTGGGTGAAATGCGTCTTGCGGATCTGCTCGACGATGGCGCGACTGACCACATCGCGGGGCGCGAGCTCGGCATCCTTGTGGTAGTCGCCCATGAAGCGATAGCTGTTGCGGTCGACGAGGTAAGCGCCCTCGCCGCGGACGGCTTCGGTGATCAGCGCGCGACTGGAGCCGGCGACGTAGAGCGTGGTCGGGTGGAACTGGACCATCTCCATGTCCTTCAGCGCGGCGCCAGCTCGATACGCCATCGCGTGTCCATCGGCGGTGGCGATCTTCGGGTTAGATGACTCGCGATAAAGTTGACCCGCGCCGCCACTTGCCAAAATCGTCCGCTTCGCCCAGATGACATTCAGCGCCCCATTCACCAGCGCCAGCGCCCCCAGGCACTTCCCATCATCCGTGACCAGATCAACCACGAACGTCATCTCGGAGATTCGAATGTTCTCGTGTGACCGCACGGTGTTGATCAGCGTCTGCGCCAATTCGCGACCGGTCGCGTCGCCGTAGGCATGGAGGATGCGAGCGAAGGAGTGGCCGCCTTCGCGCGTGAAGGCGAGGTCGTAGGGGTTTCCCTTTTTTTTGTCGAAATTGATGCCCCAGCTCAATAGTTCCAGGACGCGCTTGGGTCCCTCTTCCACGGTGATGCGCACGGCGCGGTCGTCGCAGAGCCCTGCTCCGCCGATCTTGGTGTCGTTGATGTGCGATTCGTAGCTGTCATGCGGCTGAAGCACGGCTGCGATTCCGCCCTGCGCGTACCAGGTGTTGGATTGATCGATCGTGTCTTTGGTGAGCAGCACGACGCTAGCGGATTCGGAAGCCGCGATTGCCGCGCGCAGCCCAGCGACGCCGCCGCCGATGACCAGCACGTCGGTGAACTGCTGGGGAAGCCGGGAAGCTCGAAAGGGAAAAAGGTAGCGGCGGTGGGAGAGGGACTCGAGCATCGATCCGTAATTATATGGGATTCGAGAGGAGCTGTGTCCCGCGGCGGAGCTGCCGGGCTCTCATTGGAGGTTCGGGTCTCTCTCTAGGCCCCTTCGCGCGTGACGATCTTATAATCTTCCCGTTCACCGACGCCGCGCAGGGGGTAGTCCTTGCGGAGCGGGTAGGAGCCGAAGCCGTTCCAGGTGAGGATTCGGCGGAGGTCGGGGTGGCCGCTGAAGATGATGCCGAGCATGTCGTAGACTTCGCGCTCCATCCAGTTGGCGCCGGGCCAGACGGGGGTGACGGAAGCGACTTTGAGCCCCGGGTCGCCCTTCTCTAAGACGTCTTCATCGCGATGAACGCTTGCGGAGGAGCGCGGGCCGGTGTCTTGCGTGGGATCCAGGAAGACCTTGAGGATGAGCCGAAGGTTGTTGGGGATGCTCGTGAGGATGTAGTTGACGGCGAAGCGGTGCTTCGCGCCCGGGTAGTTCAGGTAATCCACGCCATTGAGATCGCTGAGCAGATCGAATTGCAGGCGCGGGTCATCGCGGAGGAAACGCGCCACCTCCAGGATGTTCTCGCGCGGGACAACGATGGTCGTCATGTCGCGGAACTCGGTGCCCTGAAACTTGACGTTCGGGAACGCGGCCTTGAGCGGTTCGACGGCGGGATGCGTGATGGTGCGCGGCATAATCCTCTTGCAACAGAGCGGGACATTCTTGTGCACGGCGCAGGCAGCGTCAAGCCTGGGAAGATGCGAATGGAAGCGGCATTGGTTGTTGTAGTAAAATCTTAACCGCCATACGGTTAGGTGCGACATGAGAGGAGCAAGAGCTGCGAGAGACAGGGCGCCGGCGCGGAGTCGGCGCTCGTGGACGCCGTGGGGGGTGCTGGCGGCGTCGCTGCTGGTGACGACCTTCGCCACGCTCTATGTTGCCAAGACGCTCGGTATGCGCGAGCAGCTTCGCTTTACGAACGCAGTTCGCAACGCGCAGGAACGCATCGCCGGGCGCATCGACACCTACGTCGCGATGCTGCGCGCCACCGACGGCCTGTTCAGCGCGCACTATCCCGTTTTCAAAGACGAGTTTCAGCGCTTCTGCGCGCAGCTTGATCTGCGCAACCGCTATCCCGGCATCCAGGGCATTGGCTACAGCTTTCGCTACGACCCGAAAGGCCTGGAGGGCTTCGAAGGGTTCATGCGCTCCATGGGCGAGACCGGCTTCCAGGTGCACCCGATTCACAACCTCGATCAGCATTACGCGGTTGTCTTTCTCGAGCCGGAGGATGAACGGAACAAGGCGGCGATTGGTTACGACATGTATTCCGAGCCCGTGCGGCGCGAGGCAATGCAGCGTGCGCGGGATACCGGTCTTCCCAGCGCGTCGGGGAAGGTGCAACTGATTCAGGAGATCGACGCCCAGAAGCAGGCCGGGTTCTTGATCTACCTCCCGGTCTACAAGGGCGGCGCTTTGCCGGAAACGGTCGAGCAGCGGCGGGAGAAGATCATCGCGCTGGTGTATGCGCCGTTTCGCATGGAAGATCTGCTCAAGGGGATCTTCGCGTCGCAGATCGAGCCTTGGCTGGACTTTGAGATTTACGATGGGTTGGCTGTCGATCCGGCGGCGCTTCTGCACCAGACGTCGCCGCAGCCCAACGAGGCGCCGTACCTGGCGCGGACAACGCCCCTTCGCGTTGCCGGGCGTGAATGGACGCTTCAGTTTCGCACGCGGCCGGAGTTTCGACCGCTGGAGACAAAGATCGCCATTCCCGCAACCGCTGCCGGGGGTGGGCTTCTCAGCTTCGCGCTGTTCGTCGTAACCCGCGCACAAGAGGTGGCGCGCGTGCGGGCGGAGCGCTTGCTGGCGCGCCTGCGCCAATCGAAGCTCGCGCTGCGGCAGAGCGAATCGAAATTTCGCAGGCTGTCCGACGCCAACATTGTCGGCGTGGTGTTCGCAACGCTTGACGGCCGAATCGTAGACGGCAACGACGAATACTTTCGCATCATCGGCTCCACGCGCCAGCAGATCCTTGGAAGTGGGTTGAAATGGACCTCGCTGATCCCGCCGGAGTATCGCGAGCTGGTCGATCGATCCGCAATGCAGCTTGGGCAGGCGGGGGTGTCGGCGCCGTACGAGTTGGAACTGATTCGCCCCAGCGGCGGAAGAGTTTACGTCCTCACCGGAGCGGCACGCCTTGAGGAGACGGCTCACGGAATTGTCGCGATGGTGATTGATTTAACCCAGCAAAAAGAGGCAGAGAAGCAACTGCTCGCCGCGAAGGAAGCCGCCGAGCTCGCGCAGGAGCAGGCGGAGACGGCCAACCGCTTGAAGGATGAATTCCTGGCGACGGTTTCACACGAGCTTCGCACGCCGCTCAACGCGATTCTTGGCTGGACGCAGCTTCTTCGCGCCAGCCGGTCGGATCCCGAGGAAGTCGAGCATGGCTTGCAGGTGATTGAGAAAAACGCGCGGGCGCAGGCGCAGCTCGTGGACGATCTGCTGGACGTATCGCGCATCGTCGCCGGCAAGCTTCGCGTGGAGCTTCAGCCGGTGGATCTGGGAGTGGTGGTCGAGTCGGCGGTTCAAACTGTTCGGCCGACTGCGGACGTGAAGGGCGTGACGCTGTCGGTCGACGTGCCGGCGGATCGCTGCGTGGTCGCGGGCGATTCGAACCGGCTGGAGCAGGTGGTTTGGAACCTGCTGAGCAACGCAGTGAAGTTTACGCCGCGCGGCGGACACGTGGACGTGCGCCTGCACGCGACGGATGAGCAGGCGCGGATTACGGTTCGCGACACTGGCCGGGGAATCAGTCGTGATTTCCTTCCGTACGTGTTCGAGCGCTTCCGCCAGGCCGACTCCTCCAGCACGCGAAAGTACGGCGGACTTGGCCTCGGACTGGGCATTGTCCGCCACCTCGTGCAGCTTCACGGGGGAACCGTGGAAGCCCACAGCGCTGGCGAGGATCAGGGCTCGACCTTCACCGTTACGCTCCCGCTATCGCGCCACGCACTCCACAATACAGCTGCCGCGCACGGCAACGGCGAAGCGAGCGGCATGCTCGCCGGTCTCCGCGTGTTGCTGGTGGAGGACGAAGCCGACTCGCGCGAGCTCATCGGAAGGTTCCTCACCGCAGCGGGAGCGCGCGTCGACGTGGCGGAAAGCGCGAAGCAGGCGATGCAACTGTACGAAAATCAGCCGCCGCACGTGCTCGTGAGCGACATCAGCATGCCTGACGAAGACGGCTACACGCTTTTGCGAAAGATTCGCCAGAAGAGCAACGACGCGCCCATTCCCGCCGTCGCCGTCACGGCGTATGCGCGCCCAGAAGATCGCGAGCGGGCTCTCGCCGCCGGCTACCAGGTACACGTGACGAAACCCGTCCAGGCGCAGGACCTCATTGAGGCGATCGCGCGCCTGGCCGGAAAAGGTTGATCAGGCTCCGCTGCTCTTTCAGACTTACGGGGCCGCTTGGAGGTCATCGAATTCCCTCCGTTGTCCCCCCCACCCGCTCTCCTACAATACCGCACAATGGCTCTCCCGCAGCGTCAGTTGTCCTCCGACGATTCCGGCGGGTTCGAGCCGCAGCGGCTGAAGCTCTGGCCAGTCACCTACTGGCTCGTGACGCTCAACGTCATCCTCTACATCATGCAGTTCACCAGCCGGGGCGTGGTGACGGAATGGGGCGATTTCTCGCCTGAAAAAGCGATCTACTCGCTCCAGATCTGGCGCTTTATCACCTTCCAGTTCCTGCACTTCTCGCCGCTGCACCTGCTGCTGAACATGGCGGCGCTCTACTACTTCGGCAACTTCGTCGAAGCGCGGCTGGGTCCCAAGCGCTACCTCGGCTTCTATCTCATCTGTGGCATCTGCGGCGCGTTGTTTTACCTGGCGATGTGGCGCATGGGGTTCATTAAGCCCGGTGCGATGATCGGCGCATCGGCGGGCATCTTCGGCGTGCTGCTCGCGGTCGTGCACATCGCGCCGCGCATGGTCCTGCCGCTGGCATTCCCAAGGCGCCCCGTGCGCGTGCAGACGCTGGCGCTGATCTTCATCGCCGCCTCCGTCGCGACGATTTTGTTCAAAGGTCCTAACGCCGGTGGCGAAGCCGCTCACCTCGGCGGCGCTTTCGCCGGGTGGGTCATCATCCGAAACCGCTTCTGGCTGAATGTCTTCGACAAAAGATTCCGAGCCCGACCGCGCTTCTGGAGCCCGCGCGACCCCACAACATCCTTCTTCCGTGATTTGCCCAGATAATTCGTCTCACGGTTCAGAAAAAGGCGGCGGTGGCGCCTCGTCGGATCAAACTGAAACGGATGCCACTGCGCGTCCCACGACAGTTGCCAGTACCACTTCCCGCCTCCGCTTTTTCATAGCGAGCACGCGATGATCGGCTCGGCCTCGCCGTTCTGCGAGTGCAGCCAGCGTCGGCCGTCCATCTCAATCAGTTCCATCGCCCGCTTCGGCCCCCAAGTTCCGGGTTTGTAATCCTGTGGCGCGGACAGCGCGTTCTGAAACGCCTGCTCGATGGGATCGATCACCGCCCACGCCGCCTCCGCCTCGTCGCCGCGGATGAACAGCGTCTGATCCCCCACGATCGCATCGTGAATCAGCCGCTCGTAAGCCTCTGGCGGCTCCACGTTGAATGTTGTCTTGTACAGGAAATCCAGCGCCACCGGCTTGATGATCATCTGTCCGCCCGGCACCTTGCCGTTGATACGGAAGCTGATCCCCTCCTCCGGCTGCACCCTGATGATCAGGTCATTCGGATACACCGGCGACACGCACTGCTTCTGGAACAGCGTCAGCGGCGGCGAGCGAAAGCGCACCACCACCTCGCTCAACTTTTCCGGCAAAAACTTACCGGTGCGCAGATAAAAGGGCGTCCCGCTCCACCGCCAGTTGTCGATGAAGAGCTTGAGCGCGACGAACGTCTCTGTCCTGGAATCCGCCGGCACCCCCTTCTCCTTCCGATACCCTTCTGTCTTCTGGCCGTCGAAATCCCCGCCCGTGTACTGTCCGCGCACGACCAGGTCGTCAACCAGATCCGGCCGCAGGGGACGTACCGACTTGTACACCTTCACCTTCTCATCGCGAATGCTCACCTCATCCAGCCCCGCCGGCGGCTCCATTGCCACCAGCGACATGAGCTGGAACAGGTGGTTCTGCACCATGTCGCGCAGCGCGCCGCTCTGGTTGTAGTACCCGCCGCGCGAGCCAACGCCGAGCGTCTCGGAGACCGTGATCTGCACGTGGTCGATGTACTTGTAATTCCAGATCGGCTCGAAGATCGCGTTAGCAAAGCGCATCACCATCAGGTTCTGCACCGTCTCTTTGCCGAGGTAATGGTCGATGCGGAAGATCTGCTTCTCGTCGAAGGTCTTGTGCAGCACCTCGTTCAGATGCCGGGCGCTCTTCAGATCATGGCCGAACGGTTTCTCGATGATCAGTCGCGACCACCGCTCCGTTGCGTTCTGCTTCGGCAGCGTCGCCAGGTTCGTGATGATGTCGTCAAACGTTTCCGGCGGCGTCGCCATGTAGAACAGCCGGCTGCCGCCGCTCCCCTGCTTCTGATCCAGCTCCTTCAGCCGACCTTCCAGCTTCGCGTAATCACCCGCCTCGGAATACTCCCCCTGCGCATAGAACAGCCGAGGCTCGAGTTCCTTCCACACCCCCTCATCGAACGGCTTGATCCGCGCGAACTTCTCCACCGACTCTCTCGCGTGCTTGCGAAATTCCTCGTCGCTCATCGCGGACCGGGAATACCCCACGATGTAGCTCTTGCCATCGAGCAGCTTTTCTTTCGCCAGGTCATACAGCGCCGGTATCAGCTTGCGCTTCGCCAAGTCACCAGACGCGCCAAAAATCACAATCGCACAAGATGGGGCTGCGGCCATGAACACCTTTCCGTGGTCTACAGCGACAAATAAGCAAGCGGCGGAGGAATATCAAATAGATTCGCGTGGTACAGCCCGTGGCACGGGTTTCCAACCTGTGCTGCGCAGGCTCACAAGCACGGGCTTCAAACCCGGGCTACATAAAAAGATGGGCGCTTCACCAGCGGCACCAAGTCCGCTGAGAAACGCCCACCTCAACCAACTCGTCTGAGTTGTCGCTTACGAAACCACGCCGCGACCGACATGGTGCGACCCGGACATGCCGGATGCTTCCTGTGTCGTTTCCATCATCCCGCCACCGCCGCCCGTGAACGCGCGGCCGGCGCCGCTGCCGCCGCTTCGTTGACCACCACCCATGCGGTTGCCACCGCCGCCGGATGACTGCTCTGCCATCATGCCCTGATACAACTCATAGATGGCGTAGCCGAGGAACGCGTAGATGCACAGCTTGATCAGCTTAAACATGTGTAACCTCCAGTTGCCCCTTGTGCCGCAAACGTCATGCCCGTTTTAGGTTGTTAACATATTGATCAGGATGCTTTAATGTTTCGTCCGTACAATCGGCAGCCTATGCGCGATCCCCGACTCGAGAAGCTCGCCGATGTCCTTGTCAGCTACAGCACCGGCGTTAAACCGGGCCAGCTGGTTCGCCTCAATGGGCCACAGAGCACGACGCCGCTCATCGTGGAACTCTACCGCAAGGTGGTGCAGGCGGGCGGCCACCCGCTGGTCCGCCTCGTCCCCGAGGAGATCAATGAGATCTTCTACAAGTCGGCCTCTGACGAGCAGTTACGCTACGTTAACCCCGTCACGGCCTATGAAGTCGAGCACATCGACTGCACCATCGGAATCTGGGGCGAGGAGAACACCAAGGCCCTGACCAATGTCGACCCCAAAAGAATGGGCATCGCCGCCTCGGCTCGCAAACCCATCAGCGAACGCTTCCTCCAGCGCGCCGCCGAGGGCAAACTTAAATGGTCCGGCACCCAGTACCCCACCCAAGCCAGCGCGCAGGACGCCGAGATGTCGCTCTCAGACTACGAAGACTTCGTCTTCCGCGCGGGACTGCTCCATCTGCCAGACCCCGTCGCCGCGTGGAAACAGATCAGCCAGCGCCAGCAGAAACTCGTCGACTTCCTCAATGGCAAGCGCGATTACCGCGTCGTCGGCGCCAATGGCACCGACATTCGCATGTCCGTCGCGGATCGCACTTGGATCAATTGCGATGGCCACGAGAATTTCCCCGACGGCGAGGTCTTCACGGGTCCCGTGCTCGATAGCGTCAACGGCACGATCTTCTTCAGCTTCCCCGCCGTTCATCACGGGCGCGAAGTCAACGACGTTCGTCTCACTTTCAAGGACGGCAAAGTCGTCGACGCCGCCGCCAGCAAAGGCCAAGACTTCCTGATCTCCATGCTCGACATGGACGCCGGCAGCCGAATGCTCGGCGAGTGCGCCATCGGCACCAACTACTCCATCACCCGCTACACCAGGAACACCCTCTTCGACGAAAAGATCGGCGGCACCGTCCACTTCGCCCTGGGCGCCGGCTACCCCGAAACCGGTAACAGCAATCAGTCCGGCCTGCACTGGGACATGGTCGTCGACCTCCGCAAAGGCGGCTACATCGAAGTGGACGGACAAAAACTCCACGAGAACGGAAAATTCACCGACCCCGCCTTTCCTTCCCCCTAGATCCACGCCAACCCCTCCACCTCCCGCTCAAGTCCGGGAGCCCAGCGGCTCCACCGCGGGAAGTGTCACCGGCTCGATTCTTCGAACTTTGTTCCCTTTTACGATAAAACGTTCCCGTGCCTCTACCGCGCGACCAGAACGCCCGACGCTTCTACCGCGCCGCCAAAGAGCGCTTTCGAGACGCCGAATACCTTCTGCGACTTCTTCGCCATACCGGCGCTATCTACCTCGCCGGCTACGGCGTCGAGTGCATGCTGAAGGCACTGCTCCTCAGTAGTGTCACCCCCGCCACGCGAGACGAAGTGCTTTCGTCCTTCCGCGGCCGCATAGCCCACGATTTTGAGTGGCTCAAGCAGCAATACCGCGACCGTTGTCGTGCTACAATACCTCCAGAGTTAGCGCCTCATTTTGCCCGTGTCAATACGTGGACCTCTGATCTGCGGTATCAGACTGGAACGGTGAAGCATCAAGAGGTCACTGCTTTCATTGAGTCAGCTCAGCAATTGATGTCATGGGCTGACGGAAGGATGTGAAATGTCTTCAGCTTCGACTCAGCCCGATCAAGCGGTTGATCAGATTCGTCAAGCTCTTGCCGCATACCAGAACGCGCATCCTCGATCTCAGATTGAGATCAAGCGGCAGAACAACGTTTCAATTCGCATCAGGATCATCGATCCTGATTTTGCGGCGCGATCTCTGCACCAGCGCGAGGATGCAGTGTGGGAAATTTTGAATTCCCTCCCCGGTGAAGTTCGTTCCGACATTACCATGGTCCTCTTGTTGACACCCGAGGAGCAGAACGATTCCCTCGCAAGCCAGGATTTTGACCATCCCGTCCCGTCTCGGTTGTGATTTACACGATGAACTCTCCGAACTCTCCGATCCCCCTCGTATCCGTCATCATGGGCTCCAAGTCGGATTGGGACACCATGCGCCACACTTCTGAAACGCTCAAACAGTTTGAGGTCGCGCACGAGACCTTGATCGTCTCCGCCCACCGCACCCCGATGTGGCTCAGCGAGTTTTCCACCACCGCCGAAGGCCGCGGCATCGAAGTCGTCATCGCCGGCGCGGGCGGCGCCGCGCACCTTCCCGGCATGACTGCCGCCCACACCACGCTTCCTGTACTCGGCGTTCCGGTCGAATCCCACGCACTCAAAGGCCTGGACTCGCTGCTCTCCATTGTGCAAATGCCCGGCGGGGTTCCCGTCGGCACTCTCGCCATAGGACGAGCGGGCGCGGTTAATGCGGCGCTGCTTGCCGTGCAGATCCTCGCGCTGTCGCGGCCTAACCTCCGCCAGAAGATCAAGCAGTTCCGCCAGCAGCAGACGGCGGATGTGCGCGCCACGGAAATCTCAAACGACCCCGCTTTGCCGCAAATCGTTTAGCGGACTAACGCAGTTTAAAAACCCAGCCACGCTTGTTTTCCTCTTGCCTGCGCATTGGGGGCGGCCGATGATGATTTGAGCATTAGCTAAAAGGGGTCCTTCATGCCGGAGACCATCATCTGCCCGGCTTGCTGCGCGCACATCGCCTATTGGCCCGACCTCTCGGGCCTGGCGATCTACTGCCGGCACTGCCGCCATCCGTTCGTGATCCAACCACCGTGTCGGCACCGTCGTGAGGCAATCAGGATACCGCGCTTTAATCTGAGCAACGCCCCGCCGCCGCTCGTGCCTGCGCTGCACCGCGAGCCGGACGGCGATGATCATCTGCCCCACCTCCTCCCCGACGATGATGATCTCAACGTCGGTGTCTTCAAACGAGTCGCGGAATTCTTCTAGCAACGCGAAAAGAAAAGAGGCGCGACCGTGACCGATCGCGCCTCGCCGAAAGAAAGTTTTCGTAAATGAGATGAGGCCGCGGAAACCTCCCGATCTCCCGCGGCCTCTCGCTCAAGCGTTAGTCGTTGCCCATCCAGGAAAGGTAGACCCACTGCGATTCCTGGTCGCCCTGCTTGATCCGGAACATCGCGAACTTCCCTTGTTCATCGTGGTCGGCGTAGACCTCTTTGATGTTCGCGTTGCCCCACGCCTTCTGCATGTGCAGCAGCATTTCCGGCGGGATGTTTGCAACCGGCAGCTCGTACTTCACCAGCTCCACGCCATCCAGGTTGGCGAATGGGTCGTTGCCGGTGTAGGTGAAGTAGGCGTGATAAGTGCTCCCGTCGCCGTTGTACTGGTAGAGCATCGTGAAGGTCTGATCGTCGTTCACCTGCACGCCCAGCGGCACAGAATTGTGGAACGTGGCGTTGAACAAGTCGCGATAGTGCTGCGGGATCTGCTCCAGCGAGAACGGCGTGTACACGCGATCCGATCCGCTGGTCTTGTCGACGATCGTGTCCGTGGAGACGCTGTCGCCCGCGAAGGCATCGGCGCCCGTGCCGCCGGTCAGGCTGTCGGCGCTGGCGCCGCCATCGAGTTCGTCGTCCCCGCGGCCGCCAAGGATCGTGTCAGCTCCAAGGCCGCCCGAGAGATCGTCGCTGTCCGAGCCGCCGGTGATCCAATCCAGGCCGGCATCGCCCGTAATGACATCATCGCCGGTCCCGCCAGACGCAATGTCGTTACCGTCACCAGCATTGATCGCATCATCGCCAGTCCCGCCGGAGATGGTGTCGTTCCCCGCGCCGCCGGCGATGAGGTCACGCGAAGCGCCGCCGGAGACGAGGTCGTCGCCTGCACCGCTGTTGATGCGGTCTTTGCCACCGCCGCCGTTGATGGAATCATTCCCGGTGCCGCTGACGATGTAGTCGGCGCCACCGCCGCCATTGATCGTCATGGGTACGGTGACGCGGCCAAACGTCTCATCCACCACAATATGGTCGATTCCACTGCCGGTGTTGATCTTGATGCCCTTGATGTCGCTGATCCCGAAGGCCTGGGCGAAGCCATTAAGGTTCACCCGGACTTGCTTACTGTTATGAGGCACCAGCGACACCATCACATGGTCGAAAGCCGATGAACCGGTCACCGACACGACGCCACTGTTCAGGCTGATACTCATCAGCTGCCGGCGCTCCAGCGCCTCGACCGACACCTTCTCGTTCCGCTTAGTTTGATTCTGATTCATAACGACCTCTCGCACGACCTATTGCTTGGTTGAGCCCCGCCACTCGCGGTCTCCATGTCGCTTATCGATCTGTTTGAGAGGTGGGTTTAGAACGATCGGGGAAGAGTTGCCGGTTTTTCAGCCCGCCACACCCCGCCCCCTGCACGCTCGGATTCGGGGAAAACTCACGGGTTTTCTTTGCGATAACCCCCACTCAGCGGTTATTATGGATGCTGCCGGTCGACTACTGTTGGTGCGGTCAAGAGAGCATCACCGCGGGTGTTGTGCGGTGAATCCATCGCGAGAGGGCCAGACTACATGCATTTCCGTTCCGCCAAGCGGTCCCATAAGACGAACTGCGCACTTGGTGCGGCCATCGAGAGGCTCGAGCCGCGCCAGATGCTCTGCGTCATCGCGCCGGATGGCGCGCAGTTCCACATGGACAACCTGCACCGGCTGGTCAAGGCCAAAGACGTGGATCCAAAGATCCCCAAGGGCAGCAAGCTGTGGCATGAGCTGCATGACGCCAGCCCGCTGCAAGATACCGCCGCCGCTAAACCCAACACCCAACTGGCGGCGCTGTCGGCCGCGCAGACGCAGCTGGTCGGTCCCCAAACGTCTCTCGTCGGTTCGCAACCCACTGGACAACTTACCGGGAAAGTCGTCTTCACCTCCGGCGGTCACGGTTATACCTACACCGGCACCGCCTGGACCACGCAGCGCGGCGTGACCAACGGCATGGTCGAGGACATGGGCGTCCAAGACCAGATGTCCCTCTACGCCGACTACCTGCTCAACGCGGGCGCAACCGTCGTCCCGATGCGACCCGTGGGCCATCAGCTCAGCCAGGTGATCGTGGACAACACCAGCGCCGGATTCTCCATCCAATCCGGCTCGTGGACCGCAAGCAACGGAACTGCCTACTACAGCCCCTCCGCCAACGGATATGACAGCGCCACCAGCACCGAGCTGGCCAACCACTACCAGTTCGCCAGCAGCGCACTGACGGAAACCGCCGTCGCACGCTTCACGCCCACCATTGCCTCCACCGGCTTCTATCCGGTCTATGCGTGGTGGAACAACGGCAGCAACCGCGCCACCGACGCCACCTATCGCATCAACTACTCCGGGGGCTCTTACGAGGTGCGCGTCGACCAGGCGAAGGTCGGCAAGGGGTGGGTCTACCTCGGAACCTACTACTTCACCGCCGGCTCCACCGGGAACGTGGAGCTGTCCAACAAGTCTGCTGTCGCCGGCAAAGTCGTTATCGCTGACGCCATCCGCTTCGGTAACGGCATGGGCGACTGGAACCCCGGCTCGCCCGGAATCTCCGGCCACTCTCGCGAAGACGAAGCCGCCCTCTACTGGCTCTACCGCGCCCGCGGCTACGGCGCGGCCGGCGCATTGATTTCGTCCACCAACGTCGACGGCGGAATCGCCGATGATCAATCCGCCAACGTCGGCGCGCCCATCCGCTACGCCGCCTACATGAACGACTCCACCGTCGGAGCGGCAACTGATCGCATCTACCTCGGCTTCCACTCCAATGCCTTCGACGGCACCGCCCGAGGCGCCCTCGGCCTCACCAGTTCGTCGGCCCCAACGGCGCATCAAAATGACTGGGCCACCAAAGCGCAGGCGGAGATTCAGAACGATCTTCAGGGCATCGGCTCGCCCCCGCTCGAGTACACCTTCCCCAACCACACCGCCGTCCTCTCAGGCGCTTACGGCGAAATTTCCGACAACACCATCGGCGGCGAGTTCGACGCCACCATCATCGAAGTCGCCTTCCACGACAACGCTTCGGACGCGGCTTTGATGAAAGACCCCAAGGTGCGTGACGCCGTCGCCCGCGCCGAATATCAGGCCACAGTCAAGTACTTCGCGACCTGGCCTTCCGTCACGAGCTACACCCTCACCCCGGATCTTCCCACCAACGTCCGCGCCACCACCGATTCCTCCGGAAATGTCGTCCTCAACTGGACCGCACCCGCCACCAACGGAACCACCGGAGGCGCCGGCGCCGCAACGGGTTACAAGGTCTACTCCTCCACCAACGGCTACGGCTACACCCTCGTCGCCAACCTCGGCAACGTCACGACCTACACACTGGCCGGTCAGCCCACCAATGCGGTGCAGTATTACCGGATCGTTGCCAACAACGCCGGCGGCGATTCCAAGCCGAGCAACGTCGTCGCGGCGAAACCGCAGGTCGGTCGCCGCGCGCCGATCCTCATCGTCGACAACTTCGCGCGCATGGATCGTCCCGGCGACGAAATCGAATCCTCCACCATCAACGGCGGCACCGCCACCAGCGCTTACTCGCGCGTCCGCCCCCGATACAACAACTCGCACGATTACTCCGTGCAGGCCGCCAGCGCCATCGTTGCCTACAACTCGGCGCTCGGCATCGAAACCGCCACCGACGACGCCATCGCCACCGGGCAAATCAGCCTCTCCAACTATCACACCGTGATCTGGCTCAGCGGCGAGCAATCCAGCGCCGACAACACCTTCACCGCCACCACGCAGCCCCTCGTGAGCACTTACCTGAGCAACGGCGGCAAGATGTTCATCTCCGGCGCCGAAATCGGCTACGAGCTGGTTGCTCTGAACGCTGGTGCATCGTTCTATCAAAACACCCTCCACACCAATTACGTTTCCGACGACGCCGCCACCTACAGCACAGCGGCAGGTGTCGCCGGCTCTGCGCTTGCCGGCGTCTCTGCCCTCAGCTTTGATGACGGTACGCACGGCACCTATGACGTCGGCACCCCGGACGTCATCTCCGCGGGCGCAAATGCTTCCGTCGCCATGAACTACTCCACCGGCAGCGCCGCGGTCGTTCAATATGCCTCGGGCAACACCCGGATCCTGAATATGGGTTTCCCCTTCGAGAGCATCTACACGGCCTCGCAGCGGAACAGCCTCATGTCCGCCGCCCTTACCTACTTCGGGACCAACTCCACGATCGTTTCCACCACACCCGGCGCGCCCGATCTTCTCCCCATTACCGATTCCGGCGACGCCGCCCACCAGGCCGACAACCGCACCAGCTACAACAACTCCAGCGCCGCAAAGCGGCTTCAGTTCCAGATCAGCGGAACCGTGGCAGGCGCTACCGTGACGCTCTACAGCGGCGGCGTCGCCATTGGTTCAGCGGTCGCGTCGGGAACTACCACTACCGTCACCACCAACGGCACTCTCGCGCTGGCTGACGGCGTGAGGCTCATCACCGCCAGGCAGACGGAATCCGGAAAGGCAGAGTCACCGGATTCCCCTTCGTTGTCTGTCACCATCGACACCACCGCCCCCGCCGCCCCGGGCGCGTCTTCCGTCTCCTCCACCGCCAGCAGCATCACGCTCGACTGGCCCAACAACGCCGAGAGCGACTTCCAGTTCTACGACATCTACCGCGCCGACGTCTCCGGCGGCCCCTACACAAGGATCAACGCCTCCCCGCTCACCAGCAGCGTCTACACCGATTCCACCGTCGCGCCCAACCAAGTCTACTACTACGTCGTCCGCGCCACCGACACTGCCGGCAACATCAGCGGCAACAGCGCGCAGACCTCCGCCAGTGCAGGCCAGCCCGTCAGCGCCGCCCCCGGCTCCATCTCCCTCGACAGTTCAACCGACAGCGGCATCCAGGGAGACACGCTCACCAACTTCGACAACTCCTCCACCGCGAAAGCGCCAGCCTTTGTTGTAAGCGGCACGATTCCCGGCGCGACCGTCACCCTCTATCGCGGCTCACAAGCCATCGGTTCGAAGCTCGCCACCGGCACTTCTACAGTCGTCACCGGTGACGGCGCCTCGGGCATCCCTGAAGGCGCAAGCACCATCACCGCCACTCAGACCGAATCCGGCAAGAGCGAATCGGCATCAAACGCTGGCGTCTCCATTACCATCGACACCACCGCCCCCGCAAGCCCCGCCACCGGAACCCTCGCCCTCACCGGCACCACCGTCTCCCTCGATTGGCCAGATAATGTCGAGAACGACCTGCGCTGGTATCAGGTCTACCGCGGCACCGAATCCGCCGCGACCGGGGGCGATTACACGCACCAGGTCGGCTTCTTCACCACCACCGCGTTAACGGATTCCAGCCTCACGCCCGGCACGCACTACTACTACGTCATCCGCGCCTTTGACAACGCCGGCAACGCCTCCGCCTTCAGCGCCGAGATTGACGCCCCTACCGTTCCCACTGACCTGAGCAATTTCACCGCCGCCGCCAACACCGGCCGAAACGTCAACCTCTCCTGGGCGCTCGGCAGCGGTAACCGCGACGGCGTGATCGTCGAACGCCGCCAGGGCGCTGGCGCCTGGTCCATCGTGGCGAGCCTCGCCTCGACCGCCACCGCTTACGCCGACTCGGGACTGAACCCCAACACCACCTACACCTACCGCGCCCGCGCGTTCACCGGCTCATCCGGTTCCAGCAACACCGCCGACACCACCGCCACCACCTATCGCATGGGCGACATTGACGGCAACGGCATCATCGATTTCGACGACTTCTTCTACCTCGACCGCGGCTTCGCGAGCAAACTCACCGGCTGGTCCAACGGCGATTTCAACGACGACAACGTCGTCAACCAACTCGACTACGATCTCGCCGAAGCCGCGTACAACGCGCAATAACCGTCGCCGCCAATTGCGCCTCTCTGGTGACACCCCGAGAGGCAGCGTGAGGGGCAAATCTCCTCCCTCGCCCGCACGCGCCAAGAGGGCGGGGACAAGGGTCTACAACGGTTTACCCCATCTGGATGACCCACGCTCGTCGCTTTAATATGACCTCTTCGTCACCACCAGCGTCCCCGCCAGCATGTCATGCAGCGCCTGCCGCCGTTGCGTGAACGCCTGCATGATGTAGCCGATACCCAGAATGAGGCTCGACAGGAACTTCCCAAAGTGCCTCCCCGTCGCCCGCGCAAATGAAATGCGATTCCCCAGCTCGTCGGTCACGATCAGCCCCATCGCCATCTTGCCCAGCGTCGCCTGCTTCTCGGAACTTTCCATGAACGCGAAGTAGAGCCACCCGATCGCCACCCGCGCAAGGGTGCCGAACAGCATCACCCCGAGCGCCGCATCCCGACCCGCCGGCCCAATCGCGCGCTCAAAGCCGCCAATCAAACAGTTCGGCACCATCACGACCAGGCCATCGATGAACGCTGCGCAGAAGCGCACCCAGAACCCCCCATACTCCACCGCCCCCGGCTGCCCAGACGCCGCGTAGCCGCCGTAATTCAGCGGCGCTCCCACCGGCATCGGCTGCCCGACCGCCACTCCTCCCATCGCGCTCGCCCCCAGCTCCGGCCGCGCGCTCGCCGGCATCCAATCCGCCATGCCATCCGTCCAAACCAGATCCATCGGCTGCACTTCCCCCCGCGCCACCCGCGCCCGCAGCTCTTCCAACGTCACCGGCCCGACCCGCTCCTGTCCCTTTGCGTAATACCACATGCCCTTATCCCTTCTGCTTGATCCCGCGATAACACACGCACACGCCAAACGTCATCGGAAACGGCCGCACGTCATGAAAGCCGGCATCTCTCATCATCGACATCATTTGCTCGCGCCCGATAAACGTGTTCACCGATTCCGGCAAATACTTATACGCACCCGTCCGATCGCCGCTGATCCACGTCGCCGTCCGCGGCAGGACTTTTCGAAAGTAAAAATTGTAAACGCTGCGAAGAGCTCCGTTCGTCGGCAATGAAAATTCCAAAATGATCAGCCGCCCTCCCGGGCGAAGCACCCGGTAAAACTCTCTGATCGCCACGGCCGGATCCGCCACGTTCCGAATGCCGAACGCGATTGAGACAACGTCCGCCGACTGATCCGGCAACGGCAGCGCCATCGCATCACCATTCACCCACAGCACGCTGCCCGCGCGTTTGTCGTGTCTGGCTTTGCGACGCCCGATCGGCAGCATCGCGTACGTGAAATCGATCGACACAACGGACTGCTCCGGATAGATCTCCAGCCAATGGCCCGGTTGAATAGCGAAAGATTCCTCGGCAAAGGCAATGCTCAGGTCCCCCGTCCCGCAAGCCACATCCACCACTCGATCCGCCGGCTTCAGCTCCGCCAGCTTCACCGCCTTCTTCCTCCACCGCTGATCCATCCAAAGCGAGTGCAGCCGATTGTTCAGGTCATAGCTCGGCGCGATAGCGGCGAACATCTTCTGCACGCGCGCCCGCTTGTCCCCCACCGCATGCGGGTTGACCAACAGCTTCTCATCCCAAGCCGGCGTCTCGCTCATCTCGTTTCAATAGTAAGCGGATTCATCAGTTTTTCCCTCCCTCTCTGCTTGGTGAAGTTCGCAAACGGCTCGTACCGCGGATGCGTCCATTCCACATTCCCCACCGGCGGAACCGTCGCTATAGGGGGTTTATGTCCTGGTTCATCCTCTTCATCGCCGGAATTTTTGAAGTCATCTGGGCCATTCTCTCCAAGCACTCCCAAGGCTTCACGAGACTCTGGCCCAGCGTTGGGACGATTGTCTTCAACATCATCTCGGTCGCGCTGCTGATGATTGCCATGCGCCGCCTTCCCCTGGGCACCAGCTACGCCGTCTGGACCGGCATCGGCGCGGTCGGCACCGTGTCGTATGGGATCTGGCGGCTAGGCGAGCCGCTGACGGCCCCTCGAATGGCGTGCATTGCCTTGATTGTCGCTGGAATCATCGGCCTCGAAATGCTCACCCCCGCGCAAGAGCATTAAGCGGAACTTTCCTGCCCGAAACGCACGAAGCGGTCCCCACCCACGGGGACCGCTTCGCGCTCAAATCAAAATTTGGCAGACACTATTACTATCGCTTGAGATACATTTTAGGCGTCGTCTGTACCCGCGGCAACCGTGGATAGTTGCCACATCGCGTAACGTCTTAAAACAGAGGGAGTAAGAGCAAAAGAGCTGGAGAAAATTTAATTGCTGGCGGCAGTGCCCCCACCGCTGGTCAGCGCGTGCGTCTGCACCGCCGACATCAACTCCGCAAGCTTGAATTCCGCCTTGCGGAAGTACCGCTGGAACCCCTGCATCTTGATCTGCTCATCTAACTGCCGGGGATCCATTGCGGACACCACCAGCACCGGCAAGTGCTTGCGCCGCTGATCGTTGCGCAAAATGTTCAGGAACGTCCCGCCGTCCATCCCCGGCATCATCAGGTCGAGCACCACCAGGTCGATGTGCTCTGTATCCAGCGAGATCAAAGCCTCCCACCCGTTGGCCGCGCAGCGGGTCGTATGCCCTGCCTTCTGGAGCAGCCGCGAAACCACCTCGCAGTGGTCCGCATCATCATCAACAATCAAAATCCGAGGCATACGACTCTCAAAAAAATCCGACGCCCAAAACCTACGATTCATCCCTTGCCCGAACAAGTTCAAAAAATGTGCCAAATTGAATCTGGGGAATCTTCGCCGGTTAAGCAGCCATCGGCCCCCCTGCCCCGCTTCCTTCACCCCGCAATCTGACACAGCCCGACAAACCGTCGTCATCAGCAGCTGCTACTCCGCCGCGGTATGCCCCTCATAGTCCGCGATTAAAGATTCGATACTGGCGATCTTGTCCACCGGGAAGATGACCCAATTCTGATCCGGCGGTACCAGCGTCACCACCCGACTCGTCACCACGATGTTTTGCGGATAGAACAAGTCGTGCGAGTCCCCGTTCACCAACCGGATCCGGAACGGCTCGAAAGGATCCTTGTCCACCAGCTCCTGCAAATCTCTCGCGATCATCACGCTCCTCGCGACGCGCCGCTTCCGGGATGAGTGAAGAGATCGACGCGGTCGATGGCCGAAAATTCGATCCATCGGAGATGATCTTCGTCTGTGCTTACGATCAATTGTCGCGGCGTCGCCACACCCTGCGCCGTGCGCGTGACATCAACATGTTCGCCGTTCGTCAGCGTCACGCGAAATGCTTGAAACGGTCGGCGTCCCAGATGCTCGCGTAGCATTTCCTGCGTCACCATGATTTGAAAGTATATCTCGCGATGCTGCTTCCGGCGCAAAGAAAAGGAGGCGGCTCATCGCCGCCTCCCTCTGTCGATCAAAATTCGAAACGACTTCTTACCGGCCCACGCCACCCGGCAGGAATCCTTCAAGCTTGCGCGCCCGCACCGGGTGTTGCAGCTTGCGGATGGCCTTGGCTTCCACCTGACGCACGCGCTCGCGCGTCACCTTGAAGATCCGGCCGACTTCTTCGAGCGTGTAGGTGTAGCCGTCGCCGATGCCGTAACGCAGCTTGATGATCTCGCGCTCGCGATACGTCAGCGTCTTGAGCACCTGCTCGATCTTGTCCTTGAGCATCTCCTGCGTGGCGCTCTCCACAGGATTGTCCGCCTTCTCGTCTTCGATGAAGTCGCCGAAGTAGCTGTCTTCGCTCTCACCCACCGGGCGATCCAGCGAGATCGGATGACGGCTGATCTTCAGCACGCGGCGCGTCTCGCTCACCGTCATCTTCGCCTTCTTGGCGATTTCTTCGATGGTTGGCTCGCGCCCGAGCTCCTGCATCAACATCTTCGAGATGTTCCGCAGCTTGCTCATCGTCTCGATCATGTGCACCGGGATGCGAATCGTGCGTGCATGATCGGCGATCGCGCGGGTGATCGCCTGGCGGATCCACCACGTCGCGTACGTGCTGAACTTGTAGCCGCGGCGGTATTCGTACTTGTCCACCGCGCGCATCAAACCCGTGTTCCCTTCCTGGATGATGTCCAGGAACGAGAGGCCGCGGTTGCGATACTTCTTCGCGATCGAAACAACCAGTCGAAGGTTGCCGCCCGACAGCTTGCGCTTGGCGTCTTCGTACTTGTTGTAGATCTTCCGAACAGCGACCACGCGCTTGTGCAGGTTCTGTGCATCTTCAAGCACCAGGTCTTCCAGACCCGCGCACTCTTCCTGGCACACTTCCAGGTCTTCGCCCGGGTCCTTCACCTTCTTGAGCTCTTCGATGCGCTGCTCGAGCTCCAGCATCTTCGTCGAGATGCTCGAGAGCTTCTTGTACAGCGGCGTCACCTTGCTTGTGCGCAGCGAGAGTTCTTCCAGCAGCTTCACGCTGCGGCGACGGCGCCGGCGAATCGCCAGACGCAGCTCGTCCTGTTCCTTCTTGTTCTTGGATTCGCGGAGCGTCGTCCACTCGTCCCGATTGCGGAGCAGCATCGTCCGCACAGATCCCAGGTTCATCGGGATGCGCTGGCCGATCGTCGCCTTGTCGGCTTGATCTTCAGCGGTGCTGATCTTCATCGTGCGATCGAACGGCAGATCGCCCTCGTCCACCTGCTGGAGAATGTCCACCGCAGCCTGGAGGCAATAGTCGCTCTCAAGCACCTTCGAGCGGAAGATCTTGCGGGTGATCTCGATCTTCTTCGCCAGCGCGATTTCCTGCTCGCGGGTGAGCAGCGGAATCTCGCCCATCTGGGTGAGATACATCCGCACCGGGTCGTCGATCCGCTTGGTGGAAGCCTCGGCGAGTTCGGCCTCGAGGTTGAGGTCAACCTCTTCCCCCTCGTCGTCGATGATCGGCTCATCGGGTTCGACTTGCTTGCCCTTGCCGTCCTTCGACGGCTGCGGCTTGGGCTGGCGAACGCGCGGCTGCTTGATGTAATCGCCGATGTCGTGCTCGTCGATGAGCTTGATGCCCATCTCGTCGATCTTCATCAGCAAGGAATCAAGCTTGTCCGGCGATACCACTTCGTCCGGCAGCTTCTCGTTGAGTTCCTCATACGTGAGGAACCCGCGCGAAGTACCAAGACCAAGCAGCGCACCAACGCGCTTGTCCACTTCTTCTTGCGACCCTGATCCAATCAGGGGCGTTTCCATGACAGGGCTACCGTCCTTCATACCACTTCCGAACCATTCCCCGCACCACGCGGGTCTTGCGCACGACGGCTCACTGGCCAAGGAACTTGGGGACATTCCCAATCCCTGTAACGGGAGCCGCTTCCGTGCGGTACAACAACATTCTCCAGGCTCTCCGACCCCGGATGGTTTTCAGGAGCCCGTGCGCCGCATGTCCGGCCGCTTGAGTTGCTCCTGCAAACCTTTGAGCAAGGCGATTTCGTCCTGCTCCCCCCGCTGAGCGTCTGTACGCCGCAGCTGGGACATTTGTTTTTGCAGTTCCTTCCGGCGCTTCTCCTCCTCGAAAAATGCCAGCGCCGAATCCACTGTCGTCTGGAGGTCCGGGAGCGACTCCACGGTCTCCACCAATTCGATCGCAAGTTCAGTCAGGCCCGGCTCTTGGAGTTCGCCGAGGAACTGATTGAATACCGGCTCGCCCTCGTCTTGTTGCACTTGCCAGTACTGGGTTGCGAGCTTCTGGCGCAGGGGGTCGGTAAAATCTTGTGGCCCAACGACTTGCTGAATTACGTGCCACCGTGACGGCTCGATCAGCAGGCTGCCGAGTAAACCGACCTCCGCATGTTCCTGTGCCGTCGGCAGGCCTCTAGGTCTAGGCTTGGCCGAGACTTCCACTCGCTGAGCCTGCTGCTGCGGCTTCCTTGCCGCGCCCGGACGAATCCGCTTTTCCAAGTCCCTTGCGCCAAGACCGGTCAGTCTTTCCAACCGTTTAACGATCGGCCCCCACCGCAAATTGTCAATCGCCCGCTCCTGCGCGGCGGATGCGATCACGTTCAGATAGGCATCCAAGGCTTTTTGCTGTCCGGTCACGCCGTCGGCAGCTCGAAACTGCCGATCGACCTGCTTCCATTTGAACGTTAGGGCGTCCGATGCTTTAGACAATACCTCTTCAAACGCTTCTGCGCCATTTTTCATCACGAATTCATCTGGATCCAGATCATCCGGAAGCGATGCGATGGAGATCTCGATCGGCTGCGTGAGGAACAGGCCGACGGCGCGATCGACGGCGGTGTCACCGGCGACGTCGGGATCGAAGAGCAGCACGATGCGATCGGCGAAGCGACGGAGAATGCCGACGTGTTGTTCTGTCAGCGCGGTGCCCAAAACGGACACGACATTCTGCACGCCGTACTGATGGGCCATCACAACATCGGTGTAACCTTCGACGACGGCGACGATGCGGGTTTCGACGATCCGCTGGCGCGCCAGGTCCAGGCCGAAAATGGAGCGAGACTTGGAGAACAGCGGCGTCTCAGGCGAGTTGAGATACTTTGCGGGATCATCTGATCCCGGCATCACGCGGCCGCCAAAGGCGATGATGCGGCTGGCTTCATCGCGGATGGGGAACATCAACCGATTGCGGAAGGTGTCGTAATGGCTGACGACATCGCCGCGATCGTTGATCTTTTCCTTGGCGAGGCCTGCTCTTGCGAGCAGCGGCGGCGGGAACTTCTTGCCGACGGCCTTCAGCAGGTTGTCCCAACCCGGAGGCGCGCAGCCGATCTGGAAGCGCTTGATGGATTCGGCATTGAATCCACGCGACTTCAGATACTCGCGTGCCGCAGAGCCCTGCTCGGGGTGCAACAATAACTTTTCAAAGAACGCGCAAGCTGCGGAGTTGGCTTCCAGCAGTTGCTGGCGCTCCGAGGCTTTCTCCTTGGACACGCCGAATTTCGGCAGATCGATGTTGGCTCTGGCCGCGAGGGTTTTGAGCGCATCGATAAACTCGACCCGGTCACGCTTGATGACAAAGTCGATTGCATTTCCGCCTTCCTTGCAGCCGTAGCAGTGAAAGAACTGCTTGCCGGGGCTGACGTGGAAAGAGGGCGACTTTTCCTGATGGAACGGGCAGAGACCGACGAAATCTTTGCCGCGCCGTTTCAGGGCGACGCTCTGGCCGATCAACTCAACGATGTCGGTGGCGGCGAGGACGAGCGTTTTCGCATCAACAGATGACGTTTGCCCGCTCACGGATTACCGCTCCCGGGTCACGTCGTGACCGATTGAGACGACACGTCCGGCGCCCGCAGCTTGGCCGCTGCACCATGCGGCAGGCGTAACACCTTGCCTCAGCACGACTAACAACAATCTGGCGACGTTAACTGCCATCGGAAATATAGCACCGGTTTATCGGGCGGTCAAATAATAGCAAAAGGTGGAAAAATGTAAGTCCTTACAGCACATGATCTTCTGTGTCCAACCGCACTAAGGTCGAGGGGGTTTGACGCGCCTGACGCCTATCCTTGACGGCGGGCGCGGGTTGTGAAAGTTTGTGCGTGCCGCACGGCTGAAGCCGTGGGCTTGGCCTGCACTTGAGCGGCGATGAACATGAAGCGATTCACAATTAATGTTGAGACGGACGGGAACACGGACATCATCAACTTGAATCCGGAGCTGGCGCGGAATCTTGCGGGGGTGTCGGGTGAGGGGTTGCTTCATTTGTTCGTTGCCGGGTCGACGGCGGCGCTGACAACGATTGAGTTTGAGCCGGGGCTGGTGAAGCATGACATTCCGCGGGTGCTGCAAAAGCTGATTCCGGATGATGCGGCTTACGACCATGAGGCAACCTGGAACGATGACAATGGGCACAGCCACGTACGAGCGGCGCTGCTGGGGCCGGGGCTGACGGTGCCGTTCAGCAACGGGAAGTTGCTGACGGGCGAGTGGCAGCAAGTTGTGCTGATCGACTTCGACACGCGGCCACGGCGGCGATCAGTGATTTGCACTGTCGTCGTATGATTGGGATGCACCGTTGGTGGTGGGGCCGTCCTTCTTTGCGGTTGACTCTTTTGCTTTGGTGGTGGTGGCAGTCACCGGATCGATCCGGTGCCAAGTCTTCTCCCCGCCTTCATCTACATGAACGACATAGGCTGCGCCCGCACCAGGGGATTTGGAGGCGGGGCGCGTGGATCCCTGCACGGCGGCCTCCGGAACGGCTTGCGTATCAAAGGCAGCAGCGATGGCGCGCCGGGCGGCTGTCCGAAGTGTCTCATCGCTTAACCGGTCGGCTAACTGTTTCAGGTCGTTCTCCAGCAATTGGCGGCGATTAGATGTGGACATTCTGCGGCTCCTCCTTCTGCGCTGCCTGGGGGATAGGACTTTCGCCAGCGAACAGGTGCTCGACCATTTCAAAGCCGAGGCGGCGATAGCTTTCGAATTGAGATTCATCGAACCATTGGTTGGACGTCGGCTCGTGGGGGAAGGCGGACTTGGAGCGGCTCTGATTAAAGACGTCCGCGGGCATGAGCTCGTGCAGGGCAGGCTTGATGTAGATCAGGATGCCATCTTCGCCGTGGCCGTAGTTGATGCGGCCGACGGCGCAATAGCGGTTCTTCTGCTGGCTGTCCTTGTCCTGTTTGGGAAAGAACTGGATGTCGCGGAGGTCGATGGTGACGGCGAGATCGCTCTGCACTTTGCGCATGGCGTTTCCGAGGCTTTCGAAGTTGCATTCGGGGTCGCAGGAGGCGTCGGAGACGATAATGAACTTGCAGCGGCGGCGGACCATTTCGTAGAGCCCGAGATTATCGAAGTGGCCACCATCGGAGAGATAGACATATTCGTATTCGTCGTTGGTGTTGCCGAGCGCTTCATCGATGAGAGGGCGCACGGACCAGCGTGGATCGCGGCGGCGGTAGGTGGCTTTGTTGGGGTTTCCGTAGTGCGTCTTGGCGGGGTTACCAAGCCACCATCCAAGGCGCACATTAAAGAGCGTCATGAGGAGGGTGACGGAGGGAGAGGAGTGGTAGCCCATGTTGGGGCTAGCGGCGGCGCCGGAGATGGTGATGGCGGTGCCGAGGCTG
>DASVUC010000132.1:0-9025 GCA_036387255.1 Tepidisphaeraceae bacterium | reverse complement strand
TTCCTGGGCTGCCGAGAAATCCGACTGCGACTTCTGGAACTCGAGCTGCGAATTTTCGATCTTCTGCTGGATGTCGGTTGAGTCAATGCGGACGATGACATCGCCCTTGTGCACGAATGCGCCTTCTTTGGCGATATCCAGGACAACCGATTGCCCCTCGACAGGATTGACGATGTCGACGTTGTTGACCGCCTGAAGCTCGCCGTCCTTGGCGATGGTGACATCTAGATCGATCGGCGCAACCGAGTAGAACTCGCCCACCGTCACGGGCCCGCCGCGGCGCAGCGATAACGTGCTGATGGCCCAGATGATGCCGACGATCGCCAGCGAAACAAACACCGCCAGCACCCATGGGATGCGCTTCTTGATGACAATTGGATTGGGAACGGCAACGACGCTCATGGTGTTCTTGCTCGATCCGCCGCCCCATCGGGGGCCGTGATCGCGATGTCCTTCGCTTGATATTCTGTTTCTACTATTCCGTTTATCGGGCGGGCGTTGGAGGAGAGTTGTCCTTTTCTGTCCGAAGCCCGCCCCAGGCTACCGGCGTCGGGGTCTACACGAAGCGTGCCGGTGTCTCTAAGAAATTGCAGCACCTGGATTTGCAGATTGTTCTTGGCTCTCTCGTAAGCGTCCTGAGCTTCCAAAAGCGAGCGCTGCGCTTCGGTCACATCGCGACTGTCGCGCTTGCCCTGGCGGAGCAGCTCGTTTGCGTTTTCGAGTCGCAACTTGGCCAGCTCGATGCCCTGCGCCTGGATGACGAGCGTTTGCTGCGCCGAGCGAATCGTCCGCAGCGCATCGCGCGCATCTGCCGCCACCTGATCCTTCAGCCGATCATACGCTCGCTGGGCACGCTCGAGTTCGATCAAGCTAACGCGATACTGATTGCGTTCGGCAAGACGGTCAATCGGAAGGTCCAGCACGACGCCGGCGGAGTAAGTTGACGTGTTGTTGTTGAGATGGGTTGCCGATGCGCCGGAGGTATTCCCCACCTGCCCGCTCGCGGTGAGATCAAGGCCCGGCAGCAGCCCGTTCTTGGCGACCTGCACACCCCGCTGCGCATCCTCAATCCGGTCCGCGGCCGTGCGAATGTCCAGCCGAAACCGGTGCGCGAGCTGTACTGCATCATCCGGCGCGATCTGCGGCACATCCACATCCAATTCGCGGGAGACAACCGTGATCGGCTGGTCCACCGGCGCACCCAGCAAGAGCTTGTACGTGTCCAGCGCACTCTGGTAGTTCGCCTCGGCATCAACGAGATCGTTCTGCGCCCGAAGTTGTTCCTGAAGCGCTCGCTGCACGTCGATGTAGTTCAAGCGACCGGCGATGTAGAGCGCGTTGGTGCGCTCGGTGAGGGCGACCAGGCTCGCCAGGTTCTGCCGGCGATTGACGATCGCCTGCTGCTCGGTGAGCAGGCGGAAATATTGGGTCGCGACGGAAACAGCGAACTCCCGGCGGAAGCTCTCAAATTCCCGCACCTGGTAAACCATCTGCCGTTCGGAGTTGATTAGCGGCTCCAGGTTCACCAGCCCGGCGCCGCGCAGCAGCGGGACCGAGGCGCTGAGGGCAAGCGAAGCGGGCTCGCTATCCGCGACGTTGCCGTTGATGGCGTTCACGAAGTTCACCAGCGCCCGCGCGGTGACGTCGCCGCCGTAGGGAAGCCGCTGGCGCACGCCGACGGTGTTGGTTACTTCGAGCGCGGAGCGATAGTTCACGTTCTCCTGGCCGCCGGTAAATTGCAGGCCGGTTTGCGCGAACGGCCGTGGCTCGAAGAGGTGCCGCTGGAGCGTCACGCCCAACGCCGCGAGGTACAGGTCCTCCATCTGCGACTGATACTCGCGACTGTGCTGCACCGCGTAGCCGATCGAGGTGAACAGATCGAGATGAAGATTAAGATTTCCCGGCACCGGCGGGCCCAGTTGAAGCGACGCACGCCCGCCCTCCAGCAGGCGCGCGGCTTCAGTGTCTTCCATTGTCGACGCGCCACTGGGCAAAAGCTGCTTTGGCCCGAGTGATTCATAAGGGATCGCGACGTCGGGCGAAGGCTCGATGGGCGCGGTGGCAGGGGGGGCCCTGGGCGTCAGCGGCACCTTGGCATAGGCTGTGGCCGCGGGGTTCTGCTGCACGGTCGTCGCCGCCTCGACCTGGGGCGTATACGCCAGCGTCTGCTGCTCGCGCTCGCGCACGATGCGCTGCACCTGCCGGTCGGCGGAGTAGCGATACCAGTCGGCAGAACAGCCAACGCCGGCAAGGCCAGCCAGGAAGATGACGATGAGTTTTGGATGCACAGTGCCCGGTCAGATTGAGGGTCTGTTTAGTATACGCGCGGAGGGACAAAGCGTTGTGCGGTAGGGGGTTGTGGATCACGTTGGCGGATGCGCTTGCAGGGCGACGCCTGCGTCCCGGTCGGTGCGAAAGGCCGAAAAGTTTAGCGCATGAAAATCTAATGCTGCGCACCAGCCGCGAGGCCGCCGTCGCCCCTGCCGAGCAAGTTGCCATCTCAATTTGTGGCTTTATGTTGGACCAACCATGAACGTGAAGCTGTTAGATCTGCAAGCGCAGTACCTGCCTATTCGTCACGAGATCCGCCGCGCGATCGATGAAGTCTGCGACGAACAGGCGCTGATCCTTGGGCCTCATGTTGAGAAATTTGAAAAGTCGCTCGCCAGTTACTGCCACACCAAATACGCCATCGGCGTCTCCAGCGGGACCGATGCGCTGCTGTGCGCCCTGATGGCCCTGGGGATCAAAGCCGGCGACGAAGTCATCTGCCCCAGCTTTACGTTCTTCGCCACGGCCGGCTGCATCGCCCGCACCGGCGCTACGCCCGTCTTTTGTGACATCGACCCGGAAACCTTCAACCTCGATCCCGCGCAGCTCAAAGCCAGGATCACGCAAAACACCAAGGCGATCATGCCGGTGCACCTGTTTGGGCAGGTCGCGCGGATGGAGGCGATCAACGTGATCGCCCAGGCGCACGGGCTGATCGTGATCGAAGACGCCGCGCAGGCCATTGGCGCCACCCGCCACGGCAAGCCCGCCTGCTCGCTCAGCTTTGCCGGCTGCTTGAGCTTTTATCCGACCAAGAACCTCGGCGCCTTCGGCGATGCCGGCGCGATCTGCACGAGCGATGAAAAGTTCATGGAGACGTGCAAGCTCGTGAGAGTCCACGGCTCCGGTCACGCCTACCACCACAAGCTCATCGGCGGCATGTTCCGCCTCAGCGCGCTCCAAGCGGCGGTACTCAGCGTGAAGCTGAAGTACCTCGACCAGTGGCACGAAGCCCGCCGAAAAAATGCTGCGCTCTATGACAAGCTGCTCGAAGGCGCAAACGTCATCCGCCCTAAGATCGAGGCGGGCAACAAGAGCATCTACAACCAGTACTGCATCCGCGTCAAAAATCGCGATGCGGTGAAGCAGAAACTCGCCGAAAAAGGCATCTCCAGCGCGATCTATTACCCCATCCCCCTGCACTTGCAGGAATGCTTCGCCTACCTCGGCCATAACCGGGGCGACTTCCCCCAGAGTGAACGGGCGTCCGAGGAAGTTTTGGCCCTGCCCATCTACCCCGAGCTGGAAAAGAAGCAGATCGAGCAGGTGGCGAAGGAATTGATCGACGTCACAACGTGAAAACGCTCTGGCGTGGCAAGAACATTCCCCCCGTGACAACAACGATGTATCATCAATATATGGTTCAAGTTGTCTCCGCGACATACAAGAACGGCGTGTTTGAGCCGGACCGAAAGCCCGCTCTGTCGGAGAGCACCCGGGTGCGGCTTGTCGTCGAACCGATCGATCAATCCGCGCAGGTGCGGCAAGACGAATCGTGGGCGGCGCTTGAGTTTCTTTGGCGTAATTCCACCTTCAACTCCAATGGGCAGCGCCTGACCCGCGACCAGCTCCATGAACGCCGTTGACACCAACGTCCTGCTCTACGCCATCGATCACAATGAGCCGATCAAGCAGCTCAAGGCTCAACAGCTCTTGCAGCAGCTCCACGCTTCAGCGGAAGGCTCCATTTTGCTCTGGCAGGTGCTCGGTGAACTGGCCCAGCAGCTTCGCAGATGGCGGGACCAGAAGAAGCTGACGCCTGAGGAATTTGCGCAGCACGTTCACGCGTTTCGCAACATCTTCCCGCTCATCTTGCCCACCGCTGACGTATTTGATCAAGCGATCAGCTTGAGCGAGCGCTTCAGCCTCTCCCACTGGGACAGCATGCTTCTCGGCGCCTGCCACGTCGCTGGTGTCACCAAACTATATACCGAAGACATCGGAGCTCCTCGGAACATCGACGGCATCGAGTTGATCAACCCGTTTGCTGTCCCTTATTAGACTAGAACTCCACCGCAATCTGCCGCCGCATCTCGTCTATGACGGCCATGTTCCCCAGCGTATCTGCTTCGCTGACCGCTGGCGGCTTTCCATCAAAAACCGTCGCGGCGAAGTCCATCGCCTCCAGCGCATAAAGCTCCAGGTTCGCATCGACGAATCGCGATTCCCTTGGCGGCGGGCCCTTGCCGGCGGTAGGGGGGGTATCCATCTTTGGCGGCGTGCTGTGGGCGAGCACGTACTCGGCCCGCTGTGCGGGGGGCTTCCAAGGGACGGGCACCTCGATGTAGCCCTCGGTGCCGCTGATCGTGACGGTGTTGTTGGCGTGCAGATCCATGCCGCAGGTAAAGCTCGCGAGGACGCCAGTGGGAAAGGTGAGCGTTCCGACCAGCACTGTGTCCACACCGGTGGGCCCGATGATCGCTGTCGCGTGGACCTTTGATGGTTCGCAGCGCGCGATCAGCCGAGAAAAATTGATGCAGTAGCAGCCGATGTCCATCAAGCCGCCGCCGCCAAGGGGTTTCTGGAAGCGGATGTTCTCCATCCGAGCCGTGCGGTAGCAGAAGCTCGTGCGGATCAGCCGAAGCTGGCCGATCTCGCCGGATCGCACCGCACCCAGAACAGCGTGCGTGAGGGGGTGCGAACGGTACATAAAAGCTTCAACCAGGACGCGGTCATGCTTCTTCGCCGCGGCGAACATCTCCTTTGCCTGCTCGAAATTCATGGCGAAGGGTTTCTCGCACAGCACGTGTTTACCGGCCTCCAGAGCCCGGATGGTCCACTCGTGATGCAGGTTGTTCGGCAGGGAGTTGTAGATCGCATCGACCGTGTCATCCCGTAGAAGTTCGGCATAGCTGCCGTAGGCACGCGCGACGCCGCGAGAACTTGCGAAGGATTTGGCGGATTCGACGGAGCGCGACCCCACAGCAGTGATGAGCGCCCGCGGGCAATCCCTCACCCCGTCAGCGAACTGCCGGGCGATGTTGCCCGTGCCCAGGATGCCCCAGCGAAGCTTGGTCATTGCCACTTCCTGTAGCACGGGTTGGTAATCCGCGCGGTGCCTCTGGCAAGGGTTTAAAAACCCCTGCCACATCAAGAAAACAACCAGCCGCCGTGATATTCTTACCCCCTCGCGAGAAAGGCAACACCACTGATGTCCAACACCGACGACATTCTCCAGCGCGGCAAGCAAGTGCTCATAGGCAACTACGCGCGCATGCCCATCGTCATGGACCGCGGCGAGGGATCACACGTCTGGGACACGGATGGAAAAAAGTACCTCGACCTCTTCGCCGGCTTCGGCGGGTGCGTTCTCGGCCACTGCCACCCGGCGCTCGTCGCCGCCGCGACTGAACAGGCCCAAAAGCTCTGGCACGTGGGGAATACCTTCTACACGCAGCCGCAGATCGATGTCGCGGAAGGCTTGAGTCGACTTGCGTTCAAGGGGCAGGCGTTTTTCTGCCACAGCGGCCTGGAAGCCAACGAGGCCGCCGTCAAACTCGCCCGCCTGCGCGGCAGCCAAAGTTCTGCGAAGAAGTGGAAGATCATCTCCTTCAACAAGAGCTTCCACGGGCGATCGCTGGCGATGATCTCCGCGACCGGCAACTCCGCCGTTAAAGCGGGCTTCGAGCCCGAAGTGCCGGGCTTTATCAACATCGACGGCGGCAACCTCGATACGCTGCTCGCGGCCGTCGACGACGAAACGGCCGGCGTCATCATGGAGCCCATCCAGGGCGAGGGGGGCATCAACCTCTGGACCGACGACTTTGTCGCACGCGTCCGCAAGCTGTGCGACGAGCGCGGCATGAGTCTGATCTTCGACGAGGTCTGGACCGGCTGCGGACGCACCGGACGATGGTTCGGGCACCAGTATTTCAAAGATGCTCATGGCCAGCCTATCACGCCGGACATCATGACCCTCGGCAAGGCCGTCGGCGGCGGACTTCCGGTGGGCATCATGTTCGCGCGGCCCGAAGTCGCCGCACTCCTCGTGCCCGGAAAACACGGCGCAACGCTGGGAGCAAATCCGATCTGCATGGCCGTCTGTCGAGCGATTGTCGACGTCATCGAGCGCGAGAAGCTCGTTGAACATGCGACGGTGCTCGGGGAGCACGCGGTCGCGCGTCTGAAGAACGAACCGCGAATCGCTCGAAAGATTGCCCAGGTCCGCGGCCGGGGCCTTTTCCTTGGTATCGAGCTCAAAGATGAGCCGCAAAAACTCGTGGAGCGCGGCCTGGACAGTGGCGTCATCATCAACCTCACGGCGAAAAAGGTCGTCCGCCTCGCCCCGCCGATCAACATTTCCCGCCAGGATTGGGACCAGGGCTTGGATGCGGTGATCAACACGCTCGCGGCAGCGTAGGAGCTTTATGAAGCGGTTGTCGTTGCTTCTCTCAGTCCTGCTCACCGCGGGCGGTTGTGCCAGGAAAAGCGCTCCGTCGCCCGCCGATTACACGCCCCCTCACGCGCAGTCGATGAGCGTCGCGAAGAGCGAGAAAAACGCCGCGCCGGCGCGCCCGGTTTCCCAGCAACAACCCAAATCCCGCGAGCCTTTCAGCTCCGTCGGAAAGATCACGCGCGGCGACATCCCGACCGCCGTTCAAGTCACTATCTACCAGCTCTCTGTTCCCTTCGGCACTGTCAGCCGCAATGAAAAGTTCTGGAAGCGCATCGATGAATCTGCCGTCGACCTCACCACTTACGAAACCCTCTTCAAGAACGGCGTGCGCGTCGGCGAAGCGCCCACTGAAGAGTGGGAATACTTTCGGAAGATCATGGAGGAAAATCCCGCTGTCACGCGCGTTAATTCGCTGGTCAGCATGGATGGCAAGACCGTTGAGCTCCCGCTCAAGAAAGACATCCAGCACCAGAACATCTTCTACTTCGATGCCTCAAACCCCAAGCCGCATGGGCGGACGTACGAGTCGTGCGAGAACCTCATGACGATGGTCTTGCAGCCCGCACCGCGCAAGCGCGATACCGTCCGGCTCACGCTTTGCCCGGTCGTCCGCGCGGTGCGCAAGCGCCTGGAATTCAGCACGCGCAACCGCGAAGAAGGCGAGATCGTCTACCAGCAGCCCGAGCGCCTGTACGATTTAAATCTTCGGGTTGATGTTCCGCTCAACACCTTCTTCGTCGTCTCTCCCTCAGGACAAGCGACCTGGCCCACAAGCTTAGGCAACACCTTCCTCGTCAGCGAAGGCGCCGCCGAACGGATGGAAACGGTGCTCCTCCTCGTCCCGCAGATCGTGAAGATGGAAGTAGGCCCCGTCCTCGAGCAGCGCGACCAAATGCCCACCGACAAGAGCAAGCCGCTACCACCGGTGAAGAGCAGGTAATTTCGTGGCACGGGTTTTAACCGGGTGGAATCACTCCCGCTGTCGATCCGCCAGCTGAACTGCTCCAACGAATCGCTGGATCTTTTCCTTCGACTTCACGCCGCGGCTTTCTTCCACTCCGCTGGACACATCTACTGCCCAAGGCCGGATGCGCGCCACCACCTCCGCCACCGTCTCCGGCGCGAGACCTCCCGCGGCGACTAGCGGAGGCAATTCATGGAACAGGCCATCCCGCTGAAGCTTTTCGATGGTGTTCCAATCGTTCGCCACGCCGCTGCCTCCCGCCTGTCCGGTCCTCGCCGGCTCGAGCACGAATCCGCCAAGGTTTTCCAGCCGCAGCGTTGCGATGGCTTTTCGCCAATTGTTGAGTTCATCCTCGATTGACGCCGCATCAACCCGAATCGCCTTCACCACTTCAAGCGCGCCCAGATCCCGAATCAGCTCCGGCGTTTCATGCCCATTAAGCTGCACGGTTCTAAGCCCCACATCCGCGGCAACCCCGATGACCTCATTCGCCGGCGCATCGACAAAAACCCCCACCGGCTCGACATAAGGCGGCAGCGCCGTCACGATGGCCCGGGCAAGCTCCAACGAAATGCAGCGCGGCGCGGGCTTATAGAAAATCATGCCAACTGCATCCGCACCCGCGCGCGCCGCCACCACCGCATCTTCGACACGCATCACCCCACATACCTTAATCCGCGTCCGTCTCACGCTCGACCTCTCTCAACCACTTCCCTCCCCCCGTTCACCTCTCCCGGTACTCCGGGAGAGGGCAGGGGTGAGGGCTATTTGTCGACCTTTGAAGCAGCCTCATTCTATCGCACATCTTCAACAGTCTCTCGTAAGTTGAATTCCCCCTCCCCCCCAGCGACCATGCCCGCATGCCAGCCAAGAATTTCCTCGCCTTCGACCTCGGCGCCGAATCCGGCCGAGCCGTCCTCGGCACACTCGATGGCAACCGCCTCTCCCTCGCCGAGAAACATCGCTTCTTGAATCCCACGGGCCGGATGCTCGGCTACCTCCACTGGAACGTCCTGGCGCAATGGGAGGAACTGAAAACCGGCCTGCGCAAATCCGCCGGCACAACCCTCGACGGCATCGGCGTCGACACCTGGGGCGTCGACTTCGGCCTGCTCGACCGCGACGGCCAACTCATTGGCCAACCCTTCCACTACCGCGATACCCGCACCGACGGCGTTATGGAGCGTACCTTCGCCCGGCTCCCCCGGGAGCAGATCTTCCAGGCCACGGGTCTTCAGTTCATGCAGCTCAACACGCTGTTCCAGCTCCTGGCGATGGTGGAGTCGAGCAGCGCGGCGCTGGAGCATGCCGACTCGATGCTCTTCATGCCGGAC
>DASVUC010000131.1:0-9983 GCA_036387255.1 Tepidisphaeraceae bacterium | reverse complement strand
CGCCGGGGGATCGGCCGGAGAACCCGCCCCCCTCCCCCACCGCTTTCTTCAGTTTCTCGATCTGCGGCGTGAGCTTCTTGCGCTCGGCGACGGTGATGGTGGAGCAGAAGCCGACGTGGTGAAGCAGGCCGTCCTCGTCGTAAAGGCCGAGGAGGAGCGACCCGAGGACGTCGGTGGTCTTGGAGCCGTAGCGGAAGCCCCCTACCACGCAATCGGCGGTGCGCATCTTCTTGATCTTGTCCATGCCGTCGCGCTCGCCGGAGCGGTAGGAACAATCGAGGCGCTTAGCGATGACGCCGTCGAGGGTGGCGCCGACGCTGCCAAACCATTTCTTTGCCAGGGCGAGATCAGTCGTCGCAGGCGATAGCCGCACGTCCTGACGGTCCTTCACGAACTTCTCGGCGAAATGCTCCAGCACCGGGCGGCGCTCCGAGAGCGGCTGCTCGACGAGCGCGCGGCCGCGTTCATCTACGAGACAGTCGAAGAGGATGAAACTCGCGGGGGTCTCGCGGGCGAGCTTCTTGATGCGCGACTCGGCGGGGTGGATGCGCTGGAGGAGTGCGTCAAACGACAATTCGCCGTCGACAGGAACGACGATCTCGCCGTCGAGGACGAACTGCTTCGGCTTCAGCGAGCGCACCGCTTCGACGACTTCGGGGAAGTAGCGGGCGAGGGGTTCGCCGGCTTTGGACTGGAGGAAAACGTCTTCTCCGTCACGAAAGGCGACGCAGCGGAAGCCATCCCACTTCGGCTCATACTGGTAGTTGCTGCCTGTGGGAATCGCGGTCACCAGCTTGGCTTCCATCGGGAGAAAGGGAGGTTTAAGGGGGAGGGGCATAGCTCACCTTTCATTGGTCCATCAGTTTGACGAGGTCGACGCGACCGCGTTTTTCCAACAGCGGTTTGAAGAGATCTCCGCACTTGCCGATGCGCTTGACAGCGTTGCGCAAGTTGAACTGTTCGATGGTGATGCCGCGCTCGATTTCCTTCCAGGTGACGGGCATGGAGACCGGTGCGCCCGGTTTGGGGCGGGGGGAGTAGACGCTGGCGAGGGTTCGGCCCCAGGCGTTCTGGTTGTAGTCGACGAGGACATGGTCCTTGGGGCGCTTGGCGATCTTGTACTCGGCGGTGATGAGGTTCGGGTGCTGCCTGGCGAGCGTTTGGGCGAAGGCTTTGGCGAAGGTCCAGACTTGTTTCTGAACGGGGCCGCGGACGATGGGGATGTAGACGTGGATGCCGCGGGAGCCGGTGGTCTTGGGATAGGCTTCCATGCCGAGTCGCGCCAGAGCATCGCGAACGATCAGCGCTGTCTCCAGGACTTTCTCGAACGCCACCGGTTTCTCGCCAGGCTTGGGCGAGACGGGGTCGAGATCGAAGTGCAGATAGTCAGGGCGGTCGACATCATCACATGTGGCGTACCACTGGTTCAGATCGATGCAGCCGAGGTTGATCACCCAGAGGAGGCTGGGCAGGTCGTTGATGACGGGGAAATTGATGATATTGCCACTTTCGTGCTCGATGTTGCAAATGGGGATCCAGTCGGGGCGCGGGGATGGGGCTCGCTTCATGAAGAAGAACTCACCGTGGGCGCCATGGGGGTAGCGCTTCATGACCATGGCGCGGTTCTTCAGGTGCGGCAGGAGGACGTGCGCGACGTCGGCGTAATACTGGAGGAGGTCGCGCTTGGTGATGCCCAGTTCGGGCCAAAAGGGTTTGTGCAGGTTCGTGAGATGAACCTTCTTGCCGGCGACGGTGAAGTCGATGGTGACTTCATCGGCGGGGATCACCACGCGCTTCGGGGTGCGCGGACGGGAACTGGTTCCCGCGCCGGGCGGGACTGTGGCAACGGCTGGTGGCATGAACACCTCGCAGGTCGCGTCCTGGTGACGCGGCTGTCCATGACCGTCCTTGGTTATCTCGAAGGGATCCGACCCGCCGGAGGAGTAGCACACTCTGTGCCGGACGCGGTGCGGGCAGATGAGTCGAAGCGGGCTTCAGCAGCACCTGTCAACGAGAGGATTCCCCGTTTGTAAGCTCAAGTGCTGTCAGCTAGTATCGCCGCCGCTTCAAAATAGGCCGTTTCACCCGTCCCCACGAAAGGACACGATGCGATTAGGGTACAGAGTCGGGTTGTCACTGGTCGTCTTGCTCGCCGGTTGTTCGGCGTTTCAACAGAGTAAAGTGGGTAAAGCCACCACCGGCGCGATCAGCACCGGCGTGAGTGCTAAATCCGCATCAAACGAGCCGCCACCCGCGCAGCGGGAATTCCGGGCGGCATGGGTGGCGACGGTGGGGAACATCGATTGGCCCAGCAAGCCTGGTCTGAGCACGGCCGAACAGCAGAAGGAAATCCTGCAGATCCTGGAGCGCGCGCAGCAGTGCCGCCTCAACGCGATCGTGCTCCAGGTGCGCACGAGCTGCGATGCGCTGTACGACTCCAAGATAGAACCTTGGTCAGAATATCTGACGGGCAAGCAGGGCAAGGCGCCGGAGCCTTACTACGACCCGCTCAAGTTCTGGGTTGACGAATGTCACAAGCGCGGCATCGAGCTGCATGCATGGTTCAACCCGTTCCGCGCCAAGGCGGGCAAGGGGCGGGAGGACCGCTCGGCCAATCACGTCAGCAAGACGAAGCCTCAGCTTGTGAAGGATTACGGGCCGTACCTTTGGCTCGATCCGGGTCAGCAGGAAGCGCAGGATCAGACGTTCAACGTGTTTATGGATGTTGTCGAGCGTTACGATGTGGACGGCATTCACATTGATGACTACTTCTATCCCTATCCCGTGCGCGTGAATGAGAAGGATGAAGACGACACACGGGAGGTGCCGTTCCCAGATAATGACTCGTACAAGAAGTACCAGGAGAGCGGCGGGAAGCTGGAGCGTGATGACTGGCGCCGGCAGAACATCGACAAGATGATGCATCGCATCTACGAGGGGATTCACCAACGAAAGAATTGGGTGCAGTATGGGATCAGTCCGTTCGGGATTCCCAGGCCCGGCAAGCCGGAGTATGTGAAGGGTTTTGATCAGTACGCGAAGCTGTACGCGGATGCGGAGAAGTGGATGAAGGAGGGGTGGCTGGATTACATGGTGCCGCAGTTGTACTGGTCAATTGGCGCGCCGCAGCAGCCCTATCTGGGATTGCTTCAGTGGTGGGTCGATAACAACCCGAAGAAGCGGCACGTGTATGCGGGCTTGTTCACGAGCCGGATTGACTGGTCGGAAAGAAGCTGGCATCCGAATGAGATCGCGGGGCAGATCATGATCAGCAAGCTCGTTCAGCCCAACAGCGGCGGGAACGTGCACTTTTCGATGATCGCGCTGACGCAGAATCGTCGTGGTATCGCGGACCTGCTGCGCAGCGGCGTGTACGCGACGGATGCGCTGGTTCCGGCGACGACGTGGCTGGATAAGAAGCCGCCGGCGAAGCCCACGTCTGTTGCGGCGGAAAAGGTTGCGCCGGACAAGGTGCAGGCGGCAATGAAGTGGGATTACATCACGACCCGGCCGGCGGAAGCGAAGGAAGACGCGTCGCACGGCGCGACGACACCTGCGACGACGTCGGCTACGACGAGGGGCGGCCGTCGAGGCGGCGCTGCGACGCGTCCGTTCATGCCGCTGGCGACGCAACCGACGAAGGCTGTGGACAAGCTGAAGAAGCTCGGCGGCACGCGCGTCACGTGGAAGGCCGGCAGCGATGAAAACGTCTGGCAATACGCGGTCTACGCCAAGCAGGGTGATACCTGGACGATGAAGGTTGTGCCGGGCAATAAGACCGAGGTAATTTTCCGGGACAGCTCGGATGAGAAATCGCCGACGACGGCCGTTGCGGTGGCGGCGGTGGATCGGAGCGGCAATGAAAGCGCGCGATCGATTCACGTGATCTCCAGCGAAGGCAAGAAGTGATGCTGAGAATTCTGCTCGCCGTTCTTTCCTTCGCTTCACTTGCCGTGGGGCAAACGGCTCCCGCGGAGCGCGTGGCCCCGGCGAGCTACATCGCCCCGCCCACGCCTCGCGAATTTCGCGCGGCTTGGGTGGCGACGGTGGGAAACAGCACCTGGCCGACGAAGCGGGATCTGTCGGTTGACGAGCAGAAGAAGGAGATGATCGCCCTGCTGGACCGCGCCGTTGAGCTACGGCTGAACGTGATCATCATCCAGGTGCGCACGCAGTGCGATGCTTTGTATGAGTCGAAGATCGAGCCGTGGTCGGAGTTCCTGACGGGAACGGAAGGGAAGGCGCCGGAGCCACGCTACGATCCGCTGGCGATGTGGATCGAGGAGTCGCACAAGCGCGGGCTCGAGCTGCACGCGTGGTTCAATCCGTATCGGGCGAAGTCGGGAAATGCGAAGGGCGAGCGGGCGGCGAATCATATCAGCAAGACGAAACCGCAGATCGTGCGGCAGTATGGGCCGCAGCTTTGGCTGGATCCCGGCGACCCCGAGACAATCGAGTACAGCCTAGGCGTATTCATGGACGTGGTGAAGCGCTATGACATCGACGGCGTTCACATCGACGATTACTTCTATCCGTACAAGATCACGGAACCGGCCGAAGGCGAGGCGCCGCCGGCTTCTGCGCCCGGCGATGCGGATGACGATGATGATGCTGCGACGAAACCCGCGACCGTTGCTTCGGCGCCGACGACGCGTCCCGGTGAACGGGGGCGCGGACGCGGACGTGGGGGCGAGCGTCAGCGCCGGCGGCCGGTTGATTTTCCGGATGATCCGACATGGGCGAAGTATCAGCAGACGGGCGGGAAGCTGGCGCGAAACGACTGGCGCCGGCAGAACGTGAACACGCTGATCGAGCGTCTCTACAATGCGATCAAAACCGAGAAGCGCACGGTGAAATTCGGCATCAGCCCGTTCGGCATCTGGCGGCCGGGCAATCCGCGCGGGATCACGGGCTTGGATTCGTATGAACAGCTTTACGCGGACTCGCGATTGTGGCTGACGCGCGGGTGGTGCGACTATTTCTCTCCTCAGCTTTACTGGGGGAATGAGGGGCCGCAGGCGTACCCAGCGCTATTCAACTGGTGGACGCAGCAGAACAACGCACGGCGGTTCTTATTCCCGGGGATCGCGGTCGGGCGGCGCGAGGCGGTGGAGACGATCAAGCAGATTACGACTACACGTGGCCGGCCGAATCCGGGCGTGGTGCACTGGAGCGCGCGGTCGCTGATGCATAATGAGAAGCTGTGCGACGCGCTGGTGGCGGGGCCTTATGCGGAACAATCACTCGTGCCTGCTTCTACGTGGCTGGACAATGTGCCACCGGGGAAGCCGGAAGTGTCGGCGGTTCGGAATGCGGATGGAAGCGCGACGGTTCGGATCGGTGCAGCGCCGGGAGAGTCGCCCTGGCTGTGGGCGGTGAAGGCGCGCTATGGGACGAAGTGGAAGTTCTTTGTCGGCAGCGCTGGGAGCAATGAAGTTGCGCTGCCTGCGGATGCGAAAACGGGCGTGATCAACAGCGTGATCGTGACGGCGGTGGATCGGAGCTCGAATGAGAGTGAGCGGGTGGCGGTTGGCTTGACGCCTGCCGGGAAGTAATGCAGCAATGCCGGCGTCAAGCGACATTACCGAAGCGCTGCCGATCCAGCATTACATCCTGACGCGGCATGGCCAGGGGGTTGCAGGCTTGTTCGATGCAGGCCATGAGTCGTTGATGCGTCTGCTCCCAGTTTTCGCCCTGTGCGACAAACCAGCAGGAGCCGAAGGGGTTCGGTCCGCCGGCGGACGCGGGGAGAATCTGGTTCCAATAGAGGGCGACGGCAGGCCAGTCTTCTCCGCGTCGATCGGCAAGCTCGGCAACGATTGGCATTGCTTCCTTGCCCAACATGGCGACGGGGAGGACGACCAGATCGGGTCGATCGTGTCGCAGATGCTTCACCGCGGCCTCGGCGGAGATGAAATGCGTCACCCGATGCCGGCTCCGCTTGAGAGGCCCGGTGAGTTCGTTCTCGGTACCGCCGCACCCATTATCGATCAACATCACGTAAGCCATAGCTCGCTTCGCCTCCACCTGCCGCTGCCACTGAAGCCGCGGACAGGGCAGCGGCTGGAGCAATCGACGAGCCTAAGTTCATCGGCAGCCGAAACTCCGCAATCTTTTGTGAAGCCGCGGGACGAGCCGAGCGGGAACCTGGCGTCAATTGCCACGTCCATGAATAAGCTTGTGTCCGCCAGCGCGGCTCCATAGGCTGCTCATCATCTCGCGCGTCGGAGGAGGTTCATGAAGTCGACACTTGTGGTTCTCGCAGTAGTGGCTGCCGCACTTTGGTTAGTTCAATCCGCGCGCGCGGAAGCGAAGCATGCGAAAGCGCGCGACTTCCTCTTTACGTTTCAGGTGAGCATCAGCAGTGTGCCCGTGGATCAGGCGGCGCGGATCTGGCTACCGGTGCCCCCGAGCAATCGCGAACAGTCGGTTGTCGAGGCGGAGCGACAAGTTCCTGGCGATGTGCAGGTGAACGAAGAGCCGAAGCATGGCAATCGCATCCTTTTCACCATGGCGAAGCCCGAGGAGGGTGGCAGCATCGACATCAGCGTGACGTATCGCATTTCCCGTCACGAGGTGAACGGCGAGCAGCCGGTCGAACCCACAGCGTCGCAGGCGGAGAGCACGTACCTGCTGGCGGACGCGCGGGTGCCGGTGGGTGGGAAAGCGCTGCGGCTTCTGGACGGAAAGAAACTGCCGCTGGACCTGAACCAGCGGGCTCGGATGCTGTACGACGTTGTCGCTGATCACCTGGAGTATCGGAAAGACAAGCCCGGGTGGGGCAACGGTGATTCGGATTGGGCGTGCGACAGCGGATTCGGCAACTGCACGGACTTTCATAGCCTGTTTATTTCGCTGGCGCGGGCGCAGCAGATCCCGGCGAAGTTTGAAATGGGGTTTCCGTTGCCGCCGGAGCGTGGGGAAGGGGCGATTCCCGGCTACCACTGCTGGGCGAAATTCAAGACGCCGGGGCATGGGTGGACGGCGGTGGACATTTCGGAGGCGCGCAAGCATCCGGAGCTGCGGGATTATTACTTCGGCAACCTGACCGAGGACCGCGTGATGTTCAGCACGGGGCGTGATCTGACGCTCGTGCCCAAGCAGGATGGGCAGCCGCTGAACTTCTTCGTCTACCCCTATGTGGAAGTGGACGGGAAGGTTTGGCCAGCCGACAAGATCAAGCGAACGTTTCGCTACCGGGACGTGCAACCCGATCCAACCAAACAGCAATCTCGGGCGGATGTGAAGTGATCAATCCAACCGGCTATATTCACCTCAGTCTCTTGCGGATGGAGAGGAGGTGAATGCGGTGACGCGGGAAGAGATCTTCAAGTTAACGAGCCTGTCGAGCTGCGCTGGCTGAGCGTCGAAGCTGAGCCAAACGCTCCTGGCGCAGGTGCTGCGACAGATTCCCCCCGATCGAGATGCGCGGTTGCTGGTGGATGCGTCCACCGCGGATGATGCGGGCGTGTACCAGTTGCGGGAGGACTGCGCGCTGGTGCAGACGGTGGATTTCTTTACGCCGATCGTGGATGACCCTTTCGCATACGGGCAGATTGCGGCGGCAAACGCGCTGAGCGATGTATATGCGATGGGTGGGCGTCCGATCACGGCAATGAATCTGCTGGGCGTGCCGACGGAGAAAGTTTCGGCAGACGTCATCGCGAAGATCTTGAAGGGAGGGGCGGCCAAGGTGAAGGAGGCGAAGTGTGCGCTGGTTGGCGGGCACACGATCAAGAACCCGGAGCCGATTTATGGCTTAGCCGTCACGGGCGTGGTGCATCCGAAGCGGATGATGACCAATGCCGCGGCGAAGGCGGGGGATTTTCTGGTGCTGACCAAGCCGCTGGGGCTGGGCATTGCCACGACAGCTTTGAAGCGAGGCACCGGTTCGCGGGCGCTGGAGCGGCGGGCGATTCAGCTGATGCGGATGCTGAACGGCGCGGGCGCTGAACTGGCGGAACGGAAACTGGTGAAGGCGGCGACGGATGTGACGGGATTCGGGCTGCTGGGGCATTTGGGGAGCATGTGCCGGGCGAGCGGGGTGGGGGCGAGCCTCAACACAAGGGCGATTCCGTTGCTTTCCAAGGAGGTTCCGGCTCTGGTGGAACAAGGCGCTGTGCCGGGCGGGACACGAGAGAATCTTCGGGCGGCGGAAATGTTCGTGACCTGGGAAGCGGGGGTGGGGGATGGGCAAAGGGTGCTGCTGGCGGATGCGCAGACAAGCGGCGGGCTGCTGCTGTGCGTGGCTGGGAAGAACCTCAATGCCGTGAAGGCGGTGCTGCGCAAGCATCGCACAGCTTCCAGCGCCGTGATCGGAAAGATTGTCCGCTCGCCCGCCGGGCGTATATTCGTTGCTGAATGAGTGAGCAGCCGGGGCAGCGTTCGCTTCGATCACTTCCGTCCGTCGACCGCGTGTTGCGAGAGGTCGGCGAGTGTGACGTTCCCCGCCCGGCGCTGGTGGCGGTGATTCGGCGGGAGCTCGATGCGATTCGCTCCAGCATGTTGACCGCGCCAGCGAGCGACGGCGCGATGCGGCGCATTCGAGACGCGATTGATGATCTGAGACGTGCGACGATTCAGCCGGTCATCAACGGCACCGGGATCATCATCCACACGAACTTTGGACGCAGTCCGCTGGGACGATCCGTCATCGACGCGATTGCTGAAGCGGGCTCGAACTACAACAACCTGGAGTACGATTTAACGGGCGGGGCAAGGGGTGGACGGGCGGCATATCTGGAGCACAACCTCGCCGTGCTTTGCGAAGCGGAGGCGGCGACGGTGGTGAACAACTGTGCGGCGGCGCTGGTGCTGATCCTTCGGCATCTGACGAAGGAGGCGAGGAAGAACGTCATTGCCTCGCGGGGGGAATTAGTGCAGATCGGCGGTGGGTTTCGGGTTCCGGAAATTCTAGAAGCGAGTGGCGCGACGCTTCGAGAAGTGGGGACGACGAACAAGACGACGCTGGAGGATTATCAGCGGGCGATCGATGACAGCACCGCGATGCTGTTGCGCGTACACCGAAGCAATTTTTATATGGAAGGCTTCGTCGATTCTCCTGATGTGACGGAGCTGGCGAGGTTGTCGAAAGAGAGTCACATTCCCCTCGTCGTGGATCTGGGCAGCGGCGCGATGTTCGAGACCACGACCCTCGGCGGCGACGAACGCGAACCGACGCCGGCTCAAACGCTGGCATCGGGGGCGGATCTCGTCTGCTTCAGCGGCGACAAGCTGCTGGGCGGACCCCAGTCGGGCATCATCGCTGGCAACAGGCAGTCGATCGATGCCATCAAGAAGGAACCGTTCTTCCGTGCTCTTCGCTGCGACAAGTTGATCCTCGCTGGGCTTGAAGCGACGGTCGATCTGCATCTTCAGCAGCAGACGGATCAAATTCCGATCTTCGCGATGATGAAGATGACGGAGGAGGTGCTCGGCACGCGTGCGCAGCGGCTGGTGCAGCGGCTAGGACATTTGCCGCTGGGCGCGCGTGTCGGGTCAGGCAGGTCACAGGTGGGCGGGGGAACTCTGCCGCAGACGGAGATCAATTCTGTCACGGTGGATCTCTCGCCGCAGGATCGTTCGCTGGAGCAACTTGCCCGGCAGTTGCGTTCGCAGCAACCCGCCGTGGTTGGTTACATCGCGGAAGATCGCTTCAAGCTCGACCTGCGCACGATCTTTGAACATCAGGAAGACGCACTCGTTGAAGTGGTGGAAACCGTGGTCAAGCAGCAGCTATGAATACGCCTCGTGAGAAATCTATCATCCCGTACATCGTCGCGACTGCCGGCCACGTGGACCACGGCAAGAGCGCGCTGGTTCGGGCGCTGACGGGAACGGATCCGGATCGATTGCCCGAAGAGAAGGCGCGCGGCATTACGATTGATCTCGGTTTCGCGGCGCTGTCGCTGGCTTCCCCTGATGGCAGCAAGATGTTTCAGATCGGCATCATCGATGTGCCAGGGCACGAGGATTTCGTGAAG
>DASVUC010000130.1:0-13278 GCA_036387255.1 Tepidisphaeraceae bacterium | reverse complement strand
AGCGCTGGGGGCCTTGTTCGTCGGTGGAGAGGACCCATTCGTCGCCGAAAGCATAGAGGTGATCCTGATCGGGGTTGGCGTCGCGAACGAGAACGTCTTCGAGAAGTTGAATGGGCGAGCCGGGGCGGATGCTGATCCATGCGGTGTTGATGGTGGTGATGGATCCGTCTTCCTGCGGCATGGATACGCCGCTGGGGGCCTGGAGGACGATGCCGCCGTCGGAAAGTCGCGCGGCAACGCGTGCCTTGTTTTGAACGAGGGTGTACCCCCCCACCGTGGGCTGGAGGCGATTGGCGAGGAGCTGCTTGATCTTGAGGCGCGCTTCGAGCGGCTGCTTGGTCTGAAGTTTTTCGAGGATCGGCCAAGAGGCGTTGCCGTAGCGCTGGAGCTCTTCGAAGGCGCCTTTGCGCTTTGCGGGATCCGGGTCGGCCATTTGCTTGACGAGATCTGTGATCGTCGCCTCGTCGACATGGGTGGAGGTGAGCGGGGTGAGATTGAGCGTGATGGTTTCGTCGGAGGCGGCAATGAGCTGAAGGATCGAGCCGTCGAGGAGGGGGACGAGGTGGACGATCTTGTCGGGCCAGCCGGATTTCGAGTCGAGCGTGGTCCAGGTGTTGTTGACGAAGCGTGCGGCGCCGGCGCTACCGGGGTGGCCGGCTTCGGTGGGGATCCAGGCAAGGATGCCTTCGGTGTCGAAGGTGAACTGAACTGGATTTTCGGGGGTTCTGGCGACCAGGTCGTGATGCGATTCTGACAGTTCTGGATGGAGGGTAATGATCGACAGGCCTCGGGAGGTGGGGACAATGATTTTATCTTCGGTCCAGGATTGTGCGCGGGTGAAGTCGTAGTCGGCTGGCGCGGGTTGTGTTGACGGTTGCGTGGTGGAGTGGAGCCGCGTGCGGGACTTGGGCGTAACGATCTCAATTGCGCCGGATTCGGCGCGGCTGATCAATGTGGGCTCGAACTTGTTCTTCTCGTTCACGTGCCAGTGGACGAAGAGGAGGTGCTCGCGGGTGAGATGCGTTTGCTTGTCGACGGCAGATTGGATGACGTCGGGCGTTTCGGGCGCATCGGGGTGCGTAAACCAGAGATCGCCGCGGGGGTCGAGGTAGACGGGGGTTTCGATAATGAAGTGGCCGGCATCGGGGAGGTCGAGGGGGATGTCGAGGGGCTGCGTGGTCGCCAGGCGCGGGTGGCGCTGGCGGAGCAGGTCAACGTAATTGGTGGTTGGAGGTTTGGCGGCTTGAGTTGCGGGCGCGGTGGTGGGGTTGGTGGTGGGCGCGGGGGAGGGCTTTTGTTTGCAGGAGCAGGCGAGGAGGAGCGTAACGATGATTGCGAGGCGGAGTTGGATCATCGAAGGTGTAAGAAGAAATGTCCGCATGGTAACAGGATGGGACGGTTGTTGAAGTTGGACGGGGGAGGAGGGGGAAGGTTTCTGGCTGGTGGTAAACCCTCACCCCTGCCGTGTCCCGGGTACGGGAGAGGGGGTGGTTGTCGAAGAAGAGCGCAATGAATCGCCTTGTCACTTGGCTTCGGCAAGCCGTTTGGAGCGCATCATGCTTGGGCGGGTGGCGGGCTGCGTGGTGATGGAGGCGGGCTGCTGGTCGAGGCATTTGATCTTTAAATCCTTGAAGCGAACGGTGGAACGGTCGGAGGCGAACTGGGAGCCGATGCCGATGCGTGTGGAGCGGTTGACGACGAAGTCGCGGAGCTGGTATTCGCTGAAGGCGGGGGTGCCGTTGATGCTGGCGGACGCGTAGTTGTCCCACACCTGGATGACGAAGTCGTTGCGGTCTTTGACTTCGGCGGGCCAAGCCTGGGTGTACTTGTTTGAGCGGCGCATGACGACCTGCTGGCTCTTTCGGCGGAGCCACATGCCGTAGTAGTTGTTGTGGTCCCACCAGCCGATGATGGGTCCGCCGTTGGCTTCTTTGTCGCCGTCTTGGGAATCGATTTCGACGGTGCCGGTGAGTTCAAAGCGGGGGCCGAAGTCTGCGTTGTTGAGGAGGATCATGCCACTGCCGGTGCTGGTGCCGGAGACGCTGCCGTCTTTTTCGTGGGTCCAGTGACCGCGGTAGGCTTCCCAGCCGGAGAGTTTTGTGGCGGCCGTGGGCTGGAGGCTGACCGTTTCGCCGGCGACGAAACCTTTGAGCCAGGTGAGTTCCTGCATCCGGCAGCGGACGAAGCGACGGCCTTTGTCGCCGCTGGGCAGCTTCTTGTAGATCGCAGCAAAGGTCGATTGCGCGGAAGCGGGATCTTTGGTTGCGCGTTCTTCAGCTTGCGCGAGATCAGTTCCCCACTCACTGCTGAAGGCGTAAACCTGGTCGGCGAGTCGCCAGTTGGCGAGATGGAACTCGCGCGTGGCGGAAGGATCCAGCTCGCCTTTCTCTTGATCCAGAATCTCACGCGCCGCTGCGCTTTCATGTCGCGACCAGTGAATGCAGGCGAGCAGCGAGCGGTAGTAGCTGACCAGTTTCTGGTCTTTAGTTACCTGAACGCAGCCGTTGAGAACCTCCGTCGCCATCGCAGCGACTTTCTCGTCACGCCACACGTTGAGTGACCCCGCTTCGTCATCGACGATATCAAAGATGATATCGATGGCTTGGAATGGGACGCGCGTGTCAAATCGCTTAGACGCGCCGGCTTCGAGAGCGAGGGCGAGCATGTCGCCATAGCTGCCGCCCCACCGCGGGCGCAGCGCCCAGCGGAGCTTGCGATAGGCGGGTTCATAATCGACTTGCGCGGCGACGGCACGATCGAACCAGGCTCGCTCTTCGTGGGTGCTGTCGCCCATGGAGACGGTGATCATGCAAGTGGCGGCTTCGGGGTAATCGGGCTGGATCTGCTGGGCTTTTTCGTAATGCGTGCGCGCCTGGGCGAGGTGATCGGCGAAGCCTTTCCAGCCTTCTTCGGTGACGGTGTCGGCCCAGCCGGAGCCGCGCGCCTTCCATGCGGCGTTGAGGTGGACCTGGCCCGCGATCATGTTGAGCATCCAGGCGTCGGCGCTGGCTTTTTCGGCTTTCTCGAGGATCTGTTGCTGTTGCTCGGGGTCGAGCTTTTCCAGATCGTTAAGGAATCCGCCGAGGATGATGCGGCGGTCGACGCCCTTGGGCGCGGCGACGGAAACGGTCGCGGCGATCGTGTCGGTGACGAGATCGCGCGCCTGGATGAAAGCGTCGCGCTCTTTCTCCGCATCCAGATGATCGAACAGTCGCTGCGCGGCGGCCATGGCGCGATAAGTGGGGTAGCCGCTTTGCATAAGACCTTCCGTGCCCTTCCGCAGATAGGGAATCGCATCGCGGTCTTTGCTGAGGCGATCGAGGATGCCGCCGTAGCAGTAGAGGACAAGCGGATCATTGCAGCCGGCGCTGATGGCTTTTTTCGCGGCTGATTCCAGATCTTTGAGCTTCGGGCTTTCGCCGGCGTACCAGCGCTCGGCGTTGTCGTAGGTGAAATAGCGCGCCATGCCGTCGAGCAGCTTGATGGCGTCGTCATCCCACCTGGGATCGTGCTTGCCGACTTCCTTGTAGGCTTGGACCATTGTGCGGAGGTTGAACTCGAGCATGGCCTTGCGGTAGTCGTGTTCAGTGTAGACGTCGGCGGCGCCGGCACTGGACGCGAGACAAGCAAAGCGCAACACGAGGCACGAGATGAGCAAGGCACGGCGCATGGGTGATCCTCCGCGAGCTACTCGCTGAGCTTTTTGATTCGGATCTGGGTGATCCGGACCTGAGCATCGGGGGGGTTGGTTCTTCCGCCGATGCCGAGGTAGATCCTGGACGCGGGAAACCAGGCGCTGACGCCTGATGTCTGCGCAACCTGCTTGCCGTTGACGAAGGCGGTGAGGTTGTCATCCCACATGGAGAGACGCAGGACGTTGGTCTTGAGATCGGCGGTGGTTTCGACTTCATGGCCGTCGACGAGATCATTGACGATGAAGATCTTGCCGTCGTGTTTCTTGAGCCACACACCCCAGTAGCCGCTGAAACCGGGCGGACTCAAGGCGATTCCCGCGGCGGCAGGAACGAGTTTTTCGTCATCCGGCCATTCGATGGTGGCTTCCATGTCAAACTTGGTGCCGAAGGTGGTTACGTCACAGGCGGCCTGGAGACCCCAGCCTTCGTTGACGGCGGCGAGGGCGCGGTCCTTAGCAACATGCCAGCTTCCGCGGATTGAACTCCAGCCGGTCATCTCTTTGTCTGGTTGTAGATCGACCCAGTTGCCGGAATCGAACTGCTTGAGCCAATCGAGTTGCTTGGTTCTTGAGTTGGTGAATTGGTGGGCGCGATCAGTGGGCGGCAGCTTCTGTGAAATTTCCTTGTACTTCGCCAGCGCGTCGTCGTACTTGCCGGCGGCGGCGCTTTTCTCGGCCTCCTGAAGCGTTGCGGCGATCGGGCTGCTCATCGCGTAGGCGTGGCCGATGGCGAGCTTGGGCAGGGTGTTCCAGCGCGCGAACGTCTCTTCGTGCACGTCCTGCCCGACCTGATCAAGGATCTTGCGCGCTTCATCGTAGTGAGCGGTTCGCCAAGCGAGGGCGGCTTCATACGAGCGGAACCAGTTGGCGTCCCGGGTGGTGGGGCTGCGCTTGGCGTAGGTTTGGAGAACGCCGGTGACTTTGTCATAGACGCCGGGAACGGAGTAGTACTGGTAGCTGCCGGTGTCCTTGGCGATGCGCTCGGCGGCGTCGACGAGCTGCCACGGGAGCAACGTGTCGTAGCGTTCGGTTTGGGCGCCCTCCAGGCCGAGGTTGTACATCTGCGGGTAGCTGCCGCCCCACCGGGGAAGCAGCGCATTGAAATACTGGTCATAGATCGATTGATAATCGGGTTGCGCTGCGACGGCGCGATCGAACCACTTGCGCTGGTCTTCACCGATGTGCGGACCAACCGCCATGGCGACAGTGATCATGTCGGCGGCGGCTTCGGGGTAGTCGGGGCGGAGCTTCCAGGCCGCGGTGAATTCATCGCGTGCCTTTTCAAGTTCCTGGTAGAAGACGCGCCAGCCGTCTTGAGTGACGGTGCCGGCTACACCGGTGCCGCGCGCTTCCCATCCGTTGTGGATCCGGTAGCGCCCCGTGATCATACCGAGGAGCCAGGGGTCAGCGTTTTTCAGCTCATGAGCGGAGTCGATGAGATCCTTCTGGCGATCGATTGGATCTTTTTCGAGGTAGCCGCTGATGAAAGTCCAGAAAATCCGGCGGTCCACGTCCTGGAACTGCCAGGTCGAGAGAATAGCCAGGACGCTGTCGCGGTACTTGGCCCACGCGAGGTCGGCGCCGCGGCTCGTTGTCGCCATCTCGAAGGCACGATGAGCGGCGGCCATGGCGCGGTTGAGCGGGTAGCGGCTCTCCATCAGGTCGTGCGCGGTTTTTTCGATGATTGGCTTGGCTTCGTCTGCGTGCTTGACGTCCCACAAGGTCACTGCGCGGCAGTAGGCGATCATGGGATCGTCGCAGCCTTTGGCGAGGAGTTGGGCCCCCTGCTCAAGCAGTTGCCGGGGATCATCGAGGGGCTGGATCCGGTTGATAGAGTGCTGTGCGGCATTGGTGAAATGACGACTCATGGCGTCGAGGAATTTGACTGCGTCATCATCCCACTTGGGGTTGCGGTTGCCGACTTCCTTGTAGGCCTCGACGAGGGTGCGGCGGTTGAATTGGTGGAGGGACTTGGCGAAGCGGCTCTGGGTGTAGGTGCTTTGGGTGACGGGAATGGCCGCGCGAACAGTCTGCACGGTGACGCAGCAAAAGCAGAATGCAACCCGGACGCCCCATTGAAGTGACATGCGCATGGCGGGGCATCATACCGCTTTCGCCGCGATCATCGAAAGAAATTGCATGCGAAAGTCTTTGCCGGGGGGCATGGTGGGGGTTTTGGCGAAGTGGCCGGCGTCATTGGGATCGACGCATTTATTAGGGGAACGAGTTCGGCGTTTGTGTATACGAAACTGAGCCCTCTTGCGGCACTCGTTGAGGGTACCTCATCACTTGGAAATGCCGCTGCGGCGGATGAATTCCTGTTCCTCGATGACTTCGACGCCAAGGGATTTGGCTTTGTCGAGTTTACTACCGGCGGATTCGCCGGCGACGACGAAGCTGGTTTTCTTGCTGACGGAGCCGGAGGGTTTACCGCCTAGCTTTGTGATGAGCTCTTCGATTTCGGCGCGTTCGAACCTTTGGAGTGTGCCGGTGACGACGATGGATTTACCGGTGAAGGGGAGGGAGGCGTCGCTCTTCTTCGCGACCTCCATCTTCGGATCAAGACCCTCTTTCTTGAGGGCTTCGATCTCGGCTTTGCCGGCTTGGTTGTGGAAGTAGTGGTGAACGGATTCGGCGATGACCGGCCCGATTTCGTTGGTGTCGCTGAGCTGCTCGACGGTGGCTTGCTCGAGCGCGTCGAGTGAGCCGAAGGTGGAGGCGAGGATGTAAGCGACGCGATTGCCAACGTGGGGGATCTTCAGGCCCGCGAGAAGCTTGTCGAGGCCGCGGGTCTTGGAGCCTTGGATGGCGTTGATGACGTTCTGCGCGCTCTTGTCACCCATGCGCTCGAGCTCGAGCAGGCGCTCTTTCTTCAGCTCATACATGTCGGCGAAGGTTTCGATGATGCCGTTGTCGACGAGCTGTTCGATGAGCTTTTGGCCGATCTCTTCGATATCCATCTGGTTGCGCCCGCAGAACCAGCGGAGGCGCTGCTTGAAGGCGCCCGGGCAATCGCGGTTGGGGCACATGACATAGGATTCGCCGGAGCGGACGACGGGCGTTCCGCAGGAGGGACAGTTGCTTGGCGGATCGATTTCCTTCGCGTTCTTCGGACGTTTTTCCTTCAGCACCTGGGACACATAGGGGATCACTTCGCCGCTCTTTTCGACGACGACGGTGTCGTTGATGCGGATGTCTTTCTCGCGGATCTGATCGATGTTGTGGAGGCTGGCGCGCTTGACGGTGGTGCCGCAAAGGAAGACGGGTTCGAGATCGGCGACGGGCGTGAGCTTGCCTCCCGCGCCGACTTGCCAGCGCACGCCGAGCAGCTTCGTGGGCATCTGTTCGGCTTCGTACTTGTAGGCGATCACCCAGCGCGGCGCTTTGCTCGTGGCGCCGAGCTTGTCGCGCGCAGCGAGATCGTCAACCTTGATCACGATGCCGTCGGTTTGGAATGGGAGTGTGCCGCGGATTTTCTCGAACTTGTGGATTTCCTTGAGGACATCATCGATGTTGTCGCAGCGCGAGACGGAGTCGGCGACGGGCAGGCCCCACTTTTTCAGAAGCTGGATCCATTCCCAATACGTCTCAACCGGCATCGGCTCGACCTGACCCATGCCGTGAGCAACGAAGCGGAGCTTGCGCGAGGCCACGATCTTGGAATCGAGCAGCTTGAGCGTGCCGGCGGTGAGGTTGCGGGGGTTCTTGTAAATCTCTTCCCCGGCGGCTTCGCGCTGCTGGTTGATCTTCAGGAAGTCGGCATTGGCCATGTAGACTTCGCCGCGCACTTCGACGATGTCCGGGATGTTCTTGCCGTGCAGGTTCAGCGGGATCATCTTGATGGTGCGGGTGTTGGCGGTGATGTCATCGCCAAACTCCCCGTTGCCGCGGGTGGCGCCGAGAACCAGCTTGCCTTTTTCGTAGCGGAGACTGACGGCGGCGCCGTCCACCTTGGGCTCGAGAACGTATCTCAGACCGGACCCCTTTGCGAAGAGGCCTGCGTCGGAAGTTTCTATTCCGAGATGACGTTTGACGCGATCGTCGAAGGCCCGGAGCTCTTCTTCGTTGTAGGTGTTGTCGATGGACATCATCCGCGCGGCGTGGCGGACGGTGGTGAAGCCTTCGATGGGGGCGCCGCCGACACGCTGAGTGGGAGAGTCCGGGGTGACGAGAGCGGGGTGGGCGGCTTCGAGCTCCACCAGCTCGGCCATCAGGGCGTCGTATTCGCGATCGGTCAGTTCGGGCCGGGCTTCGGTGTAATAAAGATGATTGGCGCGATTGATCTGGTCGCGGAGGTGGTGGATTCTTTTGTCGGGGCTGACGGTGCTGGCCATTGCTCAATTTTAGTCGCGCATGGGCGCCGGCTGTAGGGGTTGGGGTGCCAAGTTCTTTGCCCACATCCAGTCGATGGCAACTTGCAGAGACTGCTCGTCCTGACGGCTCAACGGCTCATTGTGATCGGCGCCTTTCTGCCGAATGATGCGCGTATCGCCCGTGCAGGCATCAACAACTTTCTGCTGGTATTTTGGCGGGACAACGGAGTCTTTTTCAGCCAGCAGGAACACCACCGGCGCGTGGACGGCTCGTGCGTTTGCAAGTGAATCAAGTTCCCGCGGGACCTGCATCGCTACGGGTGCGGCAATCAACCACAAGTTCCACCAACCGTGCATCCCCAAGATGAGCTCGCGCAAAGGCGGCGGGTTTTGAAGAATGACACCCGCCACCTGTCGCTTGGCGGCGATCAACAGGGCGGGTGTGGTGGCAAGACTTACGCCTTCAACAAAGATGGGCTTATCACCGGCGCTGAGCCGCAGCTGGTCGTAGCTTTGCAGCGCGACTGCTGCGAGTTGTTTTAGCGAGCGGGGGCCATTGCTTTGGCCATAGCCGGGGTAGTTCACGACCCAGACCTCGACAGGATGTTGGTTCCATCGGGATGCAGTGAACCTGGCGGCGCCTGCGGCATCACCCGTGAGGCGCAGGACGTACGCCTGAGGCGGTTTCCTGGTTGATCGGGCGACGAAATATTCGACGCGGCGGCCCTGGAAGGGAAACGATTTCCGTTCAGCGCCATCCCATTGCACAGCTGGCACCGGCGGCAGCACGAGCGAACTGGCGCAGCCGGCGGCAATCGTCACTGTGGCGATGATCAGCGTCGCCAAGAGGACGAGCGACAAACGGAGCATGTTGCGGAGCGACCGGATCAGGCGCTACCTCTGTTGCGAACGCGCCCACAGCGCTTCGAGTTGTTGTTGAAGTTGAACCTCCGCTTCGCGGGGCACCGAGTCGTTGTGCGTGGCGTTGACGAGGGTGATGAACTCTTTGGGCCCGGCGTAGGCATCGGTGATCATCTTGTGATATTTGGGCGGGACGACTTCGTCGTGGTCGGCGAGAAGGAAGATCGCCGGAGCCTTGCACCTGGCGGCGTTGGCGATGCTGTCGAGCTCGCGCGGGACCTGGAGCGCCACGGGGAGGGCGATGAGCCAGGCGTTCCACCACCCATGCTCGCCGATGAGGAGCTTGCGCAGGGGGACGGGATTTTGCAGGATGCAGCCGGCGACGGGGCGCTCGGCGGCGACATGAAGCGCCGCGGTCGTGCCGAGGCTGTTGGCTTCCACGAAGACGGGGCGGGTGCCGGCGCGGACCTTCAGTACATCGTAGACGCCGACGGCGGCGGAGGGGATGGCGGAGAGGCTGCGTTTACCTCCGCTGCCACCGACGCCGGGGTAGTTGACGACCCAGGTTTCGACTTTAACACGTTTCCACCGTGCGGGGACGAAGGAGGCGATGTGTTCGGCGCGTGTGGCGTTGCCGCAAAATTCGAGGACAAATCCTTCCGGCTCGTCGTTGCGTGCGGCTTCGGAGCGGGAGGTCCAGACTTCGATGTCGGTGCCGTTGACGTTGATGAGTTGGCGGGTTGCGCCGCCGGCGTCGAATTGACCGGAAGGCGCGCGCAAGAGGATGGTGCTGGCGCAGCCGCCGAAGGTCATGACCAGGGCGTAGGTAACCGCCAAGACGCCAAGGCTGCGGCGAATCCATCGCCGTTTATTGCGGTTCATTCGTGACAGCTTACCCCCACGAGCTAGCGACAGCTAACAGAATATAGATGGATAAACAGAAGACGCCGCACGCACTGCTTTATTCGTTGCCCATGCTACACGGATCACCGCAGCGGCACGGTCATTTCCTGCACCTGGGCGGCTTTCTGGATCAGGATGAAGTTGCGGTTGTCGAACTCGGTGACTTCGCCGCTGATGCGAAAGCGGAGGTCGGCACTGTTGTTGGTGACGGCGTTGACCATCTTGGTCAGGGTGCGGTTGGGCAGAATGCCGACGGGAGGATCGACCATGGCTCGGCCGTCGGATTCGAAGTTGAACGTCCAGCTTTTGCCGTCGTCGCTGCGGGTCAAACGGCCGACGCGGTCGGTGATGATGGTGCCCTCGCCGAGCAGGCGTACCTGCGGCGCGCCGGGCGCCACGATGTTGTGGTTGACGATCCCCCCACCACCGTCGGCAACTGGCTGGAGCGGGCGCGCGGTCTGCGTCGTGGGACGGAGCATCTGGCTGAGCATCTGCTCGGCGGTCTGTCGGCCGGGCTGAGTCGTTGCCTGGGTGGTCGGCTGCGCGCCTTGGCGCTGCATCTGCGAGAGCATTTCTTCGGCGACTTGACGAGGAGGTTGCGCCGGCGCCGGTTGGGTGGCGGGCGGCGTTTGCGCGACGACATACGCGACACAGCACAGCATCGCCGCCAGCATGATCGTCCTGCTCATGGCGTCATTCTAGCGGGCGCAAGAAAAAAGGGCACAGAGACTTCCCTCCGAGGAGTCTCTGGCCCTGGTGCAGGAACGCGTGAACCGTTACTTGGCCAGCGCAACCGGCGGCTTGGCGCGCGGCAGGAAATCTTTGACCGGGCGATCGAGCAAGTTCTTCGGGATGATGATGATCTCGCCCTTCTTCGTCGTGGGGACGGGACGGGTGGCGCTGAAGATGGGTCGCGGGATGACGACTTCCGCCACCGGCTGGGCGCTGGCGGGGACGACCCAGGAGCCATCGGTTTGCGGGATAGCGGTGCGGAGCAGGTCGATCTTGCGGAAGTAGCGCGGCGCGTTCCAGTTCGCCTCGTTGGCCGCGTCAGAGGCGCTGTAGCCGTAATCAGTCAGGTCGCGGTAGGGAAGCAGGTCGCTGTAGACAGGCGCGTGCTTCGCGTAGCGATGGTTAAACTCGCCGTTGTTTGATCGAATGGTTTCAACCGCCGCTTCGCGGACGCCGTAGCTGTGCAGGTAGGGGTTGCGCCCGCCGTAGTAGAAGGTCTCGTTGCCGTAGGTGTGCTGGTACTGCACCGGCAGGTAATAGATCTGCGCGAACGCGGGTGCGGAAAGGACGCAGATGATCAGAAATGCGAGGGCACGCATGACGACTCCGATTGGGAATGACTTTCAGGCGCGGGCACTGTAGCAAGGTGGGGAGAAGAGGTGGAAGCGAAAACGAGCGTGATCTGCGCGTGGTTGGATGGGAGGGAGTGAAGGGGGAGAAGTTGTGGCGGATGGGGAGGGAATCCGGCTGAGAAATACTTGCGCTACACTCTAACCCCCGCCCTCTCCCGCGTACGGGAGAGGGAGTAGATGGTGGCAATGTCACACCATCTTAGGAATCAGAGGAGAGCCCTCACCCTGCCCTCTCCCGGAGTACCTGGAGAGGGAAAGAGTTCAGGAGATGCTCGCGAGCTTTGCGTCCAGTTCGTCGGAACGAAGCCCCTGGATCTGGACGGTTTTTCTGGGGTGATAGTGGCCCTTGGTGATGGTGCACTGGTAGGGCTTGAGGCCGAGCGCGCTGGCGACCATTTCGATGAGCGCTTTGTTGGTTCGGCCGTCGCCGGCCTCACCGGTGACGTGGATGCGCAGGCCGCCGTCTTCCACGCCGACGACTTCGTCGCTGGGCGAATTGGCGACGACAAGAAGCTCGAGGTTGGCAGAGACCATTCGACCGTCACGGTCTTTTTTGACGCGTCCGTACGCGTCGTCGTCGGTGCGGTTGGTGAACGATGCTGCGCCGGCGTTCTTGAGTCTTCCGGGCGCGGCGCCGCGTTTGAAGCTCCAGCTATCGATCTCCATCACCTCGGGCGGGTAGAGGAAGTTACGCCAGAACGTTGAGCACCAGATGTAGATCGGATCCGATCGGTCGCCGCCGACCACGAAGCGCGCAACGATCGCGAAGAGCGCTGCCGCACCCAGGAGGATCAGCTCGATGATGAGGATCCATTCAACCATTGGCGCGACTCGCTTCACGGAAAGCGGAGAGACACGCCTGGATGAGGCGGCGGCCGAGGGAGAAGACCAGGATCGCCAGCACGACGTAATAGGAGATGTCGCGGATGAGCGAGACAACCAGCCAGGTCATGAACGTGCTCTTGTCGGCAGCGTTCATGTTCTTGACCTGCTCCATCAGGATTCGAGTTTCTTCAGACCCCAGAGCCATAGTTCACCTTGCGTGCTGATGCCACCCTTTTTTGCTCAGACTTGCCAGCGCGTGATAATAACGATTGAGAGCGGACGTTGGCAAATGTGCGCTTCATTCCGCCTCGTTCAATGATTATCAAATCGGACCGGTATAGCGCGGGGTGGCGGCCCAGTGGAGCTTTTCGGCAAGGCTCCGCCACTGTCTGACGTTGGGATTTTCGATAAGTTTCACATCATGCGGGCTGCGGCGGATGATGACCTTGTCGCCCGGCTGAAGGCGGTCGGCCTCCTGCCCGTCGCAGAAGAGCGTGGTGCCGGGATTGACGCGCACGGCAACGATGATCACCGGGATTTCGCTGGGGATGACGACAGGCCGGAACGACAGCGAATGCGGACAGATGGGGGTGATGCACAGCGCCGCCACGCCGGGAGAGACAATCGGCCCGCCAGCTGAAACGTTATAAGCCGTCGAGCCGGAGGGGGTGGAGACGATCATGCCATCGCCGAAATAGCGGATGCCGGTGTCGCTGTCGGTGCGGACCTCCAGCTCGATCATATGAAACGGCGGTCCCGCGGTGATCACCGCGTCATTGAGCGCTGTCGCGACAAAGCGGCGTTTCTGAGCCACCTCAAAATGATCCCTGCACTGCACCCACGCATCGACGACCGAGGCTTCCAGCATCAGGCGCGAGCTGATCGGGAGCTTGTCCTGACGGAGGAGCTCGAAGTTCTCTTTGAAGGTGTCGGGGGCGAAGGAGGCGAGAAATCCGAGCCGGCCGAAATTGACGCCCATGAGCGGGATCTGCTTGCCGCGGAGGCGCCGTGCCGCGGAGAGCAACGTTCCATCGCCGCCGAGGGCGAGGATGACATCGGCATCAACGGTGCGGAGGTCAACCTGCTGCTCGGTGTCCATGCCGGCAATCTCGCAGCGCTCGCGGAGCCAGGGGAGGTACTCCTCCACCGCGGGACGGACATGGGCTTTGTCGGTGTTCGCGACGATGAAGAGGCGCACACGGAAATGGTAAGGGGAAATCGGCTCGGAAGGAAAGGAAAACGTTTCTTCTGATGAACGAGCTATCAGTGCGCAACGATTAGCGGCCCTGCTTGCGGGGCGCTGCAACCGTGGACTGAA
>DASVUC010000129.1:0-38810 GCA_036387255.1 Tepidisphaeraceae bacterium | reverse complement strand
CTGTTGATCGTGTCGTTGCCGTTGCTCGAGCTGATGGTGTCGTTACCGCCGTAGGTGCGAATCTCTTCAGAGCAGGTGAAGTTGATGTCGGCCCAGACGTTGTCGACCTGATCGCCGCCGGCGATGTAGATCTTGCGGATGGAGCCGGCGTCGACAGTGAGCTGCTTGTCGTTCACCCGGGCAATGGCGCTCGACCCGCTCTTAGCGACCGTGATCGTGTTGGCGCGGCCGTTGTCCCCGTAGATGTTCAATTGACCGTTGCCGCTGTCGAACCAGACGCTGGACATCAGTTGCCGGCCTTCAAGCGGTTCAAGCATGCTGTAGCGTTGAATTTCGTGAACGGTTTCACGAAAGGCGTCAGAAAGAATGCGAACCGTGCGACACGCCAGATCCGCCAAGCGGCCCATGCACGCTGCGGTGAGACCGCGCACTGATTTCGATCGTGCCATCCTGAGTCCTTGGTTTCAGGGTCAACAGAAACACCAGCGAATAGCCTTGCGAGAAGAACCCACTTGTCGCGCGCTGGCGTTGTGAGACGCCCAAATAGGGAAATCAGTTCGAGGGTTCAACCCGAAAACTTGAGGAAAACCAAAAAAAGTTTTTTGATCTTTTTCGATTTTCCTTAGAACTGCCTCGGAAGTGATGGTGATTGCAGTATTTACCCCGAGAAAGCGGCACATTTGCGTCCAGCGCAGCAACCAATGTGATTCGCTAAGTTACCACCGTTTTTCCGCCCATCTTAACGGCGTGCCGCCTCTGCACTGCGGCCGCGAGAGGCCGCACCCCGTACGACGATTCACCTGGAGGAGAGGGAATTAGTGCGATTGTTTTCGCCGGCGCTGGCCACGGGCAAACGCGAGCGCACCGAACCCAAGCGCGAGACCGCAGCCGGGTTCCGGAACCGCCGCCATGGCTGACAACCGGGCGCCAAAGGTCTGGCCGCGCCCCAGGTTGGAGTCGATGGTGATGTAGTCATCGGGTGTAACGATGCCGTTGAAGTCGCCATCACCGCTCAACCAGGCGAGCCCTTGTGGAACGACGCTGCCGAGGTTGGAGTCGATGGCGCCGTAGTCATCCGCCGTCACCATTCCATTGAGGTCGGTATCGCCGAAGTAGGTGTATCGCCCGACGATGGCCATCTCGCTGATCGTCTGACCGGAACCAAACGGGAAGTCCGCCGCGTGTACCAGCGCGTTGTCGAACAGCGCGAGAATCGTGGATCCTGCGATCGACTGGCTGGTGCTGGAGATGATCCCGCTCTTGTTGGAGTCCGGCCACTCCGAGTACCCATCAATCACCATCTTTTGCAAGTCCGAAAACGGTGATGCGCCGCTGTACGTGACGACCAGATCGTGGTCCGTCAGGTCAAGCGCCGCGCCCGGCGCAACAGAAATTGAGCCGTTCACTCGCACCACGGTGCTCGCCCCATTGTTGATCCCTTTAGGCTTCACCGCCAACGTTCCACCGGAGACGGCGATGTTGCTCGTGTCAACACGCGACACCATCAGCTTCCCCGCGCCCTGCTTGGTGAAAGTCGCAGCGCCTGCAAGTTCGCCGAAGCTGGAGTTGAACCCATTCGTGTTGATCGCGCCTCCGTTAACCACCGGTTGGACCGGGCGGTTGCTGTTGATCGCGCCATCCGTGCGAAGCGTGCCGCCGGCGAGGATCACGGTGTTGTTGGCGTCACCGAGATTCGCTGACGCAGTCACCGCCAGCGTTCCCGCGGCAACACGCGTCGGCCCGGTGTAGGTGTTGTTGCCCGAGAGCACCAGCAATCCCGGGCCGAACTTGATCAACCCCGCGTTGCTCGTCGAGCTGATGTTTCCCGAGATCGTCATCGTGCTCGACGCGGAGGCGACATTCGTGCTCACCGACGACGACAGCGCCAGCGGTGCAGAGATCAGGTGGCTGCCCGAGGCGACGGTAATCGTTGAGTTGCCCACGGCACTTGATAGCGTGAGTGTGCTTGTTCCAGCAATCGTGTAAGGCACGCTGCTGTTGAAATTCAGCCCCGCTACACTCACCGGCTGATCAACCGTTATCGTCCGCGCCTGACTGATGACGGTGCCGAAGTTGGCCACCTGCGACGTGCCGCTGGGCGCGCCACCCGCCCAATTCCCGCTCGCCGACCACATGCCCCCGAGGTTTACGTTCCATGTGCGATCCACCAGCGACGGCGTCAGCAGAAACGCGTGATGCTGCCCCAGTGCATTGGTGCCGTAACCAACGATCTGTCCGGAATCATTGATCGCTTTAGCATTTTCCAGCGTCCACCCCGACCCCGCGGGAATGAGGCTGTTGAGGTCCTGCATAACCCCGGCGGAATAGACAAACGCATGATTGCTGCCCGTAGGGTCGCTGGAGACACCAACGATGATGCCGCTCAGGTTGATGTCAAACGCTTCGCTGTAATCACCGCCCAGCGAGCCAAGGTCGCTCATGACACCGTTGGCATAACGGAACGCATGATAAGCCGCATCCCACGTGGTGCCGGATGCGCCCACGACTTCTTTGCCGTCGTTGACGCTCCACGCGTAACCATAGGAACCACCCAGCGTGCCGACATCCACCATGGTGCCGGTCGTTCCGTTTGCGGAATTGGGTGTCCAGAGAAACGGATGATCGCCGCTGGCGTCCGTGCTGGAATAACCGGTCACCGCACCGCTGGCATTGATCGCGTAACCGTAGCTGTACCCGTACCCGCCGCTGGTGGTCATCAGCGTGCCCAGGTCGTACGCCTTGTTCCCGCTGAACAGTGCCGCGTGCGTATCGGAGTTGGCGTTGTTCTTGATCGCAGACCATCCGACCGCCTGGTTGCTGCCGTTGATTCCGTGGGCTTCGCTCCAGTTTCCCGCGACAGTACCAAGATTGGTCAGCGTGCCGTTGGTGTAACGAAATCCGCGGTCACCCGTGGGGGTACCACCGGAGCCCGCCACGGTCCCACTGGAGTTAATGCCATACGCGGTGCCCCAGGTTCCACCCGGAAGATAGGGAATTGCATCGGTCGCGCCGTTGATCGCCGTATTCGGCGACGTCACAAACCCACGAGCCAAACCCGTTGCATCTCGGGAGAAACCCACGACCCGGCCCGAGCTGTTAATGTCGTACGCCTCGCTGGTCGCTCCGCCCAGGGTGCCTAGGTCCAGCACGTTGTACTGCGCATCCGCCACCGCAGCGCGTGAAACGCCCAACACTGCCAGCGCGCAAGCGGTGCTATACGAAATGCGACGAAAACCTCTCCGAGTCATGCTTCTCCCGCATCCATTCCAGTTCGCGTGTAGAACGTGAAGGTACAACTGACGAACAGCGCCCATAGCTCGCGCAGAACCCCCTTCAGGCGTAGGAAACATAACCGCTGGGACTTGTGAAAACAAGCCAATTGAACCGTGCCCCTACACCCGGAACAACCTGCTAATCATACCTTAATCCCCCATTTTTCCGCCAGAAAACGCCACTCCGTTCTTGCAATACCTGCACCATTCCACGACAGTGACAGCTGTGCTCACTGCACCCGAGGCAGACCCTGCAACCACACGTACTGGAACCAACAAGCCCATGCGAATCCTCGTCGTTGAAGACCATCCGTTGTTAGGTCAATCCATCACAGACGGGCTCCGCGAAGAAGGCTATGCCGTCGACCACGTCACCGACGGCGGCGACGCCCTGCACTTGGCCCAGGCGCGTCCGTATGACGGAATCGTGCTGGATGTCCTGCTTCCCCAGGTGGACGGCTGGACCGTCCTCCAGACACTCCGGCGCAAATCGATCGACACGCCGGTGCTGTGTCTGACCGCGTTGGGCTCGGTTGAAGATCGCGTGCGCGGTCTTCAGCTTGGTTCTGACGATTACCTCGTCAAACCCTTCGCCTGGACTGAGTTCCTCGCACGCGTGCAGGCCATCATCCGCCGCGGACACAGCAAGAGCTCTCCGCTGATCACCGTCGGCGATCTCGAAGTCGACACCGCAAAGAAAGGCGTCCGCCGCGCAGGTAAACGCATCGAGCTCACCGCGCGCGAATACACGCTGCTCGAATTCCTCGCCCACCGCTGCGACCAGGTCGTCTCGCGCCAGGAAATCTGCGATCACCTGTACGACCAGAACGAAGTTACCACCACCAACGTCGTCGACGTTTACATTCGCTATCTCCGCCTGAAGATCGATGAGCCGTTTGACTCCAAGCTCATTCACACCCACCGCGGCCAAGGGTATATGTTGTCGGCAAACCCCGAGTAAGTCGCGATGACTCGACGGATTGCGATTGCCATTCTGATCAGCGTCTGGAGCATGCTCGTGATCGCGGCAGTCGCCGCGTATTTCAGCGTGCGCTCGATCATGGTGAGCGATCTGGATTCGCTGCTTTACGCCCGCGCCATCGCGCTGCCGGAGTTGATGCAGCCGGAGGGTTTCGACCCTTCGCGCACGCCGCAATACGACTGGGCCGACACCTACGCAATCAAGCCTGATCCGACACGCGCTGCGACGCCGAGCGACAAGCCGCGGCTGCTCAGCGCGACCTTTACCAACGCCCCCGACGGCGCCCGCCAGCGCACCCTTCGCATCGCCGCCATCTCCAAACCCAAAACCGCCGGCGCCGCTCCGGTCATCGTGGAATACAACGGCCCCACGCGCCATCTCGATTCGCTGCTCCGGCGGATCAAGCTGGCGCTCGTCGGCTTTGTTGCCATCGCGACGGGCGTCGCCGCTGCTGTCGCGGTGATCGCGTCGCGGATGGTGCTGCGGCCGCTGAAAGCCACCGCCAACCTGATCGGCGTCATCGACGAGCAATCCCTCGCGGAGCGCATTCCGCTCACCGGGATGCCCAAAGAATTGGTGCCCGTGGTCGAGCAGTTGAATCGTCTGCTCGAGCGGCTGGATCGCGCCTTCGCCGGCCAGAAGCGCTTTGTCGCCAGCGCATCGCACGAGCTGCGCACGCCAGTAGCGGCGCTCTCCACCACGCTCGAACTCGCCGAGCGACGCCTCCGCGAGAACCCCCCCGTTCACACCACCGTCACCCAATGTCTCGCGCAGGTCCACGTGCTGCGCGTGCTGGTCGAGCGGCTCATGGAATATGTCAGCAATGACACGTTCAACGAAGAAGACCCGCAGGACGTCGACGTAGCCGCCGTGTTTCACCAGTGCCTTGATGCGGGAGCGGCACTGGCGACCGAGAAAAACATCCAGATCCACCGCGCCGGGCCCCGGCCGCTCTGGTGCCGCATTCCTCCCAATCGCCTGCGCAGCGTCGCGATGAACCTGATTGGCAACGCCGTCGAATACAACCGCCCAGGCGGCCGCGTCGACATGACCTGGATCCACGACGGCGAAAAGCTACGCGCCCGCGTCTCCGACGACGGCGAAGGCATCCCCACCGAGCACCTGCCCCACATCTTTTCCCCCTTCTACCGCGGCAATAAATCCCGCCAGCAGCGCGGCGGACACCTCGGCCTCGGCCTGTTCATCGTCCAATCCCACGTCAAAGCCATGAACGGAAGCTGCCGGGTCGACAGCCGACCCAACGAAGGCGCCGCCTTCGAATTCGAAATCCCCTGCCAGCGAATCGAAAACCCCGTAGTCACCCCCGAGTTCACCCCCGCCGCGTGATGCTTGGTTTTGCCTTAGCTTAGCCTAGAGCAACGCGCGCTCGCATGCAGTGCACCGTGGTGATCGACTCACCGTGTCATCCTGAGCGGCACTCCGCGAAGGATCTCGCCCACCAAACGTCCGGTGCCAGATGCTTCGGGGTACCTCAGCATGACATCACTCCTGTTTTTGACACGTCGGCGCCGCTCTAAACCGCCAGTCGAATCCCCCTTCTTCCCCTCTCCCTCCTGCCTCGGGAGCAACACCTTCTGCCCGCCGCAGTTTAGCCGCCCCGCGTGCGGGGCGCTGATCGCCTCACCGTGTCATCCTGAGCGGTACTTCAGAAGGATCTGGCCCAGCAAACGTCCGGTGCCAGATGCTTCGGGGTACCTCAGCATGACAATCAATCCTGTTTTTGAAGCTGCACGCGGGGGCGCGAGGCTCTAGTCTAGCCGCCCCGCGTGCGGGGCGCTGCTGCGTCTATACCTTCCCCGACATCCCCATACCCCAGCAACTCAATCCCCTCTTCCTGAATCGTCTCCCTCACGCGAGCATCCACCAGCGTTCGAATCTCCTCCTCGCGCTCAGAAGCATAAATCCCCTTGTACTCCGCCGTGATATACCCCGGATGACATGAAAACTCCGTCACCCCCGCCGGCACCTCCTCCCGGATCATCCGCTGCAAAAACTCAACGCTCACATACTTCAACTCCGTCACCCCCCACTCCCACTGCGCGTAAAACCCCCCCACAAAATTCACTCGACCATCCCCCCGCACCGGCACACCCACCGGCTCACACCACCTCACGAAATGCTCGAACAGGTGCTCCTCCCGATGCGCATGCCGATGTGAATCGATATGCGTCGGCTTCCGCCCCATCACGCGATGAAACGCTTCCAGTTGCCGATGAAACTCCTCGCGCGTCGCCGCGATCTTGTGCGTATCGAACTCACGCTCATCTTCCCCCCACACGTCAAAATGCAGCCCGATCGACAGGTTCGGGTTCTCCTCGCTGAAGCGCTTTGCTTCCTCCACCGCCAGCCCCGTCACCATCAAGCTGGTGCTCGTGAGGATGCCGCGCTGATGACATTCCACGATCCCGCGCGTGATCCCGCTGGTCTGCCCGAAGTCGTCAGCGTTGACGATGAGGTACCGCTTCATAGTCCTACATCCGCCAGCAGCTTCGCGCCCAGCCTGGGCGCATCCAGGTATTCCATCGCCAGCTCGCGTGCCTTCTTGCAGTGCCGCTTGTAGTCGCTGTTAATGGAATCCAGCGCCGCCAGGATCTCGTCCATCTTCCTGAACGCGAAAAGTCCTTCACCCGTCGGAATGGCGCATCCAAACGCGGTGTCCTGCGCGATTACCGGCTTCCCGCTCGCCAGATAGCATGCGTCGCGCTCGCTGAACCACCCGCTGCGCATCCGCACGTTCTGGTCCTTCGCTACGGTGAATTCTCCTCGGCTCTTCTGGAAGAAGTCGCGGTAACCGCCAAAAACATCCAGCGACATCTCCAGCGCCGGCGTAAGCTGCCAGCCAAACGATTCCAGCCGCTGGCGGTCCTTCTCCTCCGGCCACATCGCAAGCCGAAATGTCTGCTTCGTCCGCCGCGGCAAGTCAATCACCTTCTCCCACTCGTGATGCTTGCTCCAGTGATACGTCTGGCCCTTGTACACCACATCGCTGCCGGACTGCTTGTAGTTGCCGATCGTCGTAAAGTGCTCCGCCTCCGGATTGAACACCATCCGCCAAAGCTCGAGGTCGATCGGCTGGCGCGTCTTCTTGAAGTTGATCCCGCACGTCGGCACGCCGCAGTCGGCGTTCCCGTAGTTCTCGCCGTACGTCACGATCGCGTGATGATCCGCAAACGCCAGCCGCGTGTGCTCATCGCCCTCCGCCAGGCGCAGCTCCGCCGTCACCGGATCCGTCTCAACGTAAACCCGCAGCTTCGCCTTGCGGTGTTCATCACGCAGATCCGTTGAGCCGACGATGTTCAGCAGCACATCGCAGTCGCGATACAGCTCATCGAGCTTCGTCACATCCATGCCCCAGCATGCCCCCTCGCGATCCGCCAGCCGATACGCCCACTGATTTGCAAGCCCGATCTTTTCCATGCTGCTGGCGATGTGCCGGGTCGCATAGCCGCAGTCGTCGCTCACCATGTTTAGCTCGGGGTGGTACGGCCAAACCGTGTCGTCTTCCACGTACCAAACCTCATGCCCCAGGCGGGAAAACGCCCGCAGCCAGTTGAGGTAAAGCCACGTCTGCCCGCCGTACGGACAGCGCCCCATCATGCCCAGGATCACGATGCGCAACCGCTTCACGACCGCACTCCATTCCGAATCTGCCGAACGCGCTCGCCGATCTGCTGATTCGCCTTCCGTGCTTCTTCCAATCGCGCTTCCACGCTCGGCTGCTCGTGCACGCGCTCCAGCAGCTCCCGCGCCCGTTCATATTCTTTCAGATCCACCACCCAGTCGCTCAATCCCGCCCACTCCATAAAGGCATCCACCTTACGATCGCCTGCGATTGCCACCACCTTCGCCCCCGACGCAACCGCCATCAAACATCCATGCAGGCGCGACGTCAGCACCACGTCCGCGTCGCGGTAAAACTCGACGATATCCTTCATCTCACCGGGATCACCCGGATCGTCGATCTCGTTGCTCGTCTCCAGATACTCCCGGCCTGTGTCTTTCGCAAAACGCCGCGCGAGCCGGTGCATCGCCTGGTAGCGCTCCTCCCCCGCCGCCTCGTAATGCACCACGTGCAGCATCAGCTTTTTCTTCGTCAGCCGCGGATGCAGACACAGCAGACTCGGACACGCCACCGGCGACCCGACCTTGTTCATCCCCAAATAGGTCCGGCTCATCTCATCGCGCACGACGCACAGCGCGCTCTTCTCCACCGCCAGGTGCAGCGCGTCGCCCGGCGGCCGGCTCGGGCGCTCCTTCATGTCGCAATACCCCACGCCCCAGATGACGATCGGCGCCTTCACGTCCGTCCGGTTCAGCCCCTCCCAGAACGGCGAGAAGTAATCCATGAGCAATCCGCCGCCGCCGATCACCACCAGGTCGTCTGCTTTCGCCCGCGCAAGGTGCGCCAGCGCGCTCTCGATGCCCCACTCGTCGCAGAAGTGCTCCAGGACCTCTTCCGACCCGAGCTGCGACTGAATGCCCTTCGCGCTCATCCAGTCCCCGATGTTCTGCTTGTTGGCAAAAACGTGGTGAATCATGGTGCTACACAGACAAAGACTTCCGAACCGTTCGCAGGTAGACGTCAACCATCTGCTGACAAACCGCAGGCCTGCTGAAGCGCGCCACAACCGTCTCGCGCGCCGCGCGACCCAATCCCTCCCGCAGCGCTCGATCATCCAGCAATCGCGTCACCGCCTGCGCCAGCGCCGCCGCATCATCCGGCTCAACCAGCAACCCGTCGCGCTCGTCCGTCACAATCTCGGCCAGCGCGCCCGCGCGTGTCGCGACCGTCGCACACCCGCAGCTCATCGCCTCGACACACGTATAACCGAAACTCTCATACCGCGATGGCACCAGGCACACCGCCGCCCGCTGATACATCGCCGGCAACCGCTCCCGATCCACCGGCCCCACAAACTCCACGCGATCCTCCCCCACGCCCTGCTCCCGCAAATACGCCCGCACCCAGGCCTGCATCGAGCCGCCATCCGGCGCAGACGGATGATCGTTCCCCACAAACTGCATCCTCGCCTTCGGATGCTTATTAATAATCTCCGGCAGCGCCCGCGCGATCGTGTCCACACCTTTACGCCGCTCCAGCCGACCGACGAACAGCAGCACCGCCTCTCCACCATCGCGCGCTCCCGGCGCAAACAGATCATCATCAACGGGATTCGGCACCACCTCGATTAACTCAACACCCATTCGCCAAGGCCCCGCCACCGACTCCGCCATCTGCCGACTGGGCGACGTCACCACCGCCGCGCGCTTCGCCAGCCACCACTCCAGCTTCTCGCTCGCAAACGTATCCCACGCCGTGCTCCCAATCGCCTTTCCGTTCAGTTCCCGGCACACAAACGCCGGCGTGTGCAGACGGACGATCATCGGCAACCGGTACTGCCGCAGCGTCGCCAGTAAACCCTGCGCGTGATACTCTGGCGTCTCCACCACGTCGATCCGCTCGCGCTCGCAGATCCGCGCCAGTGCCCGCGACACCACCACGTTCCACCAAACCACCTGCCGGGTCTCGGCAAACTTCAGGTTCATCCACCACGTCCCCCACTTCCAGCCCGGCTCCGGCACCGCCACTCGATGCACCGTCACGCCCCGCACACCTTCCGTTCGATCCTCACCCCAACACCGTGCAATCACATGCACCCGATGCCCCAGATCCGCCAGCCCGCGCGCCAGGTTATGCGTATACGTCCCAATCCCGCCCCACCCTGTCTCAGGTGGAAGCTCTTCCGAAATCAGACAGACGCCCAGCGCACCGGCGCGAGAGACGCCCTCACACGGGCCAGTCGCCCGTGCCGCCTGTTGATCTCGAGATGGTTCCGCGACCGTCGCCGTCATCTACACACACTTCTCCAGCATCAGCTCCAGCACTTTGCGATAATCAAAAAAATCTTCCGCGATTCGACGCGCCGCCGCACTGTGAGCCGCATAATTCTCCCCCACCCGCTTCACCGCCGCCACTGCCTGCTCGCTCGTATCAAACGCCAGCAAACCCTCCCCCACCGGCAGGTTCTCGCTGAACCCCGTATCCTGCAACACCACCGGCTTCCCCATCGCCAGGTACGCGCTGCTCCGATCGCTGAACCACCCGCACCGCGTGCTCACATACCCGTGCTTGGCCACGCAAAACTCGCCCTTCGACCGCGCGATGTAATCCTGATACGTCCACGGATCCTTCGACACCGCCATCGGATCCGCCACGCGCCAGCCGCCGTTCTCGAACTTCGTCTTCACCTCATCCGGCCCGCTCAGTGCCAATTCCATCGCCACCCCCGCCTCCCGCGGCAGCGAAAAAAAATTCGCAAACTCCCGATCCTTCTGCCCATACGTCCGCCCCTCAAACGTCCGATCGCCATAGGCCGACCAGTTCACCAGCGTCGTCATCGGCGCATCCGCCGCCGCCTCTTTCACCGGCCAAAGTTCAGTCACCACAGGCTGCCGCGTCGGCACCCACCGCTGCCCACCCGTCGGCATCTCGCACCCCGGCCGATGCACATTCTCCCCATAGGTAAATAGCACGTCGTAGTCGCTCCACGTCCCTCCCGCCCCGTGCCCACCAATCTGCGTGAAGACCGGATCTGTATCCACCAGCCCCCTCCGCCGCGCAAGCTTCACCTCATCAATCCAGTTGATATTACTAAGATTGAGGTACACATCGCATTCCCGCAGCGCCTGCGCCAGCTCCTCCCGAGTCATCCCATGCGCCCTCCCATCCTCCCGCAGGTAACACCACTTCCCCCGATACCCCGCCCGCTTCCACACCTCCTCCATATACCCAATCCCAAACGAAGGATCACCTGTCATCTCATCGCGCGAAGCATCGAAGCACGAACCCGCCCACCCGAAGTCCTCGAAGAAAGTTACCTCGCACCCCAGCCGCTCCAACCCCAGCAGATACTGGAGATGATGCCACGAGTGCCCTCCCACCGGATGACGAATCAGCAACCCCGAGCAGACAATCTTCAGCGCCATATCGATGTCCTATGACGCCACCGCCGCCTCATCCGGCAGCGCCTGAAGCTCAAGAAACCGCTGATACAACCCGCCGCTGTGCGCCAATTCCCGCGGCGGCCCAAACTCCACCACCCGCCCCTGCTCCAGCACCGCCACCTTGTGCGCCTCACGCACCGTCGACAGCCGATGCGCAATGATGAAGCAGGTCTTCCCCTCGCACAGCCGACGCAGCGCATCCATCACCAGCTTCTCGCTCTCCGCATCCAGCGCACTCGTCGGCTCATCCAGCACCAACACTGCCGCATCCCGAAGCAGCGCCCGTGCAATGGCTATCCGCTGCCTCTGCCCCGCCGACAGCGTCGCCCCTCTCTCCCCAATGATCGTGTCATACCCCGCACTCATCTTTTCGATGAACTCCGAAGCATGCGCCGCCTCCGCCGCCGCGATCACTTCCTCACGAGAAGCATCCGGCCGACCATACGCAATATTCTCCGCCACGCTCACCGGCAGAAGAACCGGCTCCTGCGGCACCACCGCCACCGCTCTTCTCAAATCTGAAATCCTGAGATCTGAAATATCCTCTCCCCCCACCACCACCCTCCCCGCCCAGGGATCAAACAGCCGCGGAATCAGCGACACCAGCGTACTCTTCCCCGCCCCCGTCGGACCCACCAGCGCCACCGTCTCCCCAGCCTTCACGTCCAGACAAACATCCCGCAACACCTCCCGCCCCGCCTCATACCCAAATGAAACGCCCTCAAACCGCACATCCACCCCCCCGCTCCACTTCACCGATCGAGCGTCCGCCTTCTCCACCACCCGCTCCCCCGACTCCAGCACCTCCAGCACGCGCTTCGCATTCGCCCGCGTCGCGCTCAGCGTCGTCGACACATAGGCCAGCGCCTCCAACGGCGTATACAGCGACGCCAGATACGCCAAAAACACCAGCAATCCTCCCAGCGTCAGCTTCCCCTCCATCACATGCCGCCCGCCAAAAATCATCGCCAGCGCGGTCCCCACCGCCGTCACCGCTCCGGTTCCAATCTTAAACTGCGTCTGCGCCACGATCGTCGCCATGTACGCCTTGGTCGCGCGCACCGAGGCGTCTCGATACGCCCGATCCCCCCGCTCTTCCCGCCCGAAAATCTGCACCGTCGGCACATGGCTCAGCGTCCGCTCCGCGAGCGTCAGCAGTTCGCTCTCTACTTCCTGCTGCTCCGCTGCCCGGCGACTCATCGGCCCATACGAAGCGCGAATGAGCAATCCGAGCGGCACCACCACCCCCATCGCCACCAGCGCCAGCCCCCAATCCAACCTGCACATCACCACGAACATGAACAGCAGCGTCGCCACGCTCGTCACCACCGGCACCACCACGCTGATCAGCAGTTCGCGGGCGCACGCACTGTCGGTCGTCACCCGCCGCACCAAATCCGCCGCCGCACGGCGCGTATGAAACATCACGCTCAGCGACTGAAGATGATCAAACAGCTTCGCCGCCAGCGCATACGAAGCGCGGTTCCCGAAGCCGTTCAGCAAGTAGTTCCGCGCGATCAGCGCAAGCTGCCCCACCAGGAAAATGACCACCGTCGCCCCCGCCAGCATCCCCGCCTGCCACAACCGCGTTCGCAGATCGGCATTCGAATCCTTCAGCACGCGATCCACCAGCCACTTCATCGGCAGCGGCTGCACCGCCCCCACCGCCGCAATCACGATCACCAGCGACAAGATCACGCCCATCGTCTTCCACGATGGCCGCGCATACCGCAGCAGCTTGATCCACCACCACCTCACAGTTCCACCCCCGCCGCCGCCGGCTCAACAATCCGCCCCTGCTCCAGCGTCACGACATGATCCACCTCGCGCAGCGTCCACAGTCGATGCGCGATGATGAAGCACGTCTTCCCCTCGCAAAGCCGACGCAGCGCGCTCATCACCAGCTTCTCGCTCTCCGCATCCAGAGCACTCGTCGGCTCATCCAGCACCAACACTGCCGCATCCCGCAGCAGCGCCCGTGCAATCGCTATCCGCTGCCGCTGCCCCGCCGACAGCGTCGCCCCTCTCTCCCCAATGATCGTGTCATACCCCGCACTCATCTTCTCGATGAACTCCGAAGCATGCGCCGCCTCCGCCGCAGCAACAACTTCCTCACGAGAAGCATCCGCCCGACCATAAGCAATGTTCTCCGCCACGCTCACCGGCAGAAGAACAGGCTCCTGCGGCACCACCGCCACCGCCCTTCTGAGATCTGAAATTTTCAAATCTGAGATCTCAAATCCTCCGATCACCACGCGACCTTCCCAAGGATCAAACAGCCGCGGAATCAGCGACACCAGCGTACTCTTCCCCGCCCCCGTTGGTCCCACCAGCGCCACCGTCTCTCCCGCCGCCACCTCTAGCGAAATATCCCGCAGAATCTCCCGCCCCGCCTCATACCCAAACGTCACATTCTCAAACTGAACCGCCAGCCCCCTCCCCTTTTCAAACCGCAGCGCCTTCGCTCCCGCCTTCTCCTTCACCTGCTCGTCGCAATTTAGGATCTCCAGCACCCGATCCATGCTCGCCTGCACCGTCTTCACCGCCCCGTGCGTTGCGAACAGTCCCGACGCCGCCCCCTGCATCGCCCGCAGATAGGCCACGAACACCAGCAGTCCGCCCACCGACAGCGCCCCCTCCATCACGCGCTTCGCGCCAAAAAACAGCACAATCGCCACCCCCGTCGTTGTAAGCAATCCCGTCACCAGCGCATACGTGTTCTTCAAAAGCGAATGCTTCAGCGACAGCGAGATCGCCGCATCCGCGAGCTGCTCGAACTGCTGCCGATTCCGGCTCTGCGTCCCAAACGCCTGTACGATTGAAATGCTCGAAATCGTCTGATGCACCAGCGAAAACAGCTTTGATTCATTCTGCCGCCCCATCTTCGCGCGCAGCATGATCCGAGGCCCATAATGCTTCGCCACCACCGCCAAGCCCGGCGCCACCCCGAAGGACAGCAACGTCAGCTTCCAATCCATCAGCGACGCCAGCACGCCCACCCAAACCAGCGTCGCCACGTTCTGCCAGGGCGTGATCAGCAAGCTCTCCACCAGCGTGTATGAGCACCACGCATCGCCGCTCAACCGGCTCAGCACATCCCCCACCGAATGCCGGTGATGAAACGTCGGCGACAATCGCTGAAGCTTCGCGAACAAATCCGCCGCCAGCTCCCGAACCATCTTCTGCCCCACCAGGCTCCAAAGCCAGGTCGTCGCCGCCTCCAGCAAGCTCCCCAGCAGAAACAACCCCACGCTCGCCGCCCCCGCAACCAGCAGCAACTGCTTCTTATCCGCCGGCAGCGGAACGCGATCTAAAAACGACGCCGTCTCCTCCCCCCAGTTCCCTCCCAGCGCCCGATCCACCAAAATCTTCAGCGGCCACGGAGCCAGCGACGTGAACAGCGGCCCCACCGTAGACAACAAAACGATCACCGGCAGCGCGCGCCACTGCGCAGCCACATACCGCATCAACGGCCGATATCGCTTCGCTTCACCAACCATGACATCCGCACGATCCGCTCAACACCATCTTCAATAGCCCGCGGTCAACGACCGCGCACAACGCAAACCAGCCATTCGCGTCTCCCGCGTGGCATGGGCGTCTCGCCCATGCACTTCGGTCATTCTTTTACTCAAACCGCAAAAGAACGGCCCGATTTGCTCACGCGCCTCTACTCTATCTTTGCTTCTTCCCAATCACCCGGCAAACCGCCCCCATCGCCGTCGCCATTTCCTGGATCGCCACTCCCGCCAGCAGCAGCGCCACCAGTGCAAACACGATGCACCCATGCATCCCCGGGATCACGATCGCCGACCCCAACCCACCCAGCAGGAACAGCGCGCTCACGCTGGCCTGCGTCGCCGTCGGCCGAACCTGCAGCCGGATCATCTGCTTCCCGCACCCGTGCTCTTCGATCGTCATCTTCAACCGCACCGCGCCCAGCGGCCCGCCCAGCACCTTTAAGTCCCAATCGTCATAATCCCCGCCGCGGCTCGTGACGATGTTCATGCCGTTCAGCTTCGACTCGATCGCCGTCAATCGATCCGTCGCGCTCCGCCACGTCTCGCTCCACAGCGCCCACGTCCGCGGCCGCGGAAACGCGATCATCCGCGATCGGCGGAAACGCAGCGGCGTCAACCCGCTCGTCACGCGACCCAGCAGCCGCGACGCCGGCTGCATCAGGTGCAGCCACCACACCAGCAAGCGCCGCTTCCACAGCTCCCGCTTCGGCATGAAACCGTCCGGGCGGATCTGCTTCACCGCCGCCGCACCCGCGATCATCGGCACCGCGGCCGCGAACACCGCCAGCGGCAACATCACCACCAGCGGGCTCCACGCAAAGCTCAAAATGCTCATCAGCGCCAGCACCAGGATGATCAGGTACCACTCCGGCGTATGCGGGAGCGACGCCATCGTCCCAGGCCCCGAGTGATACACCGACTGGAACAGCGCACTTCCCCATGTCCCGTGATAGATCCGCCACTGCTTCCAACCCAGGCTCGGCAGCAGCGCCCGCCCGTAAACCCGCCCCGACCACGAAGGATGCCCCAGCGTGTTGTACTTACCCGGCCACTTCCGCTCCAGCATCGCCTCGGCGCGCCCGTAGTGGAACTGCTGCCGCCAGTAGGCGCGAGCGGAATTGCGCCGACGATGCCACACCATCGCCGCCGGTGCAAAGCCAATCGTCCACCCCATGGCCTGGATGCGCCAGCAGATGTCCACGTCATCCCCCGCGATGCGCAGGCTCGGATCAAACCCGCCGATCTCAATCAGCGCCGACCGCCGGAATGCCATGTTGCATCCAGGAATATGCTCGGCCAGTTCGTCCGTCAGCAGCACGTGAATCGGACCGCCCGGCGCATGCGCCACGCAGTCCGCGATCATTCCATCCCCGGGCGGCGCGATGTTTGGCCCGCCCACCGCCATGTGACTCGATGTCTTGAACTTCAGCGCCAGGTAATTCAGCCAGTGCGGGTCGGGCGAAGCATCGTCATCGATGTAAGCCACGATCTCCCCGCGCGCCGCCATCATTCCCGTGTTGCGCGCGTTCGAAAGCCCGCGATTCTCCGTCTGAATCAAGCGCACGTCATACTGGCGGACAATCTCGCCAACCCCGTCGCGCGAGCCGTCATCCACCACGATCACTTCAAAGTGCGGATACTCCAGCCGGCGCAGCCCCTCCAGGCATTCCCGAATCGTCCGGCTGCCGTTGTACGTGCACACCACGACCGACACCAGCGGCCATTCCATCTCCGTCGACAGCGGCGCCCGCGCCAGCGACCGGCACACCGTCTCCAGCGCCGGCTTCTCCTGCCGGTCCCGCGTCGTCAGGCCAAATTCCCAATCCAGCACATCATGCCCGCCCCGGTGCCATTCATCCGTCCACGCGAACACAAACGCGCCTGCCGCACCGCTGGCGAAGATGCTGTCAATCTGCCACTCCAGCATGCTCGCCTGCACGTCCGCCCCGTTGCGCAAGCTGTCGAGCCCCACCTCGCCAATGATCAGCGGCCGATCCGCGGCAATGTTCTGAAGCCGCGCGAGATAACTCTCCAGCTTCTCCTTCGTCTCGAGATAGACGTTAAAGCAGATGAAATCCAAAAACGGAAGCTGGAGGTATTCAGTCGACGGATAATTGACGTACGTCACCAGCGCTGCCGGATCCTCCGCCTTCGCCGCCCGATACAGCCGCTCCAGGAACCGCTCCACCCGCCGCGCGCCGTACCAGCGCACGATGTTCGCCGGGATCTCATTGCCAATCGCAAACGAAAGGATCGCCGGATGTCCCGCGCACGCCCGCACGCCCTCGCGCACGCGCTGCTCGATCGAACGCCGCCGCGCCCGCGTATCCAGAAAAGTGATGTGCTGCTCCCAAGGCAGCCCCACCATCACCCCAAGCCCCTCCTGGTGCGCGATATCCAGCAGCCAGCGCGGCGGAACCGTGTACACGCGCACCGCGTTGATCCCCCGCTCCGCCATCTTCTGGAAATCTTCCCGGACCCGCGCCGGGGTTCCGTACTCGCACCCGTGCTCGTCCGGACGGAACGGGCCGTATGTCACCCCGCGCACATACAGCTTCTGGTCCGGCGTGAACAGGAACTTGCCCCGCACGCTCGCGCGGACACTCGTTCCTGTCTCCGGTAACGCAGGCTGCGCCGCTCCCCGCCGCAGCAGCAGCCGCCTCTCTGTGATTGACTCAATCAACGACATCTCTCACCGCTCACCGTTACAACTCCGCGACGTCAACAACACCGCTACTGCCGATCCAACTCCGGCCAAAGTCCCGTCGCCGGCGTCACCGAATCATCCAGAAACGAGCTGTTGTAGTTCGGACTGAACGCCAGGCTCGGATCAGTATCCGAATTCGTCAGGTTCGGAATGTTCTTCAAGTACTTGTCCAGCGCCCGGCGATCCACCCACTTCGCCGATGCATCCGCATAACCCACGTTGATCCCGCGCTTGTGCCGGCGATCTACGAAGTAAGGCGTCGGCATCAAGTCCGCAATGATCGCCTTGCTCTTGAACTTGGGCAGACGCGGCAACGGATCAGGCCAATCGCCCGTCTCCAGCCAGTTTACCGTCGGACGCAGCCCGTAACCTGCACGGGTCGTCTGCGACGCCGCACTCGCCTTCTCGACCGGCGGCCAGGGATTCTCCTTCGTCTGGTACTGCCATTTCCCCAAAGTCTCGTTCGGGCAATACAGCACCCGCCCGTCCTTGATCAGGTTTGCCGCGTACATCCACCCAAACAGCGCGTAGTACTGCAAGTTGTTCTGGTTGTAGTTCACCAGGTAGTTCGTCTGCATCTGGCCGCTCCAGTACCCCAGCGGCACCTGGTCGCGGTTGCTCTGCGCGTACATCACGAAGAACTGCCCGATCTGCCGGATGTTGCTCAAACACTGCGTCCGGCTCGCCGATTCCCGCGCCTTGCTCAAGACCGGCAGCAACACCCCGATCAGCAGCGCGATGATCCCGATGACCACCAGCAGCTCCACCAGCGTAAAGCCCAGCTTCTTCTCTCTTCGTCCGCGCGCACACATAGTCAATGGCCCAGTATCCAATCCCAAAGCGTTCGCCTCAGCCCAAAGTTCTAGCTCGAATATTGCAACGTGACGGCGTAGGAACACGCCGAGGGCCAAACATAACCGAGTAGAATTAGAGTTTCCTGAGATTTGTGGTCTAAAAGCCCGTTTTTCTTGCGAATTTATGCGCGGCAGTGGGACAAACTTTCGCAAAACCCGCACATCCCTCCCAACCTCTCGTCTTGCTGCACCTTCACCTCATGCTCCCGCAGACGCATACTCTCTGGCGTGAAACGACAGGTGCGCCACCTTCCCGTCCTTCTCCAGCCCGTTCTGAATGTGCTCGCGCCCCAGCCGGGAATGACAGTCGTGGATTGCACCGTGGGTTTGGCAGGTCACGCGACCGAGCTGCTGAAGCGGGTGCAACCCAGTGGACGACTCCTGGGCATCGATTTCGACCCGCACAACCTCGAGCGGGCTCGGCAGAATCTCTCTAACCTCGGGGGCAAGTTCGAACTCTTCCACAATAACTTCGCCGCCCTTCCCACCGTCCTCAGCCAATCGGGAATCGACCGCGTCGACCGTATCCTCGCCGACGTCGGCGTTGCCAGCCCGCAGATCGACGATCCAACGCGCGGGTTCACCTACCGCCAGCCCGGCCCCCTCGACATGCGCATGGACCCCACGCGCGGCCAAACCGCCGCTCAACTCCTCGCCCGCATGTGCGAGCGCGACATCGCCGACGCCCTGCTCGAACTTGGCGACGAAGAAGACGCCGTCCAAATCGCGCGCCTCATCGTCGAGCGCCGAAAGGCAAAGCCCATCGACACCACGCAGGACCTCGTGGAGATCGTCTGCGAAGCCCGCGACTTCACCCTTAAGCGCGCGGCAGGCGCAAAGCTACATCCCGCCGCCCGCACCTTTCAGGCGCTGCGCATCCTCGTCAACCGTGAACTGGCGAACCTCGACCGCCTGCTCGCGGTCTTACCGCACGTGCTCAATCCCGGCGGCGTCGCCGCGATCATCTCCTTCCACAGTGGCGAAGATCGCCGCGTCAAAGCCTCCTTTCTCGAAGGCTTCCGCGCTGGCATTTATGAAGAAATCTCCCTCGAACCGATCACCGCCACAGAGGCCGAAAAATTGGAAAATCCGCGCTCGCGTTCAGCCAAATTGCGGTGGGCGCGAACGACGACTTCACCGGCCTGAGATGTAGGGCGTGAACAATTGCGTTCCGTCGGGCGCTGGGGTGATAATGCGGCCATGAGTAAACGAGGCGCTGGCGGGAAGCCGAAGTTCGGAAAGGCCAAGCCGGCCGAGCAAAAAGCTCCGCCGGCTGAGCTGCCCGGGAGAATTGAGAAGGCAGCCGTTCCCGTGGTTCCCGTTCAGCAGGCTGGCGCCGTGGCGCAAGGAAACACCACGACGGCTTCCCCCGCCCGCAACACGCCGCCCAAACCCAATGATGCCAAGACGATAGCCGCCCCCGCGGGTCCAACCATCACGGCCGAAACCATGCCTCAGCGCCCGACCACTACGCCGCCACCCATGGCGCAGCGCCCGACGATTTCACCTCCTCCCGCGCCCGCAGTTGAGGCCAAACCCCTGCCCGCGCCCCAGCCTCCCGCACCTCCCCCGGGCGCACGCGCCCAGCAACCGGTCCAGGAACCTCCCACCCCCACCCCTCCCCCTCCGCCGCTACCGCCTTTGCTCTTCGAAATCGGCTGGGAAGTCTGCTGGCAGCTTGGGGGGATCTACACCGTTCTGCGCACCAAAGCGGATGCGATGAAGGATCAGTGGGACGACCGTTACTGCCTGATCGGGCCATATAACCCGGCCACCGCAGCACTTGAGTTCGAAGAGCGCCCCAGCGAAGGGATCATTCGCGACGCGCTGGACGAGCTGCGCGACGCGGGCATTCCCTGCCACTTCGGCCGCTGGCTTGTGCCGGGCCGGCCGCGCGTGATTTTGCTGGACTACCGCGCCCGCTACATGCGGCTGCATGAGGATAAATATCTCCTGTGGGCGGATCACGGGATTTCTACCGTCGCTAACGATGGTGAAGTGAATGATGTGGTGGCGTTTGGGTTTACGGTGACAGAGTTTTTTCGGGCGCTGTCGAGGCTGGCGAACGGGCGGACGATTCTGGCGCACTTTCACGAGTGGATGGGCGGGGTGGCGGTGCCTCGGATTGCGCACTTGAAGCTGCCGATCGCGACGATTTTTACGACGCACGCGACGCTGCTGGGGCGTTACCTGGCGAATGGGAATCCGGACTTTTACAACCATTTGCCGTTCATGAACGCGGATGACGAGGCGCAGCGATTCAACATTTATCCGCGCTTCGCGATCGAGCGTGCGGCGACGCATGCGAGCACCGTTTTCACGACGGTGAGCGAGGTGACGGCCTTTGAGTCGGAGAAGCTGTTGGGGCGGCGGCCGGATGTGATCTTGCCGAATGGTTTGAATCATCGGCGGTTTGCGGCGCTGCATGAATTTCAGAATTTGCACCGGCAGTACAAGGAGCGCATTCACGAGTTCGTGATGGGGCACTTTTTCCCCAGCTACTCGTTCGACCTGGACAACACGCTCTACTTCTTCACGAGCGGCCGCTACGAGTATCGGAACAAGGGGATGGACCTGTTCATCGAGGCGCTGCATCGGCTGAACGAGCGGATGAAGCAGATGCCGGCGATGTTGCCGAAGCCGACGATCGTGGCGTTTGTGATCACGCGGGCGCAGACGCGGAACATGAACGTGGATGCGCTGCGGAACCAGTCGATGTTCAACGAGCTGCGGAACACGTGCCTGGAGATCCAGCAGCAGATGGGGCGGAAGCTGTTTTTGAGCGCGGTGACGAGCCGGATGCCGACGTATCCGGAACTGATGCCGGACGATGCGACGGTGAGATTGAAGCGCGCGATCCACGCGTGGCGAAGCGGTCGGCAGCCGCTGGTGGTGACGCACGATTTGGTGGACGACGCGGGCGATCCCATCCTGAAGCACGTGCGGGCGCGGGGGATGTTCAACTCGGCCGATGATTCGGTGAAGCTGGTCTTCCACCCGGATTTCATGAGCGCGACGAGCCCGCTGATCAATTTGGATTACGAGCAGTTTGTCCGCGGGTGCCACATGGGGATCTTCCCGAGTTATTACGAGCCTTGGGGGTATACGCCAATGGAGAGCATCGCCTTGGGCGTGCCGGCAGTGACGACGGATTTGAGCGGGTTCGGCGCGTATGTTCAGCGGCAGATCCCCGAGGCGGCGGAGCAAGGCGTGCTGGTGTTGAACCGCCGGTATGCGGGCTTCGATCAGGCGGCGGATCAGCTTACGGAGTATTTGTTCCAGTTCGTCCGCCTGAATCGCCGGCAGCGCATTGAGCTGCGCAACAAGACCGAGCGGTTGAGCGAGATGTTCGACTGGTCGGTGCTGGTGAAGCATTACCACGAAGCGCACAACATGGCGATCGAGCGGATTGGGGCGCCTAAGCCGGGGAGGCTTGAGGTGCGGGTGGTTTAGGAGTTTTCGCAGGTGGCTCTTTGGCGTCGCAAAGCTCTTGAACTGTTGCCGGAACTGCGAGATTTGATCGCTTGCGCAGAGAACGTGATGGCGCTTTGGATCGAGTTGAGAGGCGCGTTTGAGGAGGGATACCGATCCGATCCGCCGGATGCGTCGCTGATTACGCGCATTTATTCATTTGTTGACTGGTGCATCGCTGCGCCGCCCGGGCACGACGGTGCCCATGATGCTGCGACCGCGGTTGTCGCGGCTTTTTACGAGCACATTCCTGCGTTTGAGCCGGCGCGGGATGACATGCCGCGGTGGTTTCGGTATTCGGAAGTGGCGGAGAATCGCCGGACGTTCTCTTACCACATCAGCGATGAAGCGTATGAGGCGCTGCTTCGCCATATGAAGGCGAATGAGCAGCGGTTTCGGCCACGTGTTAGGTGATCCAGGCGGGGCGACGCGCTCGGGCGCAATGGCTTCGTCTGCCATCCGACAAGCAAAATTGCGTCCGCTTATTCTTTTCCAAAGTGGCAAGATGACGATCGCCAACGAGGTGGTTGAGGAAGCTTTCGACATCCAAAGTGCCCAACTGCTCGGGCGGGACCCACCGACCCCGGTTCGCGGCGGAAAAGGCTAAGAACCGGCGGATCCATTGACCATAGATCTGGGCGGTCCTCCCTGACCTGCCCCGCCCCCCCCTGCGGACGGCGGCAGATCAATTCTGCGCGTTCGAGGCGTTTCATAGGTGCGAACAATTACCAAACATAAATTCGGTTTGTCAACGGCAAAATGTGTTGTTGTCATCGATCCGGGCTAAGATGACTCGTTTTTCCCGGCCGCTATTTAGCGCCGGTTGTTCAGTCAATCGTAGTTATCCCGCGTCGGCCATGCCCAACGGCGATCCAGACTGGCACGAGAAGGAGCTCCCGCAGCTCGAGGAGTTCTTCGCGCCCATTGCCGAGCAGATTCGCGCCTTCGCGGCGAAGAACCGCCTGAGCATCGACCGCTATTACCACCAGGCGCCCGGCTGGTCACTTCGGTTCCGCCACCCGCAGGGCGGCGACGCGTACGTCGAGATTCGCCGCGTAGATGAAAAGTCGTTCGGGCTGCTCCAGTCCTGGTGGGTGGACGATCCGACTGCGAACACCCGCTCAATTAAGTGGGGCAAGTCCGGCCCGTATGTTCGCGACGAGGCTGATCTAAGCGCGACGCTGCAGGCATCACTGGACGAGGTCTTGTCCTGGCGGCCCGGCGAGTGGACGCAGGTGGCGATGACATACGAGGAGCAGCAGCGGCAGGAGGAGCGCATCCGTCGCGAGGCTCTGCAGCTGCACCTGCGAATGCTGCGGCCGTCCGAAGACGCGGGATAACCCGCCGCTGCACTGAACCGGGGCCGCAGAACGCTTATCGTAATTCGATCGTCGTCGGCGCGGCCGCGGCCAGTGAACGGCAGTTCGTTAAACAGGCGGAGGACATGTTCACCCTCGGGGTCGGCCCGTACCAACTTCTCTGCCTCTACGACGCGCTGCCCAACATGCTCGCGGAGTATGCGAGTCGAGCCGCGCTCGCCGATCAGATCGACATTCCGAACCCGGAAGGAAAGTTCTGCTTCGTTGCGCTGAAACGGGCGGGCGAGTACTGGCCTTCGCTCGTCGTTGCTCAACGATACCAACCGGCCGACGGCGTATTCTTTCCCGGCGCGCTGCTGGTGCCCGAGTCGAATCGGCTTTTCGTCGGAGCTGGCACGCGCCTTTTGTGCTACGACATCGCCACGCCGGCCCGCCTGTGGGAAGATTCCGCCGACTGCGCGTTCTGGTCCTGGACATACGACGGGGCAGAGGTGTTCATGGCGGCAGAACTCGAATTCGCCGCGTTCGACGCATCAGGCAGGAAACTGTGGACGCGATTCGTCGAGCCGCCATGGGACTTCAAGCTGGAACCCGATCGAATTGTTCTCGACGTGATGGGGTCCATCACGCATCTCGACCGGCGGACCGGCCAGCCTGTATAACCAAACGCTGCAATGGACCGTGCGGGCACCACGGCCCCTGTGATTCGAGAGCCGGTTTCCTGCCTGCCCTCCCGGCCATTGAACGTTCTCCGTTATCCCGCTATGGGCACCAACAGCACGACGACACTCGATGGCGATGAAGCAGAGATGCTCCGCGTGGTTCTGTCGACGGTGGTGGTCGAGAAACGCACCGGCCAGATCGGCATCGTGCACGGTGCCGAACGCTTCGTCTCCACGCAGGTCGTGTTAAAGAAGGAGGGTCGCGCTCTTCTCGACAAGCTCGCGCGGAAGGTCGGCCTTCCGGGAATCACCCTCGTTGATCGATAGCGGGATAACCAAACACTGGACTGGGCCGGGCCAGCACGATCCTTCTAATCTGAGCGCCGGTCGTTGGCCCCGGCCAGTCAATCTTGGTCCGTTATACCGCCCGATGAGCGTCCCACCCATTCAAACGCTTGACTATGCCAGTCCTCAAAGGCGACGGCGATTTGAGCCCGCGCGTTGGCCTCCGATTCCTCTACTCATCGCGACGGTCATCTTTAGCGCATTCTTAACAACCACGGGTGGCAAAATCGTTCCCGGCGGTCCGTTCATCTCCCTTCGCGCTGATGCTGTGCCGGCAGTGTTGTCGGTGGCACTGGTCGCAGTAGCATGGCGATCGTTGCGCCACGGACCGCTTTGGCGTCGACTGACCGTTGCAGCATTGACGCTATGCGCAGTGACAGTCCTTCTTCTAGTTCTGGATACAGTCATTTCGTTTTGGCTTCGTCCGTACGCGCGAGGCGCGCTAGTCAGTTGGTGAGGCATTTGGCGGGCGATATCACACCGCATTACAACGGACCGGCCGGGCGGAACGGTCCTTGCGATCGTAAACGGTTGAACGCTCGGGCCGGCGCTTCAATGGTGGTCCGTTATGCAGTGGAAGCGTGTCATCGCCATCACGGTGTGGACGTTCGTGGCATTCTGGAGTTGGCTGCTCGCTATTGCTCTTGGTGCTCGGCTTATGATCTACGGGCAGGAGATTTACGGCTGGTCGCGACCGCCGGAATGGACGCTGCCACTTCTGCTGTACGGTGTCATGGGCTTCGGCACGTTGTTCCTGACCGTCGCGACGCTCATGCTCGGCTTACGAGGCAAGTTACCTGGAACGAGAAAGCCAGGCGAACAGGCACATGGGTTTCCTGTTGAAGTATCAGGCCCGTCGGCCGCTGCATAACCCACCAATGCACCAGACCGGCCGGCGGTATAGTCTCTGTCGGTCGAGCGCGGCTCGGTGCCGGCCCGGCCGGTGAACGGCCCTACGTTATCAGCGCTAATCAGGAGGCGGTCCATGACTACGACTATCAGCAAGCACCTTCGCCGAATCTGTCCCACGCTGCTGGTTCGTGACGCCGCGGCGGCGTGTGCGTACTACCGGGACCGGCTGGGATTCACGATTATTCACTCAGAAGAGCACGAGTTCGCGGTGGTGGATCGTGATGGTTGTCGGGTGATGCTCAAGCGCGGCACGCCGGCGTTCAACCGCGACCGATGCAGCGGCGGCGGCTCGATGGAGTTTTACGACCTGTTCATTCATTGCGATAGCATGCCCGCGTTCGACGCGCTCTACACCGAGCTTCAAGGAAGGCAGCCGATCGCTTTGGGCCCGATTGAATCGTGGAGCGGCATGCGGCTGTTCCCCACGCGGGATCTGGACGGCTACAAGATCTACTTCGCGCGCTCCATCTGAGGAAGTCGCACGGGCAGATCACCCGCCGCTGGAGCGGATCGCGGCGATGGGACACTTCAATTGCGTTCGGAGATTGCGCGTGCGTTGCCGCGGGCGCTCAATGGGTTTGCGGTATCCTCTTGTCCGGTGGAACTTTTCTTTGAACTCTTATTCGCCCTGCTCCAGGTTGTTGGGGAACTCCTACTCCAAGTGATCCTTGAGGCGCTTTTTGAGCTGGGGTTGCATAGCTTTGGGAATTGGTTCCACCGGCCGAAACCTTTGCATCCGTCGCTGGCGGCGACTGGCTATGCGATTCTCGGTGCGGTCGCTGGAGCGATCAGCCTTTGGGCGTTCCCACAACAGTTTATCGCCGCGGTTTGGCTCCGGAATCTGAACCTCGTGGTTACGCCGGTTGCCGCAGGCGCTGTCATGGGGGTGATTGGTACGTGGAGGCGCGCGAGGCATAAGGAAGTCATCCGTCTTGAGCGCTTCGCGTACGGCTTCTTGTTTGCGTTTGCCATGGCGGTCGTGCGGTTTCTGTGGGCTCGTTGAGACGGATCGGCGGGTGCGCATCGCGGCGGTGGCGGCGGTATAGTCTCCGCGGTGACGCGTGCGGCGACCCGGCCGCTCCACGGCGTTACGTTATCCGATTCAGGAGCACGTCTTGCGACCCCTTCGGTACTCCATCAATGTCACGTTGGACGGGTGCTGCGATCACCGGACTGCGATTCCGGACGAGGCGTTGCATCGTCACGCGGTGGAGAATTTGGAGCGGGCGGATGCGCTGCTGTTTGGGCGGGTGATCTATGAGATGATGGAGTCGGCGTTTCGCCCGGCGGAGCGGACGGCGGCGATGCCGGATTGGATGCAGCCTTTTGCGAGGACGATAAATGCGGCGAAAAAGTACGTCGTTTCCAAAACGTTGAAACAGGTGGATTGGAATGCAGAGCTTGTGCGTGGCGATCTGGCGACGGCGGTCCGGGCGCTCAAGGGGCAACCGGGCAAGGGATTGTTTGTGGGGGGTGTGAAGTTGCCGATGGCGCTGGCGGAGCTGGGGTTGATCGATGAGTATGAGCTCGTGGTGCACCCCCGGGTAATGGGGCATGGTCCGACGTTATTTGCGGGCTTATCGAAGCCGCTAGACTTGAAGCTGGTGAGCCGGCTCGAGTTTGGCTCCGGAGCGGTGGCGATGCGGTATGAGCCTAGGAGATAGCGGGGGAAACGAGGGACGCCCTTGCTACGCCGCAACGCCGCTTGCTGCGGTGAAGTAGTTGGTAGCGGCTGGCGATGGACGTGTTCAACGGTAGATCCTTCGGAGTACCTCAGGATGACGATTGCGCTGCGCTGGTTTGTTGTGATGGTGATAGGGATGGGTGGGTTGTGCTGGGCGGATGGGCCGACGACTCGGGAGGCTCGGCTGGAGATTGCGAAGAGGTTGTGGGAGGAGCGGCTGGCGAAGGCGGGCGGGAAGGCGATCGTCTCGGAACATTATCCGACGGAAGAGGCGCTGGTGTTTCTGACGGCGTATGACTTCACACGCGATGTGCGTTACGCGAAGCAGGCGGAGGTGCAACTCGAGTATGCGCACGCGCGGGAGAAGAACGGGTTGTTTGTCACATCCAAGGGGCTAACGACTCGGGATTACCAGGCGCGGCAGATTTACAATTTTTACCTGGCGTACCGGATCTTGGCCGAGGGGAAGTATCTGCGGTGGGCGGACGATGGCGCGAGCGCGATGTTGAAGTTGATCCCGCGGGAGGCACATACCTGCGATGGAGAGACGCATACGCTGTTTCTCGCGGGGTACTTTGACAGCGATGGGAAGCCGGTTGAGTCGGTGGGGAATGCGATCGACGTGAATCAGAACGCGGAGGTGGCGCTGGCTTATTCACTGCTGTATCACGATCCGGCGTCGCGGTTTTTCCGTGATGCAAAGGCGAAAGAGATTGCGTTTGAGGAGCTGCTGGCGTCGATGTCGATTCAGGACATGAAGACGGGATTGATTCCGCTGCACGAGAACATTCGTGGTGGGGATACGGCGTATGGAGCGTATGGGGCGTTCTCGTGGACGTGGTGCCAGTTGATGTGGAAGGATGAGCGGATCGACAAGCACGTGCGGCTGGCGGCGAAGTGGCTGGCGAGCCGGCCGGATCTGGCGACGGGATCGGACCGGTTTTATCCGACGCGGATGACAGGGGTGATGCCTTACTGGGAGGCGTATTACCGGTTGCCGGCGTATTGGTATGCGGGGGTGGATGCGCGACCGTTTATTGATGCGCTCTTTGAGCGGATTCAGAAGCCGGACGCGGTGCCGGGGGATCTGGCGACGGCGCCGTTGTATTGGGCGTATTACGATTTGATGGGGGTGCCGAGGGAGTTCTTCCTGGAGGGGAAGGTGCCGTAGCATGGGCGTCTCGCCCATGTTGAGTGGATGCATGGGCGAGACGCCCATGCCACGCAGGTTAGCGGCGGCGGTTGAGGCGGCGGGCGAAGGAGAGGCCGCCCATGAGGGCGATCCCTGTGCCGAGTGCGGCGGGGAGGGGAATGACGGCGGAGGCGTCGGAGGTGACGGAGCCGTGGTCGGTGGTGAAGACTCGGTAGCGGAAGACGCCGTCGGTGTCGCCGATGCTGGCGAGGGGCGTGGTGAAGGTGACGGTGTTGAAATTGAGGTTGTAGGGGACGACGTCGACGATGGGTCCCCATCCGCCGGCGGTGGGTCCGCCGTTGCCGGTGGTGGAGCGGATCGGCAGGCCGGGGCCTTGAGCGACTTCGCCGCCGCGGATGACGGCGTCGATTTCGTTGATGCCGATGGTGGTGGCGTCGTTGTTGGAGGGAACGGTCGCGTCGATCTCGTACTGGAATGTGTTGTACTGGTTGATGGCGGAGACGAGGGAGAAATCGGGGGCGCGGTTGAAGGTGAGGGTGAACGTGGCGGTCTTGGCGGACTGGTCGACCTGGACCGACTGCGAGACGAGTTGAAAATTGACCGGCTCCGCGGACGCCGCGGCTGCGCCGAGACCGGCGAGGACCGCGGGGAATAACACACCACGTCGCATGAGAACCTCCTACACGGGGGCCGCACACGACCGAATCATCCATGGGCACGGTCCGCGGCTTTACCTATACTCGGGCCGAATTACCGGAAGTCTTTAAAAGTTGAGCAGAGAGTCTGGTGACCGTCTTGCGGTGATTTGGAGCACAACGCACGGGCAGGATGCCCGTGTCACAGTTGAGCACACGCGCGGGAGAACGTGCGTGTTACCTGAGGCAGATTTGTTTTTGGAGACGACATGAACGTGTTGGTTGCTGGCGGCGCGGGGTACATTGGATCGCACACGGTGAAGCGGCTGAAAGAGGCGGGGCATACGCCAATCATTTATGACAATGCTTCTCGCGGGCATCGGCAGGTGGCGGAGATTTTAAAAGTCCGCGCCGTTTTCGCGGATCTCAACGACAAGGAGACGCTCGTGCAGACGCTGCGCGAGCACAAGATCGAATGCGTGATGCACTTCGCGGCGTTTGCTTACGTGGGGGAGAGTGTTGAGAAGCCGCTGAGCTACTACCACAACAACGTAGCGACGACGATCAACGTGCTGGAAGCGATGAAGGAGGCGGGGGTGAACACGTTCATCTTCTCGAGCACGTGCGCGATCTTCGGGGATCCGGAGCGGATCCCGCTGACGGAGGATCAGCGAAAGAGTCCTGTCAGTCCGTACGGGCGCAGCAAGTTGATGGTGGAGCAGATCCTGGCGGATGAGATCGTGGCGAACAAGAATTTTCGCTTCGCCGCGCTACGGTATTTCAACGCGAGCGGGTGCGCGCTGGATGGAACGGTTGGGGAGGATCACGATCCAGAGACGCATTTGATCCCGGTGACGATTCAGGTAGCGATGGGGCAGCGGCCGGCGCTGAAGCTGTTTGGGACGGACTATCCGACGCCGGATGGGACGAACGTGCGGGATTACATTCATGTGGAAGACCTGGCGGATGCGCATATCCGGGCGATGGAGAAATTGCAGGCGGGGCAGTCGATGTATTTGAACCTGGGGACGGGCCGCGGGTTTTCGAACCGTGAGATCATCAAGGCAGTGGAGAAGGTGACGGGGAAGAAGGTGGCGGTGGAGGAAGGGCCACGCCGGGCGGGTGATGCGATTGCGCTGTATGCGGATCCTTCGCGGGCGAAAGAGGTGCTGGGGTGGGAGGCGAAGCATAAAGACCCGGTGGAGATCATTCGGTCGGCATGGAACTGGCATTCGAAGCATCCACACGGCTACGGGAAGTAGAGGCCGCTCCATTTTGACGCAGCGCAATTGTATTTTGGTGGTGTGGATGGCTTCGGCACGCAATTAGCTTTGCATGGGACATGACCTATCCACAACACACCCTGGGCACCGGTGGTGCTCACTTTTCAATTCCGTCGATCCTTGCAATCGTGTGCGCTATTGGCGCGTTCATGTCAACCGCCGGCTGGGCGATGCTCCTGGCGATCGCTGCGATCGTGCTGGGGATCATCGGAGTGCTGCTTTCGCTGTCGCCTCGCGTGCGCGGCGGGATGATCAGCATCTTCTCGGTGCTGGCCGGCGTGCTGGGCATTGTTGCGGCGCTGGTGAAGTTTGTGGTGCATTGAGCGCTGCACTGTTCTGATCGTCAGCTTGATGATGGCCAGGCATTGATGGCCCACTGCGTCTCGCTTTCGATGGCGAGCAGGCGGTTGTATTTGGCCAGACGCTCGGACTGTGTGATGGCGCCAACCTTGATCTGATCGCCCCAGGCGACGGCAAGGTCGGCGAGCCAGTGGTCCTCAGTTTCGCCGCTGCGGGCGCTGACGGTGACTTGCCAACCAGCGGATTTGGCGAGACGTCGCGCTTCGGCGGCTTCCGTGAGCGTGCCGATCTGGTTGACCTTGAGCAGAAGTGCAGACGCGCAGCGCTGGTCGATGGCGCGGCGGATGCGCTGGGGGTTGGTGCAGAGAAAGTCATCGCCGAGGACGAGCGCGTGCTTGCTGATGGCGGTGCGGAGGGCGGGCCAGTTTAGCCAATCTTCTTCGGAGAGAGCGTCTTCCACGCTGACGATGGGCCAATTGGTGACCCAGTGGGTGATGCGCTGGATCATGGCCGCGCTGTCGAGCGATTCGCCGGCAAGGGTGTAGCGGTTGTCGTTGTAGAAATGGCTTGAGGCGACATCCAGGGCCAGCGCGACGTCGGCGCCAGGGGTGAGACCCGCGTGCTGGATTGCGGCGACGGCGTCGTCGAAGAGGGATTCGATACTGGGGGCGGGCGGCGCGAGGCCGCCTTCGTCGGCGCGGAGGAGGCGCATGTTGTATTTTTCGGCGCAGAGTTTGGCGGCGCTGTAGAAGACGGCGTGGGCCTGGGCGAGGGAATCGCTGATGGTGCTGGCGCGCGGCACCATGAGGATGTCCTGGATCTCGACCTGGCCGCCGGCGTGTTTGCCGCCGGAGAAAAGGTTGATGGTGAGGCGCGGGAGCGTGTGGGTCTTGGCGCCCACGCTGGCGGCGAAGTAGGCGTAGAGGGGAATGTTCCGGCGGCTGGCCATGGCGCGGGCGAAAGCGAGGGAGCAGGCGAGGATGGCGTTAGCGCCGAGGCGGGATTTGTTTGGCGTACCGTCCAGTGCGATGAGGTGGTTATCGAAGTGAGCGAGCGAGTCAAAGGGTTCTCGTTTGACGGAGCGGGCGATTTCGTGATTGACGTTTTGGACGGCGCGGAGGCAACCGAAGCCGCTGTAGCGGGATGGATCGTCGTCCCGCAGTTCGAGCGCCTCGGCTTTTCCGGTGGATGCACCGGAGGGGATTGAGGCGGTTCCGACGTCGCCGCTGTCGAGTTCGCAGGTCGCTTCGACGGTTGGACGGCCGCGGCTGTCGAGGATCTCGCGAGCGACGAGGTTCTGGATGACGGACATGATGTTTCCTTCCGCGGTGCCTTGCGGGATCTGCTGGAGCGGCGGAGCCCGCGGAGCGATTATCAACTTCTTCGTCATGTTTTGTAGGATGCGGGGGTATGAGCGCTTCGGCGGCATTTCGGTTCGTCTGCGCGGCGACGATTTTCGTGTCGGCGTTTCTGCTGTTCGTGGTGCAGCCGCTGATTGCGCGATTCATCTTGCCGTGGTTCGGGGGGGCCGCGGCGGTTTGGACAACTTGCCTGCTGTTCTTTCAGGTGGTGCTGCTGGGCGGCTATTGCTACGCGCATGTGTTGACGCGGTTGCTGGGGCGAAAGGCGCAGGCGGGGGTTCATGTTGCGCTGCTGGCAGGTTGCGCGCTGATGCTGCCGATCGCGCCGGCGGAGAATCTTGCCCCGGGGCCGGAGCAGAATCCGACGCTGGCGATTCTGCGGCTGCTGCTGATTTGTCTGGGGCTGCCTTACTTTGCGCTGTCGGCGACGTCGCCGCTGCTTCAGCATTGGTTTGCCCGTGTTGAGCCGAGGCGGTCTGCCTATCGGTTGTATGCGCTGTCGAATCTCGGATCGCTGCTGGCGCTGGTGAGTTACCCAACGGTGGTGGAGCCGATGCTGGCGCGGCAGGTGCAATCACGAGCGTTTTCGATTGGTTTCCGCGTGTTCGCGGCGCTGTGCGCGGCGGCGGCGATCCTGCATGCGCGGGCGCGAGGCGAGGATGTTGCTGCTTCGGTGGAAACTGGCGATGCGCCCAAGCATCTCGTGCCGATACGTGCGGTTGCGGTGTTGATGCTTGCGGCGTGCGCTTCGCTGCTGCTGTTGGCGACGAACAATGTGCTGTGTCAGGACATCGCGCCGTTTCCGTTTCTGTGGGTGCTGCCGCTGGGACTGTACTTGCTGTCGTTCATTTTGTGTTTCGAGTATCCGAGCAGCTATCACCGCGGCGTGTTCATTCCGCTGACGATGCTGGCGACGCTGGGCATCTGTTACCTGATTTTCTTTCGATTGAGCACCTCAATGGCCTGGCAGGTGGTGGGGTTCAGCGGCGCGCTGTTTGTCTTTTGCATGTTATGTCATGGCGAGGTGGCGCGCCTGCGGCCGGGGACAACGCAGTTGACGGCGTTTTTTCTGCTGGTGTCGCTGGGCGGAGTGATTGGGGCGCTGCTGGTTTCAGTCGCGGCACCACTCATTTTCACCGGGTTCTTCGAGTTGCAGATTGGCGTGGTGATGGTGTGGGTGATTCTGCTGGGGGTGCTTTGGGGGAGTTCATCGTCGCGGATGCAGCGGTTTCGGTTGCCGGTGCTTTGGCTGGTGCCGTCGATTTTGTTCTCGGTGGTGATGCTGCTGCTGTACTCGGGAAGTCATCTGTATGTGCCGCAGCGGCTGGCGCGGGTGCGGAACTTTTACGGGGTGGCGGAGGTCCGTCAGATTGAGCCGGCGGATGTGAGCGCGACGTATCGAGCGCTGTATCACAATTCGATTTTGCACGGGTTGCAATACACGGCTTCGCGGATGCGGGCTACGCCGGCGACTTATTACGCACCGCCGGCGGGGGTTGCGGTTGCGCTACAGACATTTCGCGCCGACGGGCCCAGGCGTGTGGGGCTGGTGGGGCTGGGGACGGGGACGCTGGCGACGTATGGGAAGCAGAAAGACTTTTTCGAGTTCTACGAAATCGATCCGGCGGTGGTGGAGTTGGCGCGAAAGTACTTCACGTTCCTGAGCGACTGTGATGCGGAGACGGCGATCCAGCCAGGGGATGCGCGGCTGACGCTGGCGCAGCAGGAGCCACAGCAGTTCGACGTTCTCGTGCTGGATGCGTTCTCGGGGGATGCGATTCCGGTGCACCTGCTGACGACGGAGGCGTTTGAGCTTTATCTGCGGCATCTGAAGCCGGGGGGCGTGCTGGCAATTCATTTGACGAACAAGCATTTGGATTTGCTGCCGGTGGTCTGGGCGGGGGTAAGCCGGGCGCGGCTGGCGGGAGCGGTGTTTTCAGTGGCGGCGCATGGAGCGACAATTTACCCGTCAGACTGGATGCTGGCGTCGAAGGATCAGAAGTACCTGCGGTCGCTGACGACGCAGCCTTCGTTCCGGCATACCACCCCGCGCGCGATGCGGCCGTGGACGGACGATCATGCGCCGCTGTTTCCGCTGCTTAAGTAGGCGAGGAAGCGTTCGATGAAATTCGGAATGGCGGCGGGTTCTGTGTTGATGAGCGCGACAGCGGCTTCCCGCTGAGCGTTTCGCTTCTGTTCGTCCAGATATTCCAGCGGGCTGCGGCCGACGACGCGCGCCAAGAGGCAGGCGATGGTGTGGCGGATGCTGCGGGGTTCAATGTCAGTTGACCAGGCTACGGCGGCGATGTCGGTGCGGTAGGTCTGCCAGAAAAGGTGCGCTGCTTCGGCGAATTGGTTGCGGTGCGATGGGAGGTGGTGGGCCTTGGAGAGGAGATGGGTCATGGCGAAGCCGACGTCAAAGGCGGGCTCGCCGAAGTGGATGACCTCGTGATCCAGCAGCACGAGCTTGTCCTGGTGCACGAGGATGTTTTTGGGGCTGTAATCACCGTGAACGAGAGTGCGGCGGGTGGCGCGGGTTTGGTCGACAAGGTTGTGGAGAAAGTGCTGCGCGCGCGGCTCATGCTCGGCGGAGTAGAGGTAGTAGGGCTCAATGCGGAGCGATTCGAAGAAGGAGCGATCTTGGAATTCCTGGGCGAGGCGGTCGCGCTGCTCGAAGGCGTTGCGATGGATTTGGGCGAGGATCCGGGCGAACTGGCAGACGTGATGGGGCTGGAGATCACCTGCGAGCAACATCGTCTTCCAATTCTGGTGGGGGTCGCAGACGGCCTGCATGGCGAGGAGATGGTGATGCGGATCTTCGAACACCAGCGGGGTGATGGCGCCGGCGGGGGCAAGGTTGGCGAGAAAGCGAAGGCCCATTGCTTCGCGCTGCACCCGTCGCGGATCGGCGAACCAGTCGACCTTGACGCGGAGTTTCGCCAGCGCCTGCTTGAGGACCCAGCATTCGCCGGAAGCGCGGCGGACCCAGACGGTGCGGTTGGAGACGCCGCCGGCGAGAACCTTTACGTCGATCTTCTCATCAGGCGCGATGCGGCCGGTGTCGCGGAGATACCGTTCCAACTCGGCTTCCCTTTCGATGTCTAGGTCGGCATTCATGTTGATGATCACTCCGCCAGCAGTGGTCCGCCGAGGGGTTTGGTGAAATAAAATCTTCCGGGCATGGTGGGCATGAAGGTGCTGGGGAGCCAGGGGGTGGGGGCGTGTTGGAGGGTGACGCAGGTGCTGAGGCCTTGCCACTGGGCGGCGTATTGTGGATAGGCGCCTTCGGCGCCGCCGATGCACCAGTCGCTTTGGAGGAACATGCCCGGGCCGATGGTGTTGGCCCAGCAGGGGATGAGGGTGAATCGGCTGTTGAAGGAGTGGAGGGAATTCTGCTCGATGGTGAGCGGGTGGAGGGGGACGCCGATGGCATGCGTTTGTTTCTTCCACTGGCTGAGCGGGAACTGCTGGGCGAAGTGCGGTTCCCAGAAGGCGATGTGGCACGTGCGGCCGACGCCGTAGACGGTGACGAGCAAGGCGCCGTCGCGCTTGAGCGCCGCGATCTTCTCTACGTACGTGGGGAGGTTGTCCTTGAGCGCGAAGTTGCGCTGGGTCTTCGGCACGGTGAGGCGGCCGAGGGGACCGAAGAGGGCTTTGCCCATGGTGTATTCGAAGCCGCCGGGCTGGTCGCCGGGCATGGAGTTGCCGTGGCGGTCGGACCATTCGTCCATGTTGAAGGTGGTGACGTGGTCGCACTTGATGTTGCGCTCTCGCAGGCGCGCGACGGCGATGGCGTACATGGAGACGGGGCCGACGGGGAGGATCATGGCGAGCTTGCGGCCCTGCTTGCGCGACTGCTCGATCACGCGGGCTATTTCCAGGCCCATGGGAGGGGCCATTTCCTTCACGGCCTGGGCGCGGAAATTGGGGTGCCAGTGCTTGGCGCGGGTGGTTAGTTTTTTGACGCCGAGGGCGCAGCAGGCGTCGATGCGCTTGAGGTTCCAGCCTTTGGGGTAGAAGCCGTCGAGCATTGAGCCACGGATTGTGTTCAGCATCGTCAACGGTTGACGCAATGGCTTCACCTTCTGGCCTTTCAGTGTCGCGGGTTGTGCCTGCCGGGTTATAATGGTGCAATGCACCGGCAATGGGAACAAGTCAGCACGGTCCGTGGCGGTGGCCGAATTGAGGTGGTCGTGTCGGAACTTCAAGAAGGCGCTGTGGTAAAGGTGGTGGTTTCATCCGAGGACGGTGGAGGTCAGCAGCGCATGCTCGGCCTATTGAACGGCAAAGTGAGGATGAACAGCGATTTTGATGCACACCTTGACGAGTTTGATGACTGATGCCGGCGTTGATCGACACCCACACGTTCCTCTGGCTCGTCTCAGACGCGGGGAAACTCTCGGAGCTTGCCAAGTCGCACATACAAGACACGCAGAATCGTCTGCTCCTAAGCATGGCCAGCGCGTGGGAAATTGCGATCAAGTTCGGGCACGGTCGACTGGAACTCGATGTTCCGCTTGAGCAGCTCTTAATTGATGTTCCGCGACAATTGGCCATCGACATGCTTCCGATTCAAGCTTCTCACCTGGTGAAGGTAGCGTCGCTTCCACAGCATCACCGCGATCCCTTTTGATCGGCTTCTCGTGGCGCAGTGTATGGTGGAGGATGTGCCGCTGGTCACCGCTGATGCGCAACTGCGCGCCTATGGCATCAGGATGCTGTGGTGACTTGCTCTGGTGAAGCCGGCGATTCTACTTGTCCCATCGCGGCGGCGATGAGTTGTTCCGGGGTGGCGGTTTTGGCGTTGAATTCTCCGCCGACTTTTCCTTCGTGCAACATGAGGATTCGGTCGCTCATGCCCATGAGCTCGGGAAGCTCGCTGGAGACGAGGACGACGGCTTTGCCCTCGTCGGTGAGGCGGTTGATGAGCTCATAGACTTCCAGCTTGGCCCCGACGTCGATGCCTCGGGTGGGCTCGTCGAGGAAGATGACCTTGGGGTCGGTCATGAGGGCTTTGCCGATGACGATTTTCTGCTGGTTTCCGCCGGAAAGGGTGCCGACGCGGGTTTCGAGGTCGTTGGCTTTCACGCGAAGCGAGTCGAAGGTGCGTTGGTTGCGGCCGATCTCCATGTTCTGATCAATCATGCCGCCCCGGCGGACCTGCTCGAGCGACGAGAGGGAGAGGTTGAAGGCGATGGATTGGTCGAGGATCAGTCCGTAGCGCTTGCGGTCTTCGCTGACGAGAGAGATGCCGCGGGTGATGGAAGCATGGGGAACGGTGTCGTCTAAATGTTCACCGGCTAGGGTGACGGAGCCGCTGACGCGCTTGCCCCAGGCGCCAAAGAGGTGCATGAGCAGCTCTGTACGACCGGCGCCCATTAAGCCGCCGATGCCGAGGACTTCGCCGGAACGTACTTCAAAGGAAATGTCGCGAAGAACGGGTTGTCCGCCGTCGCCGGCGACGGTGACGCTGTTGACGTGCAGGATGGTGTTGCCGGGATTTGAGGCGCGGCGGGGGAAGAGGTCAGCGATCTCGCGGCCGACCATGTGGCGGATGATTTCGCGCTTGTGGGTCTCTGGCGCGCTGAGCGTGATGATGCTTTGGCCGTCGCGGAGGACGGTAATGCGGTCGGCAACCTCCATCACTTCATCGAGCTTGTGGGAGATGTAGATGCAGGAGATGCCCCGGGCGCGGAGGTCTTTGATGAGGTTGAGGAGCACGCGAACTTCCTGCTCGGCGAGGGCGGCGGTGGGCTCATCGAGGATCAGGACGCGGGAGTTCTTGAGCAGTGCCTTGGCGATCTCGACGAGCTGCTGCTTCCCAACGCCGAGGGCGACTAGCTGTTCGTCGGGTTCGACATCGACGCCGACGCGGTTGAGCACCTCACGTGCGCCGACGCGCACTGCATTCCAGTCGACGAGCCCCCACCGGCGCGGTTCGTTGCCGAGATAGAGGTTCTCGCCGACACTCATCTCGGGGACGAGCGCGAGCTCCTGGTAAATAACGGCGACACCCGCGGCTTGGGAATCTTTGACGCTGGCGAACTCCGCGACCTGCCCGTCAAGGAGGAGCTGGCCCTCATAGGAGCCGGCGGGATGGACGCCGGAGAGGACTTTGATAAGGGTGGATTTGCCCGCGCCGTTTTCGCCGCAGAGGGCGTGGACTTCGCCGGGCTGGAGGTCGAAAGAGACGCCCTTGAGGGCGGTGACGCCGGGGAAGCGCTTGACTAGATGGCGCGTTGCGAGGACGGTGGAATCGCTCACGTGATGCCTAGCCTTTCGCGCATCAGGTCTCTGCACCGTGTCGTCAGGTCCGTCAAATCTCTCGCTTCGTTCGGAGTTACTGGGTCACGAGGGTAACGTGACTCGACGGCATAGCCACTTAGGATCGCGAGTTCGGGTTTGAGCGCGTGCCACAACGGCTGCGTGCGCAGCAGAGGCTCAAGCAACCGCACCAAATCGTGCGTCTTTGGAACCGCCAGCCCCTCTTCTTCAAGCCATGCCTTCAGATACTTCTCAACACATTGCTGAAGATGAAAACAGGCAAGATCGCGGGTTCGCCTCTTGCGAGACCGGCGCAGCATGGCCGCAGCGGCGTAATCCGCTTCTGCCAGCTCAACCCACTCGCGCGTCTTCGCTTTCATACAGGACAATCCCTTTGGTTGTCACTTCCCTGAAAAAGTCATCGCCCATCTTCAGTCTCTGACGCAACTTCGCTGGAGAGCGAACGAGAATGTCGAGCGATAAATCGAGAGGACATGCCAGGCGGATCTTCGCCGCCATTTTCGGCGCCGGACCCCGGTGTCTCATCACCACGAGCAGGTCGACGTCTGAATCAGGCGTGGGTTTTCCGTAGGCGTAGGAGCCGAAGAGGATCACCTGCGCAGGGCGGAACTGCTGCACGATATCCTGGACGAACGCTTTGATTCTCTTCCTCGGCAGCATGATGTTGATTGTAGCTTGAACCCAGGAGCGCAGTGACAGATTTCACCTAATGCGCTTCTACACCTCGATACACTTCCGCCTCCGACTGAAATCCATCCGCCACGACGGTTTGGCGCATGTTGGTTCTGTCCACGGCGATCACTTCGCCCAGCACGCTTGGCACATCCACCTTGCCGTTGTTCACCGTCTGTTTCGCGACGACGATGCCTCGGGATGCGATCCTGGCGGCGACTTCGGCGGCGGTGGTGGCGAGGCGTTTGAGGGGCTTGTAGACGGTCATCGCCTGCGTGCCGTTGACGATGCGCTGGCATGCGACGAGTTCGGCATCCTGGCCGGTGACCATCACTTTTCCGGCCAGCCCCTCTTCCATCAGTGCCT
>DASVUC010000128.1:0-4625 GCA_036387255.1 Tepidisphaeraceae bacterium | reverse complement strand
CCTGGAAGTGGAGGTGGCCGACGTTGATCGGCACGCCAAAGGAGCCGACGACGTCCCAGAGGCCGAGGAAGCGGATGGGGGGATCCTCGGCGACGATGTTCTTCTTGCCCGGCTGGCGGATGTCCATCTGCTGGATTCTGTTGGCGAAGTCGAGCGCGAGTGCGGCGCCGCGGCTGAAGCCGACGATGTCGATCTCCGTGTCGCCGTTGGCCCAGTTGTTGCAAAGTTCCTCATAAGCACTTTTGAGGCGATCGTGGGCGCCGGCGCCGAACGCGCCGCCGATGAGTTTTCCGATCGGGCCGAAGCGCGTACCGACGCCTCTGGTGTACCACTTGGTGTCGCCGTAGGCATCGTAGAAGCAGGCGACATTGGTGTCAGACATTTCCGTAACATCATCATTGACGCGAGATGAGTTCCAAGTGCCGTCGAATGCGTAGAGCGCCATATTTTCTCCCGATGCGTGATGAGATGAATTGCAAGGCCGCTGGAGCAGATGTGCACGTGCCCGGCGGTTGGGGAAGAGCATAGAGCCGGGGGGCGGTGGAGCCAAGAAATGAATTATGGATCGACAGCAGGACAGACCTTAGGCGTGCGACGCTATAGCGGGTTGGGCAGGGTAGTGATTGGTATGCGGCGCTGGAGCGGATACTGGCGATGTGTACTGACAGCCGTTACAGTGACAGCCACTTCAAAACACCTCTGATATCTCTGAATGGTTCAAGAGGAGATGAAATGGGAACTGCGCATCATTGGGTGGTATGGTCTATTCTGCTGATCGGCGCTGCGCCGGCTGCTGCCGCTACTTCTTTCTTCGACAATTTCAATCGTCCGGATGGGGCGCTTGCTAATGGCTGGTCTAACGTAAGCTATCCTAATTTTGGCCCCACGATCCGTGACGGTCGCGTGTTCGTCACGGAAGAAGGACGGATCGCTCGCGCGTTTGACGCGCATCTGCCGCTCTCCATCAACGCGCAGCTCTTCTCAAACGCGAGAGATTACTACGATATCGACTTCCGGTTTTCGGACACATTGGCGCCTGGGGGCAGCTATGTCTCCTTCTCGATCAATCGAGTGAATTTCACTTATGGCGGTTGGGCCACTTCGGTTGAAGCTATATCGGTCACCCCGACCGGCTCAAGTTACCACACCCGAACAAGCCCGTATGGATTCACAGGACAGCTTGATGTGAAATTTGACGTCAACAGCGCGGGCACGGTTTCCGCGCAGTTGTCTCAGGGGACCGCTGTTTTCGACGCAACGTTCACACCAAATTGGAATTTCACGCCCACGATCTTCTCTGTTGGCGGTAACGCGGTTGGAGCCGGCGTCGATAACCTTAACGTGACGTCTGGCCTGCCTCCGCGCACGTTTGGGATGTGTATTGGTCAGGACGAAGGCACCAAAGTGCGAGGAGGCAGTGCGGCTCAGCGTGTGTACGACAAGCTATCCAAATCAGGAAACTGGGCGTCGGAATCATCTGGCAACACGAAGTTCCCGTACACGTTCAGTACCAGCGGGGACACGGATGCAGGTCTGGCGGTGCTTGGCGGCCTAGCACGGATGGATGTACAGCCGGGCGACACGGTCATTTTCTATTACAACGGCCACGGCGGTCGCGCCATCCCGAAGGAGTCGGCACCTGCAAATGAACGGCCGGATCTTCTTGGCTACGCAGACGATGAGACGCTTGCGAACGGACTTTCTGATGATGAACTGTTTAAGGAATTCAGCCGCCCCAAGTGGCATGGCGTAAGAAAGATATTTTTGATTGATGCCTGCCATTCGGGCGGATTCGTTGGTGGCAACGACAGCGACGGGCAAGGCGACTTAGACAGGCTGGACAACTACGCCCTTTTTGCCGCGGCGACAGAAGAGACCAGCGCGTATGCGATTTCGAAGCAATTGGACTCGGACTATGGCATAGGTCAGTGGACGCGCGACTACCTGCTGCCGGCGCTCGACCGTCATGCAATCACCGCGGAAGGCTTCGCACAATTTATGCGAGATCACTCGCATGAGGTATCGGAGAAGTACGCGGGGCAAGAGATGACGCTCCCGATTTCAACGGGCCGGGAGCGACGGCTCTTTTCAGCGCGACCGATTTCGTCTATTCACATTCGGCAGATTTTGACACGTCTGTGTCTCTTATCCCTGAGCCGCAGCCGCTGTTGCTTTATCTCTTGCTGGCCCCCATTTTGGCGTTCAGGATTTCCTCAGGGCGGACACGAGCGGTTGCGGTTTGATGGCCCTTGCTTGATTCTCCGCCGTCAGCTTTTCAAACGCCTGTTCCGCTTCGAAATTAGCAACGCAGCTTGAAGGACTCGAACCTTCAACCTTCGGTTCCGTAGACCGACGCTCTATCCAATTGAGCTAAAGCTGCAACGTTGGTGGGGCATTATTGCAGCTATCGGGGGGAAACTCAACCTGCCGGGCGCGGTGCGGGAAACGTTGCGGCTGATTGGGGTTTAGAAGTGGATTCGGAGGCCGGCGGTGGCGAGGGGGCCGAAGTCCGCGCGGATGCGGTTGGGGAGGGTTTGGTCGTCCTGGTAGCCCATCTGCTGGAAAGCGATGCCGGCGAAGACGTCGAGATCGGTGGTGCGTGTGGAGAGGAGCTGGTAGTCGGCGGTGAGTTCTTCGATGAAGCGCACGGGGAAGGGCGGTGCGATGACGGGGGTGCCTTGGAGGCGCAGCGCGAGCGAGAAGTGTCCGCCGCCCGGGCGCCACGTGGCTTCGACGCCGACGTCGGGGGCAAGCTTGAGATAGCTTCGATCGACGGAGGGACCCGCGGCGGCGTCGAGGGTGTAGGCGAAGTCGAAGATGGCGACGCCGATGGAGGGGAAGAGCTCGATCTGAGGCCTGCCGCTCGGGGATTGCCAGAGGGCGAAGCGATGACGATAGGCGATTTCGTACCAGTCGAGTTGCACGTCGGCGCTGACGCGCGTGCCGGCGGGAAAGGTGACGGCCTGGCTGATGAGGGTTTGGCGGAGGCGTTGGGCGCCGGAGAGTCGGACGAATTCTGCGTCACCGACTAAGCCGTAGCCTTCATAGCTGCCGGTAGCGCGGATGTCGTAAAGGTTGGCGTCGTTGATGCCGATTTCGCTGAAGCGTGGCCGGCGGATGCTGCTGGTGCCGGGCTCGCCACCGGATGGGGTTTGGACGTAGCCGGTGACGTTGCCGTACCAGTAGGTGGTTTGAAGCGAGAAGTTCCAGGGGGAGTCATCGGCGGATTGAGCGGGTGCTGGATCGGACGCCGTGAGCAGCAGTATCCACATCGTCATCAAGATCAGATGCTTCATGATGTCACCGCAGCAGGACCAGAAGTGAACATCATGAGCAAACGCGAGGCGGGCGCGGAGGGTGTTTTTTCCTGAGGGGAGGATTGGTTAGACTTCATGCATGCAACTCGACCTTCAGGTTCAGGCGGCCGTGGACGAGCTGGATCGTCTGGCGCGGTCTCGGGACGACGCGTGGCAGATTCCTCGGGAGGAAGGGCATCTCCTGTACCAGATCGCTCTGACGTCGAATGCGAAGACGATCGTTGAGGTAGGGACGAGCTACGGGTTCAGTGGGCTGTTCTGGGGAGCGGCGATGACGCGCACAGGCGGGATGCTGCACACCATCGACATGGACAACAAGAAGTACGAATCGTCACGGGCGACCTTTGCGGCCGCGGGTCTTGATCAGGTGATCATGAACTATCGCGGCGATGCGAAGCAGATCCTGGCGGCGATGCCGGGGCCGATCGACATTGCCTTTGTGGATGCGGACAAGCCTGCGACGCAGAGTTATTTTGAGTTGCTGTGGCCGAAGATTCGCGTCGGCGGGGCGATCATTACGGACAACGCGCTGACGCACCGGGCGGAGCTGGCGGACTTCGTGAAGCACGTGCGCGGGCGCGCCGATGCTCACAGCGTTGAGATTCCAGTTGGCAACGGAATCGAGTGGACGGTCAAGACGAAGTGAGGGAATGATGCCGCTGGAATGGGAAGCGCCGCAGGGACTGTTTCAGGACCGGGGCGACGTTGCGGGGGTCTTTAAGACAATCTATGACCGCGGCGTGTGGGGCGGGGGATCGGGGGCGGGATCGAATCCGGAGGCGGTTGGGCCTTACATGCAGTTCCTTCAGGCGTTTTTGCAGAACAACAATATCCAGTCAATCGTGGACATCGGGTGTGGGGATTGGCGGTTCTCACAGTTCATCAACTGGGGGAATCGCGATTACCTGGGCGTGGATGTGGTTCCTTCGGTGATCGCGGCAAATCAACAGCGGTTCGCTCGGCCGAACGTGAAGTTTGTATGCGCGAATCCGGCGGGAGATTTTGAGGCGCCGCGAGGCGACCTGCTGCTGCTGAAGGATGTGCTTCAGCATCTGAGCAACGAGAACGTGATGAAGCTGCTGGCGCTAACGAAGAAGTTTAAGTTTTCGATCATCACCAACGCCTATGCGCCAGTGAATGATGACTGCCAAAACGGTGATACGCGGCCGCTGGATGTACGGGCGATGCCGTTCAACGTTCGACATGCGGCGCTGCTGTTCGGGATGCGGGAGAAGGCGGTGTTTTTGGTGACGACCAGCGAGCTGTTCTAGCGGGCTGCTGGAGCGCGAGTAACACTGTCGACCAAGC
>DASVUC010000127.1:0-7971 GCA_036387255.1 Tepidisphaeraceae bacterium | reverse complement strand
CGCCCATGCCACGCAAGGGAATTGATGCAATGTCCTTCGGGAGCGCGGGACTAGTTCATGCTCTGCGTGCGCGAGCGGCGGCGGGCGACGGCTTGGAGCATGGGGCAGAGAGCTTCGAGGGCGGAGACGATCCTGCTGACGCGGCGCTTGACGTTCGTTTCGGCGAGGAGGGATTGCTTGAGGGCGATGTCGTCGATGAGGTTGAACGCCAGCACGTCGGCGACATCGGATGTAGGCAATGGGCTGGCGATGAGCTGCTGGAGCTGGGTCACGATGGGGAGAGATTCGAAGGCTTCCTGGGAGAAGAAGCCGGTGAGCCGGCCGCGGTCGTCCATCAATTCCATCTCGTCGCCATTGGTATCCAGCAGCGGCTCGAGCTCGGCGATTCGGTAGATCCGATCGCCGTGCTCGCGAATGATCTTCGCGCGGAGCTGGCCCTGGAGGAGGAAGTTGTACTTTCCGTCAGGGAGCTTCTCGTGTGAAACGATTTGACCGACGCAGACGATCGGCTCGATGGCGGGCCGGCCGTAGTAACTCTTCTCCCACCCGGGACGGAGCAGGGCCATCGCGACGCGCTTATCGCCCGCGAGCGCGTCGGCGGTCATTTTACGGAAACGCTCTTCGAAGATGTGCAGCGGGAGGACGGCCTTGGGAAAGAGCACGACGTTGGGCAGAGGGAAGAGCGGGACTGCGGACAGATCGGGGAATTCAGCATCGCCTGCCATGGCCATGTGCGACTCGCGACTAAACGTTGGCCCACTGATGGGGCTCTACCACTTCCAACTGAAGAGGATGTGACCCGCCCCGCAGTGCGGAGCGCAGGGAATGGTAGACCGCTTGAAATCCGCAGACCAGTACCGCGGGAAAAACGTCGCGGCCTGGTGCACAGGGTTGAAGCGTTTGGCGATGCAATTGGAAGAGCAGGAAAAAGAGAAGGACGGTGCTGCCGACACAGGTGGCATTGGCGGGACGACGCGCAAGCGCGAAGCTGAGCGCGGCTTGGGTGGGGTGGAGGTGCGAGAACTTGAGCGCGCGGCAAACGCGCCCAGGACAGGGTTGCTGTTCCTGGGCGCATTCGCGCGAATCGAGGCACTGGTGACGTTCAACGCGGGTGGGCCCGCGCCGCTTTGGCCGGTGCTTCTGCGGCCGTGCTACTTTCCGGTATTTGCGTTCCCAGCGGGGATTAGCCGCGAAGTTCGCGTTCAGCGCGGCACCAGTTGTCGAGGTCGGAGCCGCCCTGACCCGATTGCCAGATGAAGTAGGCGCGCTGCTCGATCATCTCGCGGGTGATGGCGCGGGGAGCGGGAGCGGCGGTGATCTTCGGGGCGGCAGCGGTGCGGGGGACAGGGGTGTTGCGGACTTCGGTGCGGGCCGCCGGGACGGCCTTCTTGGCGGGGGTCGCGGCGATCTTCGAGACGGTGGTTGCAGGCTTCCGAGCCATGTTCGTTACTCCTTTGGTATCAGTGCAAAAACTGCTTCTGGTGAGCGCCAACCTTCAGCGCTCATCGATCAAAAAGCATTATCCGACTGATCGGCCAAGGGCAACTTATCGGGCCAGAGTTTTTTCGGAAAAAATCGGAAGCTTGAAGGTTCACACCCTCACGCCCCCCTTCCCATCCCGCTTCGCGCGGAACCCTGTACGGGAGAGGGAGTGAGCGTCCCGTTATTTCGTTTCACCTTGGAGATACCGCAGCACCTCCTGGTCGTGGCCTTCCGGTTTGACCTTGGGGAAGACGTGCTGGATCTTGCCGTCGGGTGCGATGATGAAGGTCATGCGGGCGGCGCCGAAGTACTTCTTGCCGTACATGCTCTTCTCCTGCCAGGCGCCGTACTGTTCGCAGACGGCGTGATCTTCATCCGCGAGCAGGGGGAAGTTGAGGTTGAACTTCTCGGCGAACTTCGTCACGTCTTTGACGGGATCCGGGCTGATGCCGAAGACGGGGACGTTGAGCTTCTTGTAGCTGGCGATGGCGTCGCGGAAGCCGCAGGCTTCTTTGGTGCAGCCGGGGGTGTCGGCGCGGGGGTAGAAGTAGAGAACGACGGGTGACTTTTTGTGCAAGTGGTCGGCGAGGTTGATCACTTCACCCGTGCTGGAGGGAAGGGTGAACGCGGGAGCTTTGTCGCCGGGTTGAAGTTCTGGCATTGTCTGACCTCCTCTGCGCCGAGCGCACGGGTGGAAAACCCCTGCCACGGAAGATCACGCGCCGGTGATCCGCTTCTTCAAAAGCTGGTTCGCCACGCCCGCATCCACGTTCTGCCCGTGCGCTTTCATGAACGCCCCCATCGCCTGGCCGAACTGCTTGTCGGTAAAGGTCTTGCCAGTGAAAAACTCATCGACCAGGCGCTCGGTTTCCTCCGGTGACGCCTTCTTCGGCAGGTACTCGTCGACGATGGCGATTTCCTGCTTCAGCTTGGTCACCTCGTCTGGTTTCCCGAGCTTTTCGTACTCCTCCGCGCTTTTGCGCAGCTTCTTGGCATACGCTTCAACCGCCTGCTGAGGCGTCGTCGGCCTGGGCGCCAGATCCACGTTCTTCACGTCGCTGATCAGCATCCGGATCACCAGGAGCCGGTCCTTCTGGCCGGTCTTCATGGCAACTTTCATGTCTTCCTGGAGTCGCGAGAGGAGGTCCATTTGGTGCTCCGAGTAGGTTCTGGTATCTTATACGTCCGAGCGAGGGGCTTTCCCATCTCTGGATGTCGCTGCGATCGCTGCTCACGTATGAGCGCGGGCACACGGATCTGGCAGGACAAGTCGGAAACATAAGCGGATACGCGCATGGCACAAGGACCAGCGGTCGAAGGGATTCTGAACATTCCAGCCGGCGATCGGCGGGACGGGCAACTGCGCGATGCCAAGCATCCGCTCAAACCGGTCAATGGGATCGTCATCCCCAAGCAGATCATCAGCCAGCTTCAACTGCGCCCGGGCTTGCTCCTGAAAGGTGTACCCCGCGGCAAGATGCTGGACCGCTTTGAGTCGATCGAGGGTTTACCTCCCGGCGAGTACGCGGAGAAAGCGCACCTGTACGAGGGCACCGCGCTCGATCCGGAGCCGATGATCAAGCTGGAGCACGATCCCAAAGAATTTACTACCCGCGCGATGGATATTTTAACGCCCGTCGGCTTCGGCCAGCGCGGGCTCATCGTCGCCCCGCCGCGCTCGGGCAAGACCATCCTCTTGCAAAACATCGCCAAGGGCATCCACGCCAACTACCCCAATGTCAAGCTGGTGCTGCTGCTGGTCGACGAGCGTCCCGAAGAAGTGACCGACATGCGCCGCAACGTCCCCGGCGAGGTGTTCGCTTCATCCAACGACAACACCATCGAGAAACATTTGGACTTGTGCCAGCTCGTGATCGAGCGCTGCAAGCGGCAGGTGGAGTTCGGGCAGGACATCGTGGTGCTGCTGGACTCGCTCACGCGCCTCGGTCGCGCCTTCAATGTCGGCGGCCCCGGGGGCGGGAAAACGATGTCGGGAGGGCTGGACAATCGCGCGCTGGAGATTCCCAAGCGCTTGTTTGGCGCGGCGCGCAAAATCGAAAACGGCGGGTCGCTCACGATCCTCGCCACGTGCCTGATCGACACCGGCTCGCGGATGGACCAGGTAATCTTCGAGGAGTTTAAGGGCACCGGCAACATGGAGCTGACCCTCGACCGCAACATCGCGAATTTGCGCATCTACCCCGCCTTCAGCATCACCAACTCCGGCACGCGGAAGGAAGAAAAGCTGGTGGGCGAGAAGGAGCTGACGGCCGCGCGATCGATCCGAAGACATTTGATCGACATGCCGCCGGCGGCGGCGATGAAGACGCTGATCGATGCGCTGAGCAAGACGAAATCGAATGCGGATCTGTATGCGGGGATGGCGCCGAGGTAGCGCGGGAGTGGGGATGGGAACCACGAAGGCGCGAAGGCACGAAGCAGGACGCGAGCTTGTAGCGTTCACCTCCCATCAAAGAGCATTCACCTCCCAGCGCAGAACGTCCGCCGTCCAGCATCAAGCATTCGCGTTGAGCCTTTCAACAAGAAAGAAGACGACGGGGCTACAACTGGGGACTCGCCGCCCCCAGACCCGCTGCGCGGAGCTCACCTCCCCGCCTCCTGATTGGGCGGATGTCCCCTTTTTCTTCTACTTGATCAGGAAGCCGCTTTTTTGTTCTTGCACCCGTCTAAGCTGCTGCTTGAACCTGTTTTCGCCGAGGCAACTTTCGCCAGTGCGCCGCCGCAGAAATTCCTCCAATCAAAAGCGACAGCGCGATGGCAAGGCCACCGTCAACGAAGAGCGCGTTCCGCCGCCACTCGCTTGAGATCCGCTTGTCGCTCAGCGGGCCGATCGCATTCACCTGCGGCATCTCACGCAAATAGGTTACGGTCCAATCGCCGTCGTTGATGGCGGTTCTCATTTCGCCCGATATCATCGAACTTCCCGACTCCCATGGGTCATCCTTCCCGACTCGATCCAGCGCCTTCGTCTGTTCGTTGAGCCGCGCGATCAATTCGCGCGGGTCATCAGTTGCCGGCAGGGTTGATTGATCTGGGAGCACCGACTCCTTGCGCCCCAACGGCAAGAAGCGATATCTCACCGAGACGTAGGACACGCCGCGGCGGTATCCGCCGCGATGCTCTTCGATAGAGAGATTCGCCGCGCGCACTTGCTCACCCTCGCGGCGAAGTCGCCGCAGCAATTCCGCGCGCTCCATCTCCTCCCGCGCCCCCACGATCAACATGGCCAGACCGACCATGAAGACCCCGCCAATCACTGCCCATGCTACCAACCCGTTCCGCATAAAGGTAGCTCAATTTACCGACAACTCATCCGGGTTGCTCGCCTTCGCCGCCGCGGGAGGTTAAGGCGCGGATAAGGGGTCGCAAGTCGGATGGAGGCGCAGGGCGGACACGGTTTGGTTCGCCGCGCATCCGGGAAAGGAGCGGCGAGACAACCATCAGGCCCCAAGTTTTTCTCGTTGCTCCTCTCCCGGACCCTCACCTCACCACTCTTTCCTCCCCCCATTCAGCCGCCCCTCTGTGAGTGCTTCACCAGCCCCCTTCCCGCCCGATCCGCGTGGCACGGCGAACCGCGCGCCCCACATCGGCGAGGAAGTTATGGGCGGGGTGTGGGGCAGCGCCCCACGTTTTTGCTTTTGTTTCAAACCTCACCACTTTAGCATTCTCTCAATGGTATCGAAAGCGCGGATCATCTGGGTGGGCATCGCATGGTGGGTCCTCGGCGTGGGGACGTTGTGCGCCTGCTTTGAGCTGATTTGGACGGCGGCCGCACGCCTGGGACTCGTGCAGATCCGGCGCGACTCCGTAGGCACCGGGTACTCCGGGGGATGGGCGGAAGTGATCGGCTTCTCAGAACTCGTGGCACTCCCGCTCGGCATCATCGGCATTTCAATCGCCGTCATCACGCTGTCGCGACGCGGCAAGCTCCCGGGGGCGCGGCATGTTCCGCAACCAAGCGGATCCGCCCTCGAGCCGCGGATAAGCGCAAGGGAAAGTTGAAAGGTTAAGGTCTCAATCTGCGGAATCTGCGAAATCTGCGGATCAATCCGTTCCCCCTCCCCTTCGTGAAGATTCGTCCGCTTCGTGAAGATTCGTGATCCCGTTCGAGAAGGGTGGCGACCGCTCGTCTTGGTCCGTTTCTCTCGGTGGAGTAAAATGCATTCGCTGCGCCACCTGTTGTCATGACGGACACGATCGATCCTGTTGCCGAATCTTCTTCGCCTCGCGCGGGCCCGCGCCCGCGCCCGACCTCGCGACGGCGCGATCGAGGATGTTTATCCTCGTCGTCGTGCGGGGCGATGTATCGCATCGGGCGTGTGCTGGGGCGGTTCGTGTTCGCGGTGGCGTTTCGGGTGAATGTGCTGCATGAGGAGCGGTTGCGCCGGGCGGAGCGGGAGGGGGCGTTTATCCTGGCGATGACGCACTTGTCGCACTTTGAGCCGTTCTGCTCGGGGGTTTTGCTTTCGCGGCCGATTGATTGGATGACGCGCAAGGAGTTTTACAAGTATCGATTGGGGGCGTGGGTGCTGGAATCAGTCAACTGTTTCAAGGTGAACCGGCAGGGAATCCCGGTGTCGGCGGTGCGCGAAGCGATTCGGCGGCTCGAGATGGGGCGGGTGATCGGCATCTGTCCGGAGGGGGGCGTCGTGCGCGGCGCGGAGGCGGCGATCCGTGGCGGGCCGATCAAGCGGGGCGTCTGCTCGGCGGCGATTCGGTCGCGCGCGCCGATCGTGCCGTGCGTGATGCTGGGGACGCATGTGCTGACGCGCGTGAAACCGTGGCTGCCGACGAAGAGCGCGCATCTTTATGTGGCGTATGGGGAGCCGATCGTTCCGCCCCCGGCGCCGGGAAAATCGACGCGGGCGACGCGCTTGGCGCTGGCGGAACAATTGCGGGCGGCGTATCAGTCGCTCTACCGCGAGTTGCTGGAGCACTACAAGCTTGGTGACGCGGACATTCCGTAAATCGATCGACCCTCAATCGTGTCTGATGCGTTCTACAACCTGACGGTGATGGTGTGCCGACCGGCGTTCTGGATTTCGTCCTCGCCGATCGTGCTGCACCCGGAGCGCGTGCCCGCGCGTGGCGCGTTCATCCTCGCGCCGACGCATCTGAGCGAGTATGACGTGCCTTGCCTGATGCACATTTCGCGGCGGAACCTGGATTTCGTTTCGATCGTGGAGCTGTTCCGCAAGCGGTGGGTGGGGTGGTTCTTCTCGAACATGAACGCGTTCGCGCTGGATCGCGGGCGTGTGGACCCGGCGACGACGCGGACGATCCTCGAGCGGCTTAAGCGCGGGCGGGCGGTGGTGATGTTTCCGGAGGGGCGATTGCGCAAGCCGGAAGAATCGGTGCTGGCGGGCGGGCCGTTCAAGACGTCGCTGATTCGAATCGCGCAGTTGACGGGTGCGCCGATCATTCCCTCCGTGGTGCTGGGGACGGGGGCGTACCGAGAGGCGCGGGCGTGGCTGCCGGTGCGCCAGACGCGCTTTGCGGTGAATTTCGGTCCGGCGCTGCACGTCGGGCCGGGCGCGGATGAGGGGGAAACGGTTCGGCGGCTTCGGCAGAGTTGGATGGCCCTGCACGATGAGCTTCGCGCCGAGGCGGGATTCCGGGGCACCGCGGCGGATGCGGATTCACGTTTGATCCGCCGCACAGCGTCGCGGCCGCCGCAATTTTCTTGACTGGGGCCGCACGCGCGGGACAATCGCTTCCAGCGGGCAGATCACCTCCAAAAGGGCATCTCAAGGAGCGGCTTCATGTTACCAGGGACGCGGATGATCTTACGGAGGCGGCGTGCGCACGCGGCCCTCGCGGTCGCGGTCGCGGCGACGCCGGCACTCGCCAGTGCGGGAACCATCAGCTCGTGGAACAGCGGCGTCTCGGGCAACTGGACCGACGCGACGAAATGGTCGACGAACCCGGTCTATCCCAACGGCGCGGGATACGACGTGGTGATCGGAGCAAGCGCCTCCAGCACGTACTACGTCTCGACGGGTTTCTCGAGCAACATCAGCGTCGATTCAATCGCGCTGACCAGCGCTTTCGCGGCGCTGCAGAACTACAACAACCTCTCCGCGACCAACGGCATCACGCTCACCGCCGGGTCGCAGCTCATCAACCAGGGACAGATCAACAACACATCGATCACGGGCGGCAGCATCCTCTCGGCAGGCGTCGACACGTACTTCAGCGGCGGCACGCTGGCGGGCACCACGCTCGACGTTCAGGACAACTACAGCTCCAACAACGTCCACCTCAACAACGTCACGCTGAGCAGCGCGATCCTGAACATCAACGACGGCGGGCACGGGAACGTCAACCGCATCTATATCGACGGCGGTTTGAGCGGCAGCGGTGAGATCCGGATGAACAGCGCGTTCACCGATGCAAAGAACATCGTGGAATCCTTCAATCCCTTCTCCATCGCGTCCGGCATTGTCATTCGCACCGGAACCGGGGGCG
>DASVUC010000126.1:0-15463 GCA_036387255.1 Tepidisphaeraceae bacterium | reverse complement strand
GTTCCCCAGCCCCAGCCCCTCGTCGTTCTCGTTGAAGATTATCATCGTTCCACCGCACTCACTGACGACGAAATGATCAGCCGCGTCATCGAAGACCAGATCAAGGCGAGGGTCAAAGCGCCTCTCGTAGACTCGGCGAAGGTCCGCGAGCTCCGCATGAGCTCCGGCGAGAAGTTCAAGACCCTCTCCGTTGCCGACGTCGGCCGTCAGGTCGGTGCCGCACAGGTCATCTGGGTCGACGTCATCGATCGCAACTTCGAATCCCTCCTCGGCGGGGAACAGCTCCGCGGCGACGTCGCCGCCCGCGTTAAAGTCGTCGACGCCAGGAACGGCGAAACGCTCTGGCCCACGGACATGGCCGAGGGCTACCCCGTCAGCACCAGCATGAACTGGGGCTCCGGCAACGCGTCTTCCGAAGCCGAACTCAAACAACGGCTCTACCGCGGCCTGGGCGACAAAATTGCAAAGCTCTTCTACAAATGGAAACCAGAATACGAAGAGCCCGAAGGTTTCAACGTTCAATAACGAATGCCCACGCGACGCAACTTTTTAGCTGCAACAGCACTCGCCGCACTGCGCCCCACCTTCTCCTCCAGCGCTTCACTGCCTGCAAGCTCCCGCCCAGCGCTTGCCTCATCCCTTCCGATCCTCCTGGTTGACGATCAATCCATCCTCTACCGCCCCGGAACCAAACGGACGCTCCACCCCCTCTTCCGCCACCAGAGCAATCCGCTCATCAAGGGCGGCGAAACCCCTTGGGCGCGCGACATTGCCTTTTGCAGCGTCAGTCGCAACGCCAGCGGAAGCTATCAAATGTGGTATCAGGCCTACGCCGGCTCCACCGCCCGCGACCGCACCCGCCGCTGCACCGTCTGCTATGCCGAATCCGATGACGGCATCTCCTGGCGGCGCCCCAAGCTTGACCTCTTCGACTTCGACGGCGCCACGGGCACCAACATCGTCCTGATCGCTAATGGCGGTAAGTCCGACCGCTACGGCGCATCCGTTGTCGTCGACCCGCGCGATCCCAATCCCGTGCGCCGCTACAAAATGGTCTATTTCGACTTCGCCAAGCGCGAGGGCGTCGAATACCCCGGCCTGTGCGTCGCCTTCTCACCCGACGGCATCCACTGGACGAAGCATCCCGACGCCCCCCTGCTCGTCGCGTCCTACGGCAACAAGGGTGAGGCTGTCCCCCTCGCCAACGACACCACCCGCCCCTGGGCACAGCCCCTCGCCATGAGCGACGCGCTCGACGTCTTCTGGGATCCGATTCGCGAAGTCTTTGCCATCTACGGCAAGATGTGGATCGACGACGAAGCGGGCAACATGTACGGCAAGCACGCGGCCGGCCGCACCCAAAGCAAAGACTTCATCCACTGGGAAACCCCCGACATCGTGATCGCCCCCGATGAGCACGATCCCCCCTGGGTGGAGTTCCACACCACGCCGGTCTTCTATCACGCCGGCGTCTACTTCGCCTGCCCGCAGATCCTGAATCGCAGCGTGAACAACGGCGTCATGGACATTGAGCTCGCCACGAGCCGCGACGGCATCCACTTCACCCGCCCCTTCCGCGACACCTTCTTCCTCCCCCGCAACCAGGGCAACCACTTTGATTCCGGCAGCGTCTTCACCAACGCCTCCCCCGTCATCCTCGATGACGAGATCCGCTTCTACTACGGCGGCTACAGCGCCGGCGCCACCGGCCCCCAGGAATTTGTCGACCAATCCGGCATCGGCTTAGCAACAATGAAGCGTGACCGCTTTGCCGGCCTCAGACCGATCGACAAGATCGCGCAGATCACCCTGCGCCCCCTCAAGCTCGACCGCCTCAACAACCTCCTCGTTAACGCCAACGCCACCAACGGCTCGCTCCGCGTCGAAATTCTGGATCAAACTGGGCGCCGAATCCCTGGATACACCAAAGAAGATGCCGTCCCCCTGCAGGGCGACGACCTGCGCCACAAAGCGCAATGGAAGAACAAGCAGCTGAGCGACCTCCCCCCAAACGACTACATCATCCGAATCCACCTCGATGACGCCGAAGTCTTCGCTCTAGGGTAAGCGTCCAACGTCGGCGGAGCCGCGTCCTTGTGCCGCATTCAATCAATGCTTCAGCGCCTTCGCATACGCCGCCAGCTCAGTCATTGACTGCCCGATGTGTACCTTCCCAAAGCCGCGGGGCGTCAGATCCGCCACGTGTCGCCCGCCCAGCACAAAGTGCGTGTCGCGCTGTTGAAGATGCCGCGCGAGTTCCTCCACCTGCTGGCGCACGCGATTATTCTGCATGCGAACGCTCACCGACAGCCACACCAGCTTCGCCTGGTGCTCATCCGCCGCCTGCTTCAACAGCAGAACCGGTGTGTTGGGTCCGAAATTGATGTCCTTGTAGCCGGCCTCCTGCATCACCGCGCCGACCATCATCGTCGGCACCAGATACACATCCGACTCCGGCGCCCCGCCCAGCGATACCGGCGCATCCTCCGCGGCCTGCGGAAGAAGGTTCTTCAACAGGAGAATGATCTCCACGCACATCTCGGTTGCTCGATGCTCGATGAGGATCCCGCGATCGCTGTGCTGAAAGAGCTCGCCCAGCCGATGCAGCGCATGTGTGATCGGCCCATCAAAGATGTAACCCAGCGGCCGCCCCTGAAGGAACCAGCCCAAGGTCAGCGCCCGCGCCAGCTTTCGATCGCCGCCGGCTAAAGCCGCGTAGAGCCGGTCTTCATCCGAAAGAGGAGACCTCGCCACGTCGTCAGAAGACGACTCCGGCGCGGGAAGTCCCAGAACATCCGGCCGAAGGATCGGCAGTCGCGCCTCGCGGATAAAGCGGATCGCCTCCTCAATCGGAATTCGCCGATGCCCCCCCGCCGTTCGCGACATCTGGATCCGCCCGCTATCCACCCACCGGCGCAGCGAGCTTTCGCTCGCGCCAATCGCATCGGCAAGTTCCTTGGGCGTCAGCAATGTCTTAGCGGCGGTCAACATGACAGATTTGCCACATCTCCTTCTATTGCATCAGAAGCCATTGTAGCAACCAATTCGGGGCAAAACATCAGGATCTGGAAGAATTGAAAGATTTTAATTGACTCGCTCGCAGGTGGCTTCTATTGTGCGTTGACAGAATTGGAAGATTTGGAGGCACCATGCTGATAGTCGTCCCAGCATCTGAAAACCCGCTTGAAGCATCGACTGAGGTTGCCGCCCAACTGCCAGTCGACAAGCACGAAGAGGTGATTCTGGTCCGAGATATCTGGTTTTGCAGCATTGCTCGGCACCACCTGCGGCCGTTCCTGGGCAAGGTTCACATTGCCTACCTCCCTGCAATTGAACAAATCATTCCCTTCAGCAAGTTGGCGCAGCTGGTCGAGGGGTTCGCTCGCCCTCCGCAGGTGCAGGAGCGAATGACTGATCAAATCGCCGACGCCCTCGTCGACGGCCTCGCCCCTAAGGGTGTCCTCGTCGCAGTGGAGGCTGAGCATTTCCGCATGAAGATGAGCGGCGTGAACAAGAACAGTAGCGTAACCGTCACTTCAACCGCCCGGGGCCTGTTCCGCGACAACAGGCTTGTGGGCGATGAAGTGCTGAACCTGATGTTGCAGAGCCGTTCGTTGCGGTGATGCGTTGTTGTCGCGAAGGAGTTAGCTATGAAAGCGTTGGATATTGTTGCCGCAATCCTGGTGATTGTCGGAGCCCTGAACTGGGGATTGGTTGGCGCGTTCAATTTCAACCTCGTTGCCGCCATCTTCGGCACGAGCGTGATTGCGAACATCGTCTACATCCTGGTCGGGTTGAGCGGCGTGTACGAAGCGATCCGTCTCTCGACGGCGCCGGCCGCGCATCGCGGCCATATGGTCCGAGCATGACGTTTCCGCGGTGAGTTGGCGGCCGGTTCCGTCCAAGACCGGCCGCCGACAAGCCCTTTCAGGGGGTCAGGTGGAAAACAATACAACGGCCTGCCGATGCGGGCCCTTACCCCCACAACCGTGGGAAGGATTGAATATGAAGCGCAATAGTTTGATGGGGTTTAGTCTGATCGCAGTTCTCATTGCAATGACGGTCGGCACGTTCGGCACCGCCCGCGCAGAGGATGCGAAGAAGGATATCGTCGACACCGCGGTCGCGGCCGGAGATTTCACAACCCTCGCGGCGGCGCTGAAGGCGGCTGATCTCGTGGACACGCTGAAGGGCGCGGGTCCCTTCACCGTCTTCGCGCCGACCGACGAGGCGTTCAAGAAGCTGCCGGAAGGAACGTTGAATGATCTGCTCAAGCCCGAGAACAAGGAGAAGCTCGCCGGCATCCTCAAGTACCACGTCGTCAGCGGCAAGGTGATGGCCAAGGACGTCACCGGTCTTTCGTCGGCTAAGACCGTCAACGGCAAAGAAGCCAAGATCTCCACCGATGGCGGCAAGGTCATGATCGACAAGGCCACCGTCACCAAGACCGACATCGAAGCCAGCAACGGTGTGATCCATGTCATCGACACCGTGATCATCCCCGCCGACTAACCGGCGCGGGGCGCCCGCCCCCGCCATCGCAGTACAATTTCGTGAGGCCGGGCTTTGCTGGTGGATGCGCGCCCGGCCTCTTTTATTGCGCAATGCCTTTGTTCATCGAAGTGGCAACAGCCCGGGTAAGCGATATAAGACCCGGATGCAGAAGAGCGTTCCGGTGGACGTCCTCGAGGAGATGATCGCGTACTACCGTCAGCGGGCAGCGGAGTACGATGAGTGGTGGGATCGGCGGGGGCGCTACGACCGGGGAGAGGTTTGCAATAAGCAATGGTTTGACGAACGAGCGGCAGTGTTTGCCGCCTTTGATGCGGTGCCACTGACGGACCACGTGCTGGAACTCGCGCCGGGCACTGGCATCTGGACTCAGCGGCTGGTGAACAAGGCGGCAAAAATTACGGCCGTCGACGCGTCTGAAGAAATGATCGCGATCAACCGCGCCAGGATAGCTAGTCCAAAGGTGAATTACCTGGTGGCGGATCTCTTTCAGTGGGAGCCCACCGAGACCTATGACGGGGTGGTTTTTGCCTTTTGGGTGTCGCACGTTCCGGTCGAGCGGCTGGAGGGATTTTTCGCAACCGTCGCGCGGGCGCTTCGGCCGGGCGGTCGCGTCTTCTTCGTCGATGGGCTGCGTGAGGCAACCAGCACCGCAGCGAACCATGTGCTGCCGGAAGAGCGCGAGCAGGTGATGGTGCGAAAGCTGAATGACGAGCGCGCATTTCGCATCGTGAAGAACTTTTATGCGCCCCAGGAGTTGATCAGTGTCTGCCGGCGAGTGGGCTTGCAGGTCTCGGTCAGCACGACCGGCAGCTACTTCTATTTTGGTCAGGGCGTGCGCACGTGATCGGCCTGGAGATCAGAGATTATCTCCCTTCGGACCAGCCGAACGTGCTGCGATTCTTTGAGGAGGTGCTGCCGGCATTGGGGTTCACCTTTGACGTGCAGAGCAAGGACAGTGACTTGCTCCGAATCGACCAAGTGTACCAGTCGCAGGGGGGGAAGTTTCTGATCGCGCTCGTGGAGGGCGAGGTGGTGGGGACGATTGCCTTGCGCAAGCTGGATGAGCAGACGTGCGAACTGAAACGGTTTTATGTGCTGGAGCGATGCCGCGGGAACGGGATCGGGCGCCGGTTGCTCGAAGCAGTGATCGCGCACGGGCGAGCGGGTAAGTGGAAGACGATGCTTCTGGATACGAGCAGCAAGTCGCCGGCCGCACTTTCACTGTTCAGGGCCCAGGGATTCGTTGAGATCCCGCGCTACAACCGGGATCCGTTTGCGGAGATCTTTATGGCGTTATCGATGCGGTAGGAGGAGCCGTCACCATAGCTTCCTCCCGGCGGACCGGGAGAAGGGGTGAGAGCTAACAGTAAAAAGAGATTGTCAGGCGTCGTATCGCGGAGGGGGGGCTTGGGTTCGTCGGGCGCGAAGCTCGTAGGTTCCTCGATCATTCATCGCGTGACCTCGCAGGATGTCGCCTTCGACTTTGCAGGTGTAGGTGAGGTTCTGGTGGGGTTTGACGGGGCTGCGGAATGTGAACTTCAGACGATCCCCGAAGAGCGTGGGCTGATCGAGCGGGACTTCGAGCCCGTTGATTTTGGCTTGGCCGACGACCGTCTGAAATTCCTGGTCGAGTTCCATTGTCGCATGATGGGTGCGGCCATTGGGCAGGCGGATCGTCGTGTTCCACTCGCCGCCAACGGGCGCGGGAACCACCCAAACGTAGACGACACGGTGATCCGGGATGCGCACGGTGCGGTCGGGAACCCAATCGCCCATCGAGAAAGCGTGGGCAATAATGCGCGAGCCGGGCCTGAGCTGCGTAAGAAGCTTGGGGCGCAGGATCGCGTTCACCCACGGGAGCAGGTAGAGCGTGACGACAGTTGCTTCGCCGAAGTCGATGTCGAAGAAGCTCTGCTGGAGGAACTGGACCTTCCCCGCCACATTTGCTGCAAGCGCATTGTCGTTGCAACTCTTGATGCGATCAGGATCGAGATCGACGCCAACGCCGCGGGCGCCGTAGGTCTTAGCGGCGGAGATGACGATGCGTCCGTCGCCGCAGCCAAGATCGTAGAGCGTGTCTTTCTCGGTGATGCCGGCCACATGGAGCATCTCGTCGACCACGTGCTGAGGCGTGGGGACGAACGGTACTTCCCGCACAGAGCTGGTCGTGGCGAAGGGTTTCCAGTTGGGTTTGGGCGTCATCTCGACGGGAAGCGGGATGAATCGGGTGGTGGGCCGGCCGAGGGGAATCTGGCGCATGCGTCCTCCTTGAGATGTGAGGTCAAAGCCTCAAACGGCGAGACTTCTGCGTCCAGATAAGGCCAAAGGAGAGGAAGAGGCAACGGACAAACAAAAACTCGGACGGGCGGTCCGGGTCCATCTGGGGCTTCGGGAACTGTCGTCGCTTTAGACAAGCTGCGGCTCAAGCGCCAGCGCGGCGTGAGCGCACCCTGCGGAACGCGAGAGGGAGCAGCGCGAGGCACGCGAGCGTGCCGGGCTCGGGAATCGCAAAGTTCGTGGAGCTGTCCGCGGCGATGTCGCGGATGGTGACGCCACCAATGATCCGCCCCTGAGGTGTGGCAACGCCGCTGTTCAGGTTGATCGTGTACAGGTTGGAGAAGACGCTGGCGGGCGTGGTGATTGCGGCAAACGCGACGCCGTCGCGGGAGATGTCCATGCCAACCAGGTTACCCGCATCCACGCCCAGGGCCCCGACGGTCACAACCTGACCGGAATCGGTGGCGTTGGGCGAGCCGTTCACCGAGCCAAGTCGCACCAGAGCGTCCTGCACCGTATCGATCCCGAAGGCAGTGGACGTGGTGGCGGAGGCAACGTTGTTCGCAAAAGCGAGCGCCTCCACGTTGGCATTTTTGCTCGAGTTTGCGTCACCCGCGCCAAAGAGGATACCGCTGGCGACGAAGACATTAGTGGCGAAATTGTCGAGGCGAAGGTTCTGATCCGTCGCGCTGACGACGCGCGCCTGCGACGCGACGGCAGGGTTGACGTCAAAGCCAAACGCAATGCCATTCAATGGCGGCGTGAACGCGGGCGTGATGGGTGTCGCCGCGCCCGTGCTGACGTCCACTGAATACAACCGGCTGCGGTTAGACAACCCGATCATCTGGGTCGTGCGCGGGTCGATGTCAATGTTGAGCATCTGCTCGCCCGCGGCCAGACCCGAGATTGAATGGCCAGCAAGGATGTTCTGCGGCTGCGCGTGATCAAACGAGAAAACGTTGTTGCTGTTGTCCAGCGCGTAGATGATGCCCGCCTTGGCGACGGAGGCGAGGAAGCAGACAGCCAGCGCGGCGACAGCGACGAGGCGACGATGCGTCATGTGCGGAAACCTTCGTTGAGGGTGAACCCACGGCGCCAGCCATTTGCGCGGGCGCGATCTGCATGGTCGTTTTCGGAAAAAGGATTAGGCGGAGGTGAGGAGAAGATTGCGCGCGATGGCGGTCTGATAAAGTACGAGCTGCCGAGCTGACGCGCGAGCTGGTGGAGAGTTATCGGACGGTTACGCGAAGGGCAAAGCAATGGCGAAACAACTCTGGGGTGTGGTCATTCTGCTGCTGTCATCGTGCATCTCCACGCACACACGTCATTCCACGGATCGCGCTACAGCCGCGATACCGTCCGTGCGCATCACCGTTCGCGAGGCGGAAAAACTCGTGCGCCAGGATGTGTTCGCGAAGAACCCCCGCATGAATCGGGCCGTGAGGTTTCCCCTGGAAGAGGTGACGACGCCCGACATTTGGAATCGGTTCGGCGTGCAGATCTTCCGGGTCGCGCCAGGCGTATACCCCAGCAACACGTACCTTATTCGCGACAACCAAGTCACGCTGCTGGGCGCGAGCTTCGGCGGGCCCGGTGTCACCGCGATGGCGATCGCCGACCTGGATTCGGATGGCGCGCCGGAACTGGCGTTCTCCTACTCCTTCGGCTCGGGCATGACGCGGTCCCAAGTGGCGCTCTGGCGGCAGAACGGCAATGTGCTGGTTGCGCCGACAACCTACTGGAACGGCGACATGATCGTCCGGGCGATCGATGATCATCGCGTTGACGTGATCTATGGACACATGCGCCAGAACAGCGGTTTCGACCAGGCGGAAACCGTGGGAATACTGCGCTACGATCAAAAGGCGTCGCCGCCGTTCGATATCGAGCTGTCGCGCGACCTTGCGCCGGAGGTGGCGGCGCACCTGCGGCGGTGAAAAGCGCTACACGCTGCGTAGATAGTCCAGCGAGTGCAGGAGCGCGTGCTTCTCGCCTTCCTCGGTGCCGTTGAAGTTCTCATCCTCTAGCTCCACGCTGACCGCGCCGCGGAAGCCTGCGTCTTTGAGGATACGGAAGATATCGCCCCAGCGCGCCACCCCATGTCCGGGAATCGTGTAGCGCCAGATCCATTGACCCCAGCGGTGCGGTTCCTGGAACGCGGCGCCTTGGGTGCCGAACTCGTAGCGGGCTTCTTCGTTCACGTCGGTGTCCTTGCCATGCACGTGCTTCACGTGCGGAGCGAACTCCTTGAGGAAGCGAATGTGGTCGATCTCCAGGCGGATGAGGTGCGACGGGTCGTAGTTCAAGCCTGCGCCTTTGCCGATATCTTTGAGAAACGCGCGCGTGGTTTCGGGATTGCACACGAGCGCCGGATAGTGCGGCGGCCCACCGGGATAACCTTCGACGGCGAGCGAAGCGCCCGCGGCGGCGCAGGCTTCGGCAATCGGCGCGTAGCAGTCAATCGCCAGCTTGTAGTTCTCCGCCCGCTTCCTCGTCGCGTCCCCGGGCAAAATACAAGTGAACATCGCCTTGGCGCCCCAGCCGGCGGCTTCTTTCACGAAGGCGACGTTGCGCTCGATCAGCTCGCGGCGCTTGCCCGGGTCGTTGTGCATGATGTTCGGGAAGTCGATCAGATCCACCGCGCCCAGGGCAAGGCCCCATTGCTTAAGAACCGCTGCGTCTTGGCTCGTGATACGGTCGAAGTCGATCAGGTCGAAGCCGGCCTCCTTGGCCCATTGTGCTTGAACGGCGAGATCTTTTTGCCAGTCGATGTTGCTGGCGCGACGGAAGCCAATTGCAAAGTTACCGGTGCGGGTTCCCATGAGCAGAGAACTACCCGCAACGCCGGGGCGGTTCAACAGGAGAGGTGGACAGAAGCTACGATGGGGTGATGGAGGCGAATCGAAAACGACTGTGGTACCGGCAGCCCGCCCGGGAGTGGCTCGAGGCGCTGCCGGTCGGCAACGGGCGGCTCGGCGCCATGGTGTTCGGGGGCATCGCGGAAGAGCGCATCCAACTCAACGAAGAAACGGTCTGGTCGGGGAAGCGCATCGACGCGAATAACCCCAAGTCGCGCAATGCGCTGCCGGAAGTGCGGCGCCTCTTATTCGAAGGCAAGCCGAAAGAGGCGGAGGCGCTGGCGGAGCAAACCATGTTTGGGCGGCCTCGAGACATCAAGCCGTACCAGACGCTCGGCGATCTGCATCTCAAGTTCGCCGGACACGAGAAGGCGGCGAATTATCATCGCGAGTTGGATCTGGATCGGGCCGTTGCCCTGACACGGTATGAGGTGGACGGAGTCAGGTTTGTTCGGGAGGTCTTCTCCACTGCGGCGGATCAGGTGATCGTCATCTCTATTGGCGCCAGCGCGCGCGGGAAGATCTCCTGTGACATCCGCCTGACGCGGGAAGCCGATGCGACGGTGACCGCCCACGGAAATAACCGGCTCCTCATGCAGGGGAACCTGGATGGCGGGGAAGGACTCAAAATCGCTTGTCTGGCGCGGGTGATCGCTCAAGGTGGAACGGCCGAAGCAGCGAATGACTCTATTCGCGTTGTCGGTGCCGATGACCTGATGATCGTGCTCGCTGCCGGGACGGATTATCGCGGGAAGGATCCGCTGGCGCTTTCGAACGCGCTGGTAGACCGGGCGGCGGAGATGTCGTTCGAGGCGCTGCGCGATCACCACCAGGCAAGTCATCGCGAGCTGTTTCGCCGTGTCGATCTCACCATCGGTGACGAAGATGACGATGTCGTGGCGCTGCCCACCGATGAGCGGCTCAAGCGGTTGCAATCCGGCGAATCCGATGAAGATCTGCTGGCGCTCTACTTCCATTTCGGGCGCTACCTGCTGATCTCCAGCAGCCGCCCGGGAACGCTTCCCAGCAATCTTCAGGGCCTCTGGAATGACAGCCTCAAGCCGCCTTGGGAGTGCGATTACCACCTGAACATCAACCTCCAGATGAACTATTGGCCGGCGGAGGTCTGCGGTCTTGGCGAGTGTCACCACGCGCTTATCTCATTCCTCGATTCCCTGCGGGAATCGGGCCGCACGACCGCGGAGGTGCACTACGGGGCCGGCGGCTTCGTCGCTCATCACGTTACCGACATCTTCGGCTACACCGCCCCTCAGGGCCACGTGACGTGGGGCCTGTGGCCGATGGGCGCCGCATGGCTGTGCGAACACGTCTGGGAACACTACCGCTTCACGCTGGATCAAGACTTCCTGCGGAACCGAGGCTACCCAATCCTCAAAGAGGCCGCAGAGTTCTTCCTCGATTATCTGGTGGAAAATCCCAAGGACGGCCGGCTCGTCACCGGCCCCTCGATCTCCCCGGAGAACGCGTACCGCACCGCGGATGGACAGCTCGCGCACCTCACGATGGGGCCAACGATGGACCAGGAGATTGTGCGGTCGCTGTTCATGCACTGCGTCGAAGCCGCGCGTGTGCTGGATGTGGATGAGGGGTTCGTGCGAGACGTCACGCGAACGCTGGATCGACTCACTCCCCTGCGGGTCGGGAAGCACGGACAGTTGCAGGAATGGCTGGAGGATTACGATGAGCCGGAGCCGGGGCATCGCCACATCTCCCACCTGTTCGCGCTGCATCCGGCGAGTCTGATCGACATCGACAAAACACCCGCCTGGGCGGATGCGGCGCGCGTGACCTTGCAGCGCCGTCTGTCGCACGGCGGCGGGCACACCGGGTGGAGCCGGGCGTGGATCGTCAACATGTGGGCGCGCCTCCGCGAGAGCAAGCTGGCGCACCAGAACCTCGTCGAGTTGCTGGCTCACCAGACGTGCACCAACCTCTTCGACCTGCATCCGCCGAAGATCTTTCAGATTGACGGAAACCTGGGCGCCACCGCCGGGATTGCCGAGATGCTCGTGCAAAGCCATACCGATTTGATCCGCCTGCTCCCGGCGCTGCCGAAGGCGTGGGCGAGCGGGAGCTTTCGCGGCCTGCGTGCGCGCGGCGGCATAACGATCGACATGACCTGGGAAGACGGGTTCCCGACGCAGGTCACCATGACGGCGGCGCAGGCGGCATGGGTCGGCGTGCATTTCCCCTACCGCGATCCAACCTGGGTCAACCTGCCGGCGGGAAAGACAACTGAAATTCAGATCCCCCACCCGTTCTAGGCTCTAACAATCGTGCGGTTTTGTAGGAGGGCCACCGCACGCTGCCGATATACTGACGGCAGATGCCAATTTACTGGTCCGTTACTTCTCTACCCGAGCTGGCGCATTTGTCTCGACAACAACGCAACGACATCGCCCGGAGGATTATGCCCAAGGTTCGGCGGGCGAAGTCATTCTGGCTTGGTGTGGCGATTTGCGGAAGTATCGGCATGGTCACGCCGCTGGTGCACTTCCTGTTCATGGGTGCCGGCCCGATGCGCCGGTGGGAATCCAACTTCCTGATGGCGCTAAGCTTTCTCTTGCCCCCAATCGGCGCCTTGCTGGCAAACCAGGTCTTCTTGCGCGCGGCGATTCCTCATGTGCGCGCAGAAGTCGGCGGCCTGTGTACGAACTGCGGTTACGACATCCGCGCCACGCCGGAGCAGTGTCCCGAATGCGGCACTTCAACTCCCGCCGCCGTCCACGCCCCCTGAGGTTTGAGCCTCTTGCCTCTTACCTTCCTACCGCGTGTTCGAACCCATCGGCGTCACCCGTTCCATCCCGCGGTTGATCGGCAATGACACGCTCCGGAATTCTTCTTCCGGACACCGCGCCGCGAACTCATCGTAAAACTTGTTGATGAAAGTACGCGTCGCCCACGCCGTGCCATCCGCCAAGCCGCAGATCGTCGTCCCCGGCATGATCCCCATGGTCTTCTCCAGCTCCATCAGCATGTCCAGGTCCTTCGCCCGCCCGCGACCATCCAGGATGCGGTTCAGGATCTTCACCATCCATCCCGACCCCTCGCGGCAAGGCGTGCACTGACCGCAGCTCTCGTGCGCGTAAAAGCGGACGCAGTTCCGCAGCGCCGCCACCATGTCCGTATGCTCGTTCATCACGATCATCCCCGCGGTTCCCAAGCCCAGGCATCCGCCGCGGAAGCGCACATCGTCGAAGTCCAGCTTGATGTCGAGCTGGTTCGTCCCCAGCACGCCCATCGAAATCCCGCCGCAGATGGCCGCTTTGTATGCCCCGCCCTTCATCCCGCCGGCCATGTCGATCGACTGCTGAAGCGTAATGCCCAACTCGTTTTCATAGACGCCCGGACGATTAAGGTGTCCGCTCATGCCAAAGAGCTTGGGACCCGGAGACGACGGCGTTCCCATCGACTTGAACCACGCCGGCCCGCGCTCAATCACCGGCGGCACCAGACACAACGTCTCCACGTTGTTAATCACCGTCGGCCGGGCAAACGCCCCCGCGATCGCCGGAAACGGCGGCTTATTCCGAGGCCATCCCCTCTTCCCTTCCAGCGATTCGAGCAATCCCGTCTCTTCCCCGCAGATATACGCCCCCGCCCCGCGGTGCACATAGCACTCAACTTTGTGCTGCGATCCGAAGATCCCGTTCTGCCCGAAGATGCCGTTGTCGTACGCTTCCTTAATCGCCTTCTCGAGCACCTTCGCCTGGCGGTGGTACTCGCCGCGGATGTAGATATACGCCACATCGCACTGCGTCGCGATCGAAGCGATCGCGATCCCCTCGAGCAGCAAGTGCGGGTCGTAGTCGATCAGGTACCGATCCTTGAACGTCCCCGGCTCCGACTCATCCGCATTCACGGCAAGGTAATGCGGCCCCTTCTTCTCCTTCGGAATAAAGGACCACTTCTGCCCGGCCGAAAACCCCGCCCCCCCGCGCCCGCGAAGACCGGACTCCGTCACCGTCTTGATGATGTCCTCACCCTTCATCTCCAGCGCTTTGCGCAACGCCCCATACCCCCCTGTCGCCACGTAATCGTCATACCCCACCAGCTTGCGCTGCGAAGGATCAAGTGGAATCCGCTTCGTCAAAACCGGTTCATTAAACGCCATGTGTCACGCCTCAAATAATTCTCTAGCCAACTGCGACTGCCGGATGATCGACTGCAAGGTCCCAATCCTTAACTCAGCATGATCAGGCACGATCGCAGTGATCGTCGAATTCGTCACCTTACGCTGCATCACCATATGACTGCCACGCTGGCGCACCAGCGCAAAGCCATGTACTTCCAAAATCCGGCGCACCTCGGCACCGGAGAGTCGCCGCAGCTTAGGCAACGGTGATCTCCAAAGGCTCCACCCAAATTTGGTTGGGCAGCCGCTCTTTCACCTCTTTATCGCTCGCGCATTCAAAAAATAGCTCCACGGCCTCGCGTAGATTCCGGCGCGCTTCCTCCAACGTGCCCCCTTGGCTGGCAACATCAATCTCCGGACACAGCGCAACAAATCCATCGCCTTCTCGTTCGATGACGGCCGTTAGTTGAATCTGTCGCATCACTACCTTCTTCACGCAGACGCTATTTCTTCTGCTCAATGCGCTTCGACTCCACAATCACCTCATCAATCACCGTCCGCCGAAGCACCTGGTCCGTTCCTTCCACGCGCGCCTCTTCCACACGCTTTTGCTGATACACCACCTTCGGCACCTCAGCCTTCACGCCGCCTTTGACGTATCCCACCTGGCGACCCAGCCAACCAAACAAACCGTTCGACTTCTTCGCCACAACATCACCATCATTCCGCAGACACCGGCAGATCCGTCACCGTCGCCATCGTCACTGGATCATAGCCGTCAATAAACTTCTCGACGTCTCCAATACTCCGCCGGCTGTGCCCAAACGTCAGGATCGCCCCCTTCGTCTTTTCCTTATCCCACTTCAGCACGCTCATCTGGTATGCCGCCACCATCATGCCCGTGCGGCGAACGCCCTGCGCACAGTGCACCAGCACCGGCTGGTATTTTGGATTCGCCGCAAACTCGAGAAACCGCTTCACATCAGCCTGCGCCGGCCAGCCGCCCAGTTTCACCGGCACACCGATGATCTTGATCCGGCTCCGCCGACAAAAATCATCCTCTTCGTCGAACGGCGACTGCTTCCGCTCGTCCGCGTCGATCAGCGGAATCACCGTCTTCGGATTTACATCCGCGATCGCGGTCCGGAATTCCCGCAGCGACCGAAAGCCATCGCGATACAGCCGCATCGTGTCCACCGTCGCCAGGTGGTACGTCTGGAAGTAGTTCATCCAGATCCACAGGGCCCCCAGCACCACGAGCACCGCGATCGCCGCAATCCACATATAGCCTCGTGGAGTTCTCATCGGCCGCACATCAGTGGTGATCGTCCCAGGTGACGGAAGGATCCTTATACGCCGCCGGGTCCTCGGGCAGCTTGTCGACAATTTCGCTCAAAGACTCCGGCGTCACGTTCTCGTGCAGCACCTCGTTCACCATCGCCACCGGGGCCGTTCCGCACGAGCCGAGGCATTCCAGCTCCACCAGCGTGCAGCGTTGATCCGCCGTCGTCTCTCCCAGCTCGACGTTCAACTGACTCATCATCCGCTCGGTCAGCTCCCTGCACCCGCAGATCTCGCAGGCCAGCGACCGGCAAACCTGGATCAAATACTTCCCCTTCGGCCGCAGCCAGTATTCTTCATAGAACGTCGCGGTATCCATCACCTCCGCCGGCGTGATCCCCAGGAACTCCGCGATCTCCTCCATCGCCCCCGACGG